>JAIXQE010000024.1 GCA_027485815.1 Opitutaceae bacterium
AATATCGAAAAGATACGGAAGGCACTGGCCGACCTTAAACCCGTGCACCGGCAGTCGCATCGCAGGCTGTCGTTCCTCGAGGTTCCGGCGCCGGGCCAATCGCTGCAGAACCTCTACCTCGAGACCACCGATGGGATCATCGATATCATCACGTCCGTGCTCGGGGTGGGCGATTTTGCGCGCCTCCGGGAACGCGCCATGCGGGCGGACGTCTTCGGCATGAGCTGCGCGGTGATTTCGCTGGAAGACTTGATTGCGGCCAAGGAAGCCCTCGGGCGGGAAAAGGACCTCCTGACCGCGAAAGAACTGCGCGCCATTGCGGGGAAGCGGCGGCTCGCGCGCGAATAGCCGCGGGGTATTTCTGGACTTGGTCTGCCTGTTACATGTCAGCAGATGAACTCGGCGCTGCTCCCCCCTGCATTCGGGATTATCACGAGCAGGTCCGTTGTCCCCGATCCAGCTAACATGTAACAGGTGGATCCCATACCGACGGCCCCACGGGGCCGCCCAACGCGTGCATGCTTTCTCCGCCGCGCGCACGAAGAAGGAAATCGACACGCGCGGAAATGTGCTGCACACCGCGCATCGGTTTACCCGCCCCATGCCTCCGCCCGATTCCGAACTCGGCCAGTGGTTCGCCGCGCACGTGCAGCCGCACGAGCCGGAACTGCGCGCATTTCTGCGGCGGCGTTTTCCTTCGCTCCGGGATATCGACGATCTCGTGCAGGAGGCCTACGCGCGGCTCATCCGGACCCATTCGGCGGGCACGATCGTCGAGCCGCGTGCATATCTTTTCAGCACGGCGCGCAACATCGGGTGCGATGTTTTCCGCCGGCGGCAGCCGATTTCGCTCGAAGACCTAGCGGAAAAGGACCGCTCGGCCGTCGTGGAAGAAGCCGCCGATGCCGCCGAAACCGCCAGCCACACCCAGGAAATCGACGTTCTCGTCGCCGCGATCCGCGCGTTGCCTCCGCGCTGCCGCGAGGTCGTCACCCTGCGCAAACTCCACGGCCTTTCCTATCGCGACATCGCGCGGCGGCTCGGTATTTCGGAAAACACGGTCAACGCGCAGCTCGCCATCGGCCTCGTCCGCTGCCGGCACTACCTCGCGGCGCACGGCGTCGTGAAACGGGGAGCCGATGCCTGTTGACCACGCCGAGACCGCGGGTTCGCCCGACGGATTGCCCGAAGCGATCGAGCTCGCTGCCGCCGAGTGGCTGGTGCGCCGCGACCGCGGGCTGGATGCGGCGGGCCGCGCGGCCCTCGCGCACTGGCTCCGCGCCGATCCGCGGCATGCGCGCGCCTTCGCGCTGCTCGGCGAAACGTGGGCCGAGCTCGACCGCGTGCCGGCGGACCGCCTCCCGTTGCCGCCTGCGCGCGGCCGTCACGGCTGGTGGACGGCAGTCGCCGTGACGACGGCAGCTGCGGCCGCCGTGGCGGCGGCGATGCTGTTCCGGCCCGCGGCGCCCGACGCGCCGGCGCGCGCGTCGGCGGTCGCGGCGCAGCGCACCGCCACGCCGCTCGGCGGTTACGAACGCCTGGCGTTGCCCGACGGCTCGGTCGTGCAGCTCAACACGGCGAGCGAGATCGCGGTCGATTTTGTGGCGGACGAACGGCGTGTCACGCTCGTGCGCGGCGAGGCAACGTTCGACGTGGCCAAGGATGCCGCACGGCCGTTCGTCGTCCGCGTCGCGGGCATCGCCGTGCGCGCGGTCGGCACGGCATTCAATGTCCGCCGGCACGCCGGGGCGGTCGACGTGCTCGTGACCGAAGGCCGCGTGCGGCTCGAACACGCGGCGTCGGGCGCGTCGCTGAGCGTAGTGCCGGTCGTCGCCGCGTCCGAGTCCTCCGCTCCGACCGCCGCCGTGCCGTTGCTCGGGGCCGGCCAGCGCGCGGTGATCACGATGGGCGTGGGGAGCGGTCCGGCGCAGGGCCGCGTGGCCGACGTGGCGCCGGCCGATGCGGCGCGGACGCTGGCGTGGCACGACCGCCAGGTGGAATTCAGCAACGAGCCGCTCGCGGCCATAGCGGCGGAGTTCAACCGCTACAACCGGCACCGGCTCGTGATCGAAGGCGCGGAGCTCGGGGCCCGGCGTTTCGGCGGCAAATTCCCGGCGCACGACTTCGAGGCGCTCGTGGGCCTGCTCGAGTCTCGGTTCGGCGTGCTGGTCGAGCGCCGCGAAAACGAAACCGTGCTCCGCCTCGCGCCGGCGGTGCGCTGATTTTTCCGAGTGGCGGAATTTCCTTTAGAGAGTTCGGCCGGCAGGCCCGTCGTACGGGAAACGCCACCGGTCCCGCCTGCTTCGGGCGGGCGCCGGTTCGCGGCGTTTAAACCCCTCCTGATCCTGCTCGCCATGTTCCTAATTCCTGCCGCGGTCGCCGCGGCTCCCGAGCTCCGTTCTTTCTCCATTCCGGCCGGCCCCGCCGTCGCAACGCTGCGCGAATTCGCCGTGCAGTCCGGCCCCGACGAACGCCTTTTCTACGCCGCCGAAACCGTCGAAGGCATCGTCACACGCGCGATCCGGGGCGATTACGCCCCGCGCGCCGCGCTCGAAGCGATGCTCGCCGGCACCGGCCTCGGCGTCGCCCTCGACGCGCGCACCGGCGCCCTGCTCGTCAGCGCGCCCGCTGCGCCCGTCCGGCCTTCACCGCCAGCGGCGGTGGCGAAGACGAAGGGCCCACTTGCGCGGCTCGGCGTTTGGCTCGGTCTCGCTCTGGCGACGCCGGCCGCCCTGACGGCCGCGGGCTCGCTCTCCGGTGTCGTGAGCAACGCCGCGACCGGCAATCTGCTCGAAGGCTCGCGCGTGGAACTGCCCGCGCTGAACCGCTCCGTGCTGACCGACAACACGGGCCGCTACGTCTTTCCCGACCTGCCGGCCGGCACGTATGCCGTCGGCGTTTCGTATCTCGGCCTCGACCAGGTGAACGTCGAGGTGACGGTCGCCGAAGGCGCGCCGACCGTGCGCAATTTCGATCTGAGTGCGGGCATTTACCGGATGGACGAATTCAAAGTCACCGGCGAACGCGAAGGCTCCGCCGCCGCGCTCACCGAGAAGCGCAATGCCATCAACGTGAAGGACGTCGTCGCGATGGACCAGTTCGGCAACCTGCCCAACCTCGGCACCGGCGAGGTCGTGATGCGCCTGCCGGGCGTGGCGGGCAGCCCGTCGGACGAAGGCATCCGCGGGCGTTTCATGATCCGCGGCATGGATGCGGCGCTCAACAGCGTGACGATCGACGGCGGCCTGATGTCGACGCAGGGCCTCGCCCGCAACGCCTCGCTCGGCAACGTGAACGCCACGATGTTCGAGTCGGTCGAGCTGATCAAAGGCCAGACGCCCGACAAAGGCGCGGACTCGCTCGGCGGCACGCTCAACCTCAAGACGCGCTCGCCGCTCAACCTGCGGGAAAAGCGCCGCACCATCTACAATTTCGTGACGCGCCTCGCGCCGTCGTTTCTCGAACAGACGCCGATCCGCGGGCAGCACCGCGCGCACCCGCTCGCCACGCTCGCGCATCAGGAGGTGTTCGACGTGCTCGGCGGCAGCCGCAATCTCGGCGTCTCGCTGAACCTTTTCTACAGTGAAGACGCCGTCGGCGGCGCGAGCACCGCTTACGGTTACCGCAACTCGCTGAACAACGACGACGCCT
>JAIXQE010000136.1 GCA_027485815.1 Opitutaceae bacterium
CTGGAAACCGAGGCGCTGGCGGGCTCGATCCGGCGCGGCCGGGGCGCGGCGGAGGACTTGGCGCTGGCGGGTGCGCTCCTGCGGAGCGAGAAGGATCTCCGGGAACACGCCGCGGTGGTTGAGGACCTCCGCGGCCGACTCGGGGCGCTTGGGGTGCAGGTCGGTCCGGCGGAGGGTCCGGGGGTGCGCCGGTTGGCCAACGTGCAGCACCTGCACACCCGGTTGGCCGGACGCCTGCCCCCGGGCGTGCATCCGCTGGCGGTGGCTGCGGCTTTGCACCCGACCCCGGCGGTCGGCGGTGAGCCGCGGGAGGGGGCGGCCGAGGTGATCCGCCGGCTGGAAGGCTTTCCGCGGGGGCTCTATGCGGGCGCGCTGGGCTGGATGGATGCGCGGGGCGAGGGGGAGTTTTTCGTCGGGATCCGCTCCGCCGTCGTCGAGGGCACGGCGGCGCGGGTCTATGCGGGCGCGGGGTTGGTTGCCGGTTCGGATCCGGAAAAGGAGTTGGCCGAGACCGACCTGAAGTTTAAGGCGATGGTCGAAGCCATCACGGCCTGAAGGATGCACCCGTTCCAGCCTGACCCGCGCAACCTGAACACCCTCTGGGCCGGCGTCCTCGTCGAGAGCCTGGTCCGGGCGGGGGCGGTCGCGGCCGTCGTGTCCCCCGGTTCCCGTTCCAGCCCCCTCGCGGTGGCGGCGGCGACCCATTCCGGCTGGGAGGCGATTCCGGTGCTCGACGAACGTTCCGCGGGTTTCTTCGCGCTCGGGCTGGCGAAGCGCGCGGGCCGGCCCGCGGTGCTGATCTGCACCAGCGGCACCGCGGCCGCGAATTACCTCCCCGCGGTGATCGAGGCGTCCGAGGCCGGCGTGCCCCTGGTGGTGTTGACCGCGGATCGGCCGCCGGAGTTGCGTGGCTGCGCCTCGGGCCAGACGATCGACCAGCAGAAACTCTACGGCGCCTACGTCCGCTGGTACCACGAGTTGGCGGTGCCGGAGGCGGAGCCCGCGCGGTTCCGCTACCTGCGGCAGATGATCGTGCACGCGGTGGCCCGCAGCCTCGGGAACGGCGGGGGCCCGGTGCACCTCAACGCCCCATTCCGCGATCCCTTGGCGCCGACGCCCGACGGCGGGGCGGCCGGGGCGCTGGCCGCGGCGATCGACTGGGAGCGGTTCTTTCGCGGGTTGCCGGTGCCGGAGCCGGTCACCCGGATCATCCGGCCCCCGGAGATCGCGCCCGAGGTGCACGGCGTCATCGTGGTCGGGGCGGTGCAGACCGCGGAGCCCGAGGCGTTTGTGGCGGCCGTGGGGGAGTTGGCCGGTCGCCTGGGCTGGCCGGTGCTGGCGGACGCGCTTTCCCCGGTGCGGCAGTGGGCGGATCGCGTCCCGCACCTCGTCACCACCTATGACACCATCCTGCGGCACCCGGCGGCGGCGGAGCGCCTGCGGCCCGAGGTCGTGCTCGGGATCGGCGGCTGGCCGGTGAGCAAGGTACTGCGGGCGTGGCTGGAGGAGGCGGACGCGGACACCTGGCTGGTGACGGAGCGCGAGGACAACCGCGATGCGCTGCATGGGCGGACGCGCGTCCTGCCGCTGCCCGCGGCGGTATTGGCGGGAGCGTTGCCGGAGGCGGCCCCGGACAACGGCTACCAGCGGATGTGGGCGCGCTACGAGGCGCGATTGAGGCCGGCGTTGGATGCGCGCCTGGAGGCGGAGGCGGGTCTCTTCGAGCCGAAGGCCGTCTGGCTGCTGGGGCGGGCGATGCCGGAAGGGGCGGACCTCTTTTTCGCCAACTCGATGCCGGTGCGGGACGCGGAGTACGTGTTGCCGGCGGGCAATCGGCGGCTGCGCCTGTGGTGCAACCGCGGGGCGAATGGCATCGACGGCACCCTGTCCACCGCGCTGGGCCTCGCGCATGGCTCGGACCGGCCGGCGGTGTTGCTCACCGGGGACCTCTCGTTCCTGCACGATGCCAACGGGCTGTTGCTGGCGCCGCGCTTCCGCGGCTCGCTCACGGTCGTGGTGATCAACAATCGCGGCGGCGGCATCTTCGAGCACCTGCCGATCGCGCAGGTCGCGGGGGTGTTCGAGGATTTCTTCGCGACCCCGCAGGCCGTGGACCTGGGGCGGTTGGCGGCGGCGCACGGCGTCGCCCACGAGGTGTTGGCCGATTGGCCGGCTCTGGCGGAGCGGGTGGCGGTACCGGTTCCCGGAATTCGGGTTCTCGAGCTGAGGACCGACCGCAAGCGGGATGCCGCGCAGCGGAAACGCTGGTTCGCGGAACTGGCGGCGGGGCTGGGCCCTCCTTAAGGCCCGCCCAGAGCCCGTCGAGGGGTCACGGCAGCCAGGGGTACTTCCGGGCGTTGGGCGCCCGTTTTTCCCGCTGGGCGGTCATGAACTCCTTCGCCTCCTCGCTCATGTAGTAAAGCAGGGTCGCGTTCCCGGCCAGTTCCTGGATCCCGGCCTGTCCGTCCAACTCGGCGTTGAAGCCGCTCTTCAGCAGGCGGATCGCCAAGGGGCTCTTCTGCAGGATCTCGCGGGCCCATTGCACGCCTTCGGCTTCGAGGCGATCGACCGGCACCACCGCGTTGACCAACCCCATCGCGAGGGCCTGACGGGCGTCGTACTGGCGGCAGAGGAACCAGATCTCGCGGGCCTTCTTCTGGCCGACCACGCGGGCGAGATAGCTGGAGCCGAAGCCGCCGTCGAAGCTGCCCATCTTGGGCCCGACCTGCCCGAAGATCGCGTTGTCGGCTGCGAGGCTCAGGTCGCAGACCACGTGCAGGACGTGCCCGCCGCCGATCGCGTAGCCGGCAACCAGCGCGATGACCACCTTCGGCATCGAGCGGATGAGCTTCTGCAGGTCGAGCACGTTGAGGCGCGGCACGCCGGTCTCGTCGATGTACCCGGCGTGGCCGCGCACGCTCTGGTCCCCGCCGGCGCAGAAGGCGTACTTGCCGTCCCGATGGGGGCCGGCGCCCGTCAGGAGGACCACCCCGACGGCCGGATCCTCCCGGGCATCGGTGAAGGCATCGTACATCTCCTTGACCGTCAACGGCCGGAAGGCATTCCGCTTTTCCGGGCGGTTGATCGTGATGCGGGCGATGCCCTCGGCCTTGTGGTAAAGGATGTCGGTGTAGGTCTTGGCGACCTGCCAGTCTGGGCTCATCGGCGCACGGTGGGGGCTTTCCCGCCGCTTGTCCACGGCGGCCGCGGGTTTCGGGGGGGGCGGCGAATGCAAGCAGTTTTCCCTCCGGGGGAGAAACGGCTTGGAGGGGCGGGGCGATTGCGGGAGGATGGGGGAGCGTATGAAACTTTCCGCGGAACCAGGGCAGGGAGCGGGTGCCCAATGGGCGCTCGGGCTGGGGGCGCTGGGGGTGGTGTTCGGGGATATCGGGACAAGCCCGCTGTACACGATCCGCGAGTGCCTGCACGCGTTGCCGCCGGCGGAGCACGCGACGGCCGTGCTCGGGGTGCTGTCGCTGGTCTTCTGGTCGCTGGTCCTGGTGGTGAGCGTGAAGTACGCGACCTTCGTGCTGCGCGCGGACAACCGGGGGGAGGGGGGGATCTTCGCTTTGCTGGCGCTGGGGCGTCTGGATCAGGGGGTGCGGGCGGGTCTGAACGTCGGCACGATTCTGGTCCTGCTCGGGGCGGCGATGTTGTGCGGGGAGGCGATCATCACGCCGGCGATCACCGTGCTCAGCGCGGTGGAGGGGGTGAAGGAGGTGGCCCCGGGGATGGACTTCCTGGTGGTGCCGGTCGCCTGCCTGATCTTGGGTGGGGTCTTCGCCTTCCAGCATCGGGGCACGCGTTTCATCGGCGGGATCTTCGGGCCGGTGATGCTGGTTTGGTTCGCGGTACTGGGCGGCCTCGGCTTGTGGCGGGTCCTGGAGAACCCCGCGGTGCTGCAGGCGCTGGATCCGTGGCTGGGCATCCACCTGCTGGTCGGGCATCCGGCGCAGGCGGGCGTTTTGCTGGGCGCCGTGGTCCTGGCCTTCACCGGGGTCGAGGCCCTCTACGCGGACATGGGCCATTTCGGCCGGCGGGCGATCCTCTCCGCCTGGTATGGGGTGGTGCTGCCGGGGTTGGTGTTGAACTACTTCGGGCAGGGCGCGCATTTCCTTGCGGGCCGGGGCTCCGCGGCGAATCCGTTCCTGTCCATCGCCCCCGAGGGTTGGCCCCGTTACCTGCTGCTGGCGCTCTCGGTCCTTGCGGCGATCATCGCGAGCCAGGCCCTGATCTCGGGGGCGTTCTCGCTGGTCCGGCAGGCGATCCAGCTCGGTTACTTCCCGCGCCTCACCGTCCGCCACACGAATCCTGACCAGCAGGGGCAGATTTTTCTCCCGCTGGTGAATGTGGTCCTCGCGCTCGGGTCCATCGCCACCGTCTTCGGCTTCAAGTCGAGTTCGGCGCTGGCCGCGGCGTACGGCATCGCCGTGACGGGCACGATGATCGTGACCACCCTCGCGCTGTATGCGGTGATGGTGCGGGCGTGGCGCTGGCCGGTCTGGCGCGCCGCGGGGGTGTGCGTGGGTTTCCTCTTCCTCGATGCGGTCTTCTTCGCCTCGAACCTGCACAAGTTCCACGATGGCGGCTGGCTGCCGGTGCTGATCGCGCTGGGGGTGGTGGCGATCATGACTACCTGGAAGCTGGGCAAGCGGGAGATCTTCCGGCGGGTCTACGCGAACGAGATCACCGAGGCCGAGCTGTGCGCCATCGCCTCCAGCCCGCATCTCGTGCGGGTGCGCGGGACCGGGGTGTTCATGGCGGGCAACCCCACGGGCACGCCCCTGGTCCTGCTGCATCACGTGAAGGCCAACAAGGTGCTGCATGAGACGGTGGTGCTGCTCAGCATCCTCACCGAGGAGGTACCGTTCGTGCCCGAGGGGGAACGGCTCGAGGTGCGCGCCCTCGGCGAGGGCATCTGGCGCGCGGTTGCGCGGTACGGGTACATGGAGTCGCCGGACGTGGCGGCGCTCATCGGCGGGATCCGGGACCGCGGCGTGCCGCTACGGCCCAACGAGGCGACCTACTACTTCAACCGCGAGATGATCATCACCGGGGGCGATTCGCGGATGTGGGAATGGCAGAAGCACTTCTACGGCTTCCTGAGCCGGAACGCGCGGCAGGCCCGGGATTACTATCAGTTGCCGCCGATGCAGATCATCGAGGTCGGCCTGCCGATCCAGCTCTGAGCCGGTCCCCCGCGGCCGGGCAACTTTGGTGTTTCCCCCGGGCGCGGGGCCCGCTTCGCTCGCTCCGATGCACCCCACCGCCCTGCGCCTCGGCCTTGCCCTGTTCCTCGCCGCGTCCGCCGCCTCCGCCGCGGAACCGCGTTTCCAGCCGCTCTTCAACGGCCGCGACCTGACTAACTTCAAGGCGGAGGGCGCCGCGGAGTTCTGGCGCGTCGAGAACGGCGTGCTGGTCGGCGAGAACAACGCGGCCCAGACCGGCCACTACCTCTGGACGCAGAAGGAGTACCGGGACTTCGTCCTCGAATTCGATGTCCGCTGGAAGGCGACCACCCCCCGCGGGGTCGACACCGGCATCGAGCTGCGCAAGCCGAAGCTCCAGCTGCAGCTGGGCGTCTCGGGCAGCCTGCGGGTCGACATGACCGGCTCCTTCTACACGGGCGGCAAGCCGGCTTACCCCGAGGCGGGGCAGGCCAAGGACGCCAAGCGGCTGATGAAGCCCGAGGGCGAGTGGAACACCATCCGCATCCAGGCCAAGGGCGACACCTTCACGTGCTGGATCAACGGCCAGCAGGCCTCGCAGTACACCGACCCGAAATTCGCCGGCGCCGCGCCCCTGGGCATCCAGATCCACGGCAAGGTCGAGATGAAGTGCGAGTACCGCAACGTGCGGATCGCGGAGCTCTGAGCGCGCGCCGGGACCGGCGCATCATTTGGCTATCCTTCCGCCGGCTCCGGCCGCAGGCTGCGGCATGGAACGTCTTCCCTTCGATCAGCTCGGCCTCTCGCCCGAGATCCTCCGCGCGGTCGCCAAGCTCGGCTTCGAGGAGGCCTCGCCCATCCAGACCGCGGTCATCCCGGTCGCCCTCACGGGCCGCGATCTGGTGGGACAATCGGCGACCGGCTCGGGCAAGACCGCGGCCTTCGCCATCCCGGCGATCGAGAGGATCGACGCCCACCTGAAGGCGGTGCAGGCGCTGATCCTGTGTCCCACGCGCGAACTGGCCGTGCAGGTGGCGGAGGAGACGGGCCGGCTGGCGTTCTTCCGCCGGGGCATCCGCGAGGTCCCGATCTACGGCGGGCAAAGTTACGACCGCCAGTTCCGGGCCCTGGAGGCCGGGGCGCAGATCGTCATCGGCACCCCCGGCCGTGTCCTTGACCACCTCGCGCGCGGCACCCTGCGGTTCGACGCGCTGCGCATCGTGGTGCTCGACGAGGCGGACCGGATGCTCGACATGGGCTTCCGGGAAGACATCGAGCGGATCCTCGCCGCCGCGCCCGCCACGCGCCAGATGCTGTGCTTCTCCGCGACGATGCCCCGGCCGATCCAGGAGCTGATCCAGCGCTTCAGCCGGGACCCGGCGTGGGTGCGAATCGATGCCGTGGCCCGCGAGGCGCCCCAGGTGGAGCAGACCTACGTCGAGGTCGATCGGCGCTCCAAGCTGGAGGCCCTCACCCGACTCATCGACGTCCATGACTTCCGGTTCGGGATCATCTTTTGCGGCACCAAGGTGATGGTCGACGACCTCGATGAGCACCTGCACGCGCGGGGCTACGCGGTGGACCGGCTGCACGGGGACCTGAGCCAGGCGCAACGCGATCGCGTGATGGGACGTTTCCGCGAGCGGAAGTTCGAGTTCCTGATCGCGACGGACGTGGCGGCGCGCGGGCTCGACGTGGACGAGCTGGAGGTGGTGTTCAATTTTGACCTGCCGAACGACGCGGAGGACTACACCCATCGGATCGGGCGCACGGGCCGGGCCGGCCGGAAAGGCTGCGCCTTCACGTTCGTCAGCGGCCGGGAAATCTACCGCCTTCAGGCGATGATGCGCGCGGCGCGACTCGATCTCCACCGGGGCCGCGTGCCCTCGTTGGACGAGGTGGAGGAGGCGCGAACCAATGTGTTCTTCGAGCGGATTCGCGCCACCCTGGAGGCCCGCGACTTCAAGCCGCACGACCGGATGATCGACCGGCTGCTCGACCAGGGTTATTCCAGCACGGACATCTGTTCCGCCCTGATTCATCTGTTGCGGGTCGGGGCCGCGCCGGAACCTCCGGCGCCCGGCCGAGGCAGCGGCGCCGCGCCCCAAGGCGGGTCAGCGGAAGCCGGGGCGGAGCCTCCGGCCGCCAAGTCCAAGCCCGCGCGATCGCCCGCGCCGGTGGTTGCCGGGGAGTCCACGGAGGCCCCGGAGGCCGCCCCTTCCGAGCCGGCCGAGCGTCCGGCCCGCACCGGCCGCGAGGCGGGGATGACGACCCTGTTCCTCAACGTGGGCCGCAAGCAGTTGGTCCAGGTCGCGGACGTCGTCGGCAAGATCGCGGGGGTGACCCGCCTGCCCGCGGGGGTGGTCGGGGCGATCGACCTGCACCAGCGCCACACGCTGGTGGACGTCGCGGAGGAGCACGCCGAGCTGATCCTGCGCAAGCTGACTGGCGTGCGGATGAAGGGCACGGCCCTTGCCCCGGTGCGCGCCACCCCGGGGAAGGGCGGAGCAGGGGCGAGTTGATCCCCCCGTTCGGGCTCAGCCGCTGCCCAGCACCAGCGCGCCCTTGAAGACCAGCAGCACCACGCCCACGAGCGCGCAGCAGGCGATGAAGCCGAGCGCGTCCGTGCGGTCCCAGCGGGTGAATTCCCAGTTCGAGCGGGGGAAGAGCTTGAGGTGGTCGAAACGGGTGGGGTTGGCGTAGCTCAGCTCCACCTCCCGCGCGTCGTCGTCGAGGGTCTTGGCGACCGGGGTCTTCATCCGCGCGTAGAACCGCGCCACGCGCGCGGGATCCGTCGGCCGGGTCAGCAGGCTGACCAGCACCAGCAGGCTGATCGGGATGAAGGCGTCGACGAGGTAACGGGTGGTGAGCAACTGGGCCGGGCTGAAGCCGGCGACGTCGGCGCCGAGAAGGTGCAGCAGGAAGACCTCGACCCGGAACAGGCCCTTGCCGGTCCGGGGGGACGAGGGGTCGTTGGGGTTCACCCGGACCACGCCCTCCTCGAAGAACACCGCGACCGGCTCGATGCGGCGGGCGCGCTCGATCTGCTCGCCCGGGGCCCGGGCCCGCCCGGCGGCCACATCCTCCGCGGTCGCCGCGACGCGCGTCACCACGGTCTGCTCCCGGGTCATCCGCGTCAGCGTCTCCGAACGCGCGAGGGCCGGCAGCGTGGGCACCACCGCCGGGATCACCGCGATGAATACGACCGTGGCGATCACCTGCACCTTGACCGCGGTCTCGGTGACCCGGCGCCAGAGGAAGAGCATCGTCACCGGCACGCCCCAGACCAGCAGCAGCACGATCGCGAACTTCAGGATCGCCACGATGCTGTTCATGAAGAGGCCGACGAGGACGCCGACCGCGAGGAGCGCGGGGACCGCCAGCCGCGCGATGAGCACGTAGTGCCGGTCCGAGCGGCCCGGGAACAGCGGCTCGTAGAGGTTCTTCACCACCAGGCCCGAGAGCACGACCGACTGCGCGCCGAGCACGGCGATCTTCCCGCCGAGGATGCCGGTGATCATGATCCCGATCAGCCCGATCGGGAGCAGTTCGCGGGTCATCAGGCCCCACGCCTGGTCGGGGTCGGAGAGGCCCGGCCCGAACAGCGCGATCGCGATCAGCCCGCAGTAGGCCCACGCGATCGTCACGAATCGTTTGCTGAAGCCCCCGGTGACCGCGCCCAGCCGCGCGGCCATCTCGTCCTTGGCGGAGCCGGAGATGGTCATGTTGGCCTGGGTGCCCGCGATGCCGATCAGCTGGACCAGCAGCAGGGCGGCGATGGAGTACCAGGTGTATTCGGAGGCGACGTCGCCCCCGAAGAGGTTGAACATCACCTCCGGCACCTTGTCGTGCAGCGCCTCCACGCCGCCGATCCGGTGCAGGCCGAAGGGGATCAGGATCACCGAAATCAACACCACCAGCAGGGCCTGGATCGCGTCCACCACCGCGGACGCCTTCAGTCCGCCGAGCATGATGAACACGGCGACCAGCCCGGTGGAGACGAGATAGAAGGTGACCGGCTGGAGGTAGGTGACGTAGGGCTGGAGGGAGCCGCGGGTGTAGTGGTCGCGGAGGGTGTCGTAGCGCAGGGCCTTCTCCGGAGCCAGGGGCGCCACGGCGCGCTCCTTCCGCAGCGCCATGAATTCGTGGTAATCGGCCACGCTCTGGCGTTCCACCGCGGTGTAGGCGGCGGGTTCCTTGACCATCAGGGGCTGGAGCGTCTTCAGCGCCATCACGTTGCCGCCCGCGATGACCCCGATGATCGCGATCATCAGCATCGTCACCGCATAGAGGGAGGCGAGGAACTTGCTGCCGAAGCGGTCGGCGAAGAGGTCCGCCATCGTGGTGAGCCGCGCGCGGCGGAACCACACGTTCATGAACCAGTAGTACGGCGTGAGGAAGAGGGTGATCAGCGCCAGCCAGGCGCCGCCCGCGCCCTGGCGGTAGACCGAACTGGCCGTGGTGGTGGCCTGACCGGGGTCCGTCATGTTCCCGAAACTCAGGAAGAACTGGAGCCAACGCCCGAGCGAACGGCCCCCGAGGAAGAAGTCCTTGTCGTTCTTCACCCCGTGGGAGAAGCGCTGCCCGATCCAGAGGACGACGACGATGTAGGCGAGGAGGATGACGACGTCGACGAGGTGGAGCCCGAGCAGCTTCATGGGGGTTTGGGTAGGGTGGGGAAGGGCGGGCGACCAGCGCCGCGACCGGGGCAGCGACTCAGGCGCGTGCCTCCGCCGTGTCAAGCGGATGGCCAGCTCCCTCGCCGCTCGCCGCTGCCGGCGAGGTCAGTCGGCGGGTGCGCCGCCCGGGGAGGCGCGGTCGGGCCTCCCGGGGTGTCCGCGGCGGGAACCGAGGTCCTCGACCAGCCGCTCCCGTAGGGCCTCGGGCGGGGAATGCGGCGGGGCCCAGTGCACGAGTTGCGCCGTCACTTCCCGCAGGACGCGGCTCATCTCGCGCAGGGCCGGATCCGCGTGGCACTCCTGGCGGAAACGGGCCAGCTCGTCGCCCGCCAGCAGCCCCAAGGCATGCAGGGCGGAAGAGTCCTCGCGCCACTCCGAGCTCATAGCTGCGGCCCGAGGGCTTCCCGTAACTTGAGCAACCCGCGCCGGATGCGGGCCTTGATGGTGCCCAGCGGCTCCTGCAGTCGGCGCGCGATCTCCTCCTGGGTGAGGCCGCCGAAGAAGGCCAGCTCCAGCGCCCGGCGTTGCTCGACCGGGAGCTCGGCGATCGCCGCGCGGACCAGCCGGGCGTTGTCCCCTTGGACCGCCGCATCGTCCGCCGACGGTGCCGCGCCGTCCGTGCCGTACCCCAGGTCCTCCGGCGCCGACTCCGCCAGCAACTCCGCCCGGCGGCGCCGCATCCGGATGCGATCAATCGCGCGATTGCGGACCAGAGTGACCGCCCAGGAAAAGGCGCTGCCGCGGGACCGTTCGAAGGAGGAGGCCTTCTCCCAGAGGGTGATGAAGGCGTCGTGCACGATGTCCTGCGCCTCCGCGGCATCCTGCAGGATGTGGAGCGCCGCGCTGTAGAGGGGACCCGAGAAGCGGTCGTAAAGGCGGCCGAAGGCCTCGCGATCCCCTTCCGCGACCAAGCCCAGCAGCAGCGCGTCCGTCCGATCCCGTTCTCCGGGATCGTTGGTCAGCAGCAGGGGGGCTTCGGACATAGGGAGGTAACCCCAGGGGGCTGGGTCAGAGGAGGTCGATGCGCGGCGGGGGTGGCGAGCCAAATTCCGCGGCCCGCGCCGCGGCGGATCAGAGGAACGCGAGGCCGAGGAGCCCCAAGATCAGGATCAGCCCGAGGCTGGCGAGGATGCGGCGCTCCTGGCGGGTCGTGGCGAAAGGCATGGGCGGCAGGGAGTTCAGACGGTCACCTGAAACAGGTCCGGGTGCATCTGGCCCTCGGCGACCTTGTTGACGGTACCGGTCATCTGGATCGCGTAGTCCGGCCCGATGGAGATGCCGATCCGGCCCCCGGGCATGTGGACGGTGAGGTCGCGATCGACGAGGCCGAGGCGGTGGGCGACGGCGGCGGCGGCGCTGGAGCTGCTGCCGGACGCGAGCGTGTAGCCCGCGCCGCGCTCCCAGATCTCGAGGCGGATGTTGGCGCGGTCGATCACCTGCAGGAACTGCACGTTCGTCTTCCGGGGGAAGAGCGGGTGGACCTCGAGGTGGGGTCCGTAGCGGTGCGCCAGGTCCGCGGAGATCTCCGGGAGCGGGAGGACGCAGTGCGGGTTGCCGATGGTGGCGGCGCAGAAGGTGAATTCGCGGTCGAGCACGGTGACCTTCTCGCCGAGCACCTCCCGCGCGGGTCCGGGCAGCAGGACGGGGATGCGGGTGCTGTCGAAGCTCACCTGTCCCATGGCGACCGTGATGAGCCGGCCGTCCTCGCGGATCTCGGCGCGCACGTCGCCGCCGGGCGTTTCGACGGTGAAGACGGGTTGGCGGACGAGCCCCTGGTCCCAGAGGAAGCGGGAGAAGATGCGCAGGCCGTTGCCGGACTTCTCGGCCTCGGAGCCATCGGGGTTGAAGATGCGCAGGCCGTGTTCGCTCGTGCGGGAGGGCAGGGGGCCCCAGAGGATGCCGTCGGAGCCGACGCCGAAGTTCCGGTGGCACACCACCCGGATCTGTTCGCGGGAGGGCGCGGTACCCCAGGCCGGGAAGTCGGCCGGGTTCAGGACGAGGTAGTCGTTGCCGAGGGCGTGGTACTTGTGGAAGCGCATCGCGGCTGATGCCAACGCCGGCGCGGCGCCGAGGCACGGAAAAAATCGCCGCCGTGCTCCCCGGATTCGCGGGTCAGCGGAGCCTCCCCTCCGCCCCGGCTCAGGCGGGCAGGAGGCGCCGGGCGTTGCGGTGCATCAGCGCGTGGAGCGTCTCCGCGTCCAGCGGCGATTCGAACAGCCGCAGCAGGCCGGTTTCCACGGGGAAGTACGGGGCGTGCGAGCCGAAGAGCACGCGCGCCGCGGGCACCGGCGGTCGGGCGCCGCCCGGCCCGGGCTGGATGAGTTGTCCGAGCCTTCCGTTCCCCTCCCAGCGGGAGAACTCGAACCAAGCGTTCGTGCGATCCACGAGGGCGCGGAGGTCCGTGCCGGCCACGTTGCCGGCGAAGTGCAGCAACTGCACGCGGGCGGCCGGCGTCCGCTCGAGCAGCGGCACGAGGGGACGGGCGTCGATCACCGGGAGGCTGAGGAGCGGATGGTGGACCCGCGGGTCCTCCAGCTGGAACACGATCTGCACGATCAGACCCCGCTCGGCGGTGAGCTGGATCAGCCGGCCGAGGTCGGGATGCGTGAGGTCGAAGGTCTGGTAACCGGGGAAGAGGCGCACTCCGGGCATGCGGTGTTCCTCCTGGCAGCGGCGCAGGTCCTCCTCCCAGTCGGGCCACGCCAGGTTGACGCTGCCGAAGGGCCGCAGGAGCCCGTCGCCGTGGGCGCGGCACTCGGCGGCGAGGCGTGCATTCACGCCCGCGAGGTCCTTGTGCAGGAGCGCCTCGTGGGAGCCGGCCCACGCCTCGGTGATGCGGTGCCGGCGGAGCTTGGCGACCAGCGCGGGCGTGGCGTCGTACTTGAGGCGCCGGAAGGGCCAGCGGAAGAGGGTGACGTGCGTGTCGATGATCCCCGGGGGCGCGGCCGGGGCCGGGGCGGGGCTGGCGGCGCGGGCGAGCATGGCGGCCGCGCCGGCGGCGGCGCCCTGGCGGAGGAAACGGCGGCGGGGCAGGGGCGGGGCGGGGTTCACGGCTCGAAGGGGATGCCTTGGCGGCGGAGGATCGGGGCGGCGAGGCGGCGGAAGTTGCCGCCGAAGACCTTCCGGCGGTCGGCGGGCGAGAGGTCTGACTCCAGCACCTTGGCCAGTTCGGTGGCGTAGCTCCGGCTCGGACCGTGGCCGCCCCAGACGAGGCGGTCGGCGCCCAGTTCCCGCGCGGCGAAGTCGACCGCGCCGGAGTGGGGATCGGAGCCGGCGAACTCAAGGAGCACGTTGGGCTGGGCGCGCACGCTGCGGACCCCGAGCTCCCAGTCGCCGCCGCTGTGCCCGCAGATGAAGCGCACGTCCGGGAAGCGGCGGGCGAGCGCGACCACGTCCTGCGGCGTGCTCTCCCCGGGCAGGTTCCCGCGGCCGGGGGCGCGGGGCGTGCCTCCGACCTTCAGCCAGGTGTGGATGTAGATCGTGGCCCCGAGCTCCGCGGCGAGGCGGATGATGGGGTCGTTGTTCGGGTGGCTGCAGGGGATGCCGCGGCGGTTGCCCCCGACATACTTGATCCCGATGCACGGCCCATGGCGGATCCATGCCTCCATCTTCGCGCAGCTCTCGTCGGGAAACCCCGGGTCGATCGGCGTGATGCCGGAGAGCCAGGATCGCTCCCGCACGAGGAGCGCGCGCATCTCGGCGTCGTGGGGCGCCGGCTCCAGCGGGGCCCGCAGGGTGCCACCGGCCTCGAGGGTGATGGAGCGCTCGATGCCCATCCGGCGCACGTAGAGGTTGTTGGCGTGGAACTGGCCGAGCGGGTCGGTGGTGGCGTTGAAGCCGTGGAAGTGGGTGTCCCAGATCCGGTACGCGACCAATTCGTCGCGCGTCGGCAGGCCGTAGTCGGCGGGGTTCAGGGCGAAGGCGAGGGGATCCATCGGGGCGGGGGTCAGGCGGGGGGGGGATGGCCGAACAGGCCGCGCCGCCGGATCGCGGCTGCGACCGTCGGCGGCACCTGCCGCGCCCAGGCGGGATCGCCGGCCCGGATGAGCTGCAGGACGTCGCCGGAGCGGGTGCCGAGGGCGGCGGGATCGAAGCCGGTGAGGGATTCGATGTAGCCGTTCTGGAGCAGGTGGTCGTAGAGGTTCCGCAGGTGCGTCGCGATGTGCACGTTGCGGGCCGTGATCAGCACGTCGCGGGCGAAGGCGTGGCCCGCGATGGAGCCGTGCGGGAGCGCCGCCGCCGCGGCGGGCTCGAGGGCCGGCTGGCGCATCGGATAGATGTAGAGCTTCACCGCGTGGCGGAACATCCGGCCGAAGGACTCGAGGATGCCGCCCTCGAGGTGCTCGTAGTATTTCTCGTTGAACACCTCGAGCAGGTTGTCGATGCCCAGCGCCATTCCGATCATCTCGCGGGTGTAGCGGCGGAAGTACGAGGTCAGCCGGTAGTACTCCGGGTAGTTGGAGATGAGCGTCGTGAAGCCCAATTCGCCCAGCAGGTCCACGCGCGAGAGGAAGTCGGTGGCGTCCAGCTCGCCCGCCCCGGCGGCGAGCAGGTTGTTCATTGTGATCTCCATCAGCGTGATCACCTCGCGGCCCTGCACGGCGGGCTCCTGCACGAACTGGGCCGTCGCGCAGGTGAGCATGTCCACGTTCGCGTGGGTCACGGGGCGGAAGCTGCCGCGCTCGACCAGCACGGCCTTGCGGTGCAGCACCTCGGAGGGCTGGAGGACCTCGCCGCGCGCGCCGAACATCACGGCGTTGGTCAGGCCGTGGCGGACGAGATGGAGCGCCATCAGCCGGTTGTCGGCGTGCGCGAGCGCCGGGCCGCGGAAGGTGATCATGTCGACCTCGAGCCGCGCCGCGCCGACGTGGTCGACCAGGGATTCGATCAGCCGCCGCGGGTCGTCGCGGTAATAGAAGGCCCCGTAGATCAGGTTCGTGCCGGCGATGCCGAGCGCGGCCTGCTGGGCGACGGCCTCCTTGTCCCACATCCGCACGTGCAGGATGATGTCGCTGGGCTCGCCGCCCGGCGTGGCCTGGAAGCGGATGCCCATCCAGCCGTGGGCCTCGTTGGTGCCCTTGAAGCCGCGCGTGGCCACGGTGTCGGCGAAGACGAAGAAGGTCGTGCGGTCGCCCCGCTGGCCGGCGAGGCGCTCCTGCAGCAGCGCGTACTCGTGGTCGAGCATCAGCGTGAGACGCTCGCGCGACACGTACCGCGGGGCCTTCCCGTAGATCGCGTCGCTGAAGGTCATGTCGTACGCGGAGATCGTCTTGGCCACGGTCCCCGCGGCGCCGCCCGCCTGGAAGAAGACGCGGGCCACCTCCTGCCCCGCGCCGATTTCCGCGAACGTCCCGTACTTCTCCTCGTCGAGGTTGATCGTCAGGGCCTTCCGGTTCGCGGTGAGGAGCTCCGTCTGTTCCGTCATGCCGCTGAGGGTGTCCCGCCCGCGGTCCGGCGCAACCGCGCTTTGCGCCGGGTTTCGACTGGAGGAACGGGCGAAACCGGCTAGGGTCGCGCCTCGCATGAAAAACTTTCTCGGTTCGCTGCTCGGCGCGCTGACCGCCCTGGTGCTCTTCTCCGGCGCGCTCGTCACGCTCGGCATCGGCCTCCTGGGCGCCCTCGCGGCGCTCGGGGAGTCCGAGAAGTCCTCCCCCACGGTGCTCCCCGGATCCTACCTCGTGCTGGATCTCTCCACCAACTTCTCGGACGCCCCGCCCCACCTCGACCTCACGTCCCTCCGCGGCGGGGAGGAGTCCCTCCAGCTGCGGGCGGCCACCCGTTCCCTGCGGGCGGCGGCGACCGACGAGCGGGTCGCGGGCGTCTACCTGACCGGAGACCTCAACCCCGCGGGGTACGGTTCGGGCCATGCCGCGCTGCGGGAATTGCGCGCGGCGCTGCTGGCCTTTCGCGAGGCCGGCAAGCCGGTGGTGGCCTACCTGACCTTCGCCTCGACCCGCACGTACTACGTGGCCTCCGCCGCGAGCGACCTCGCGCTGGACCCCTACGGCATGATCTTGCTGCCCGGAATGGCCAGCGAGCCGATGTTCTTTGCCGGTGCCTTCGAGAAGGTCGGCATCAACGTCCAGGTCACCCGCGCGGGGAAATACAAGTCTGCGGTCGAACCCTTCACCCGCCGCGAGATGAGCGCGGAAAACCGGGAGGAGGTCCGCGAACTGCTGCAGGACATCTGGGACAGCCTGCTCGGCGAGATCGGGGCCAGCCGGGGAGTGCCCGTGGCGCAGGTGCAGGCGGTGGTCGACCAGGAGGGTCTGATCCGCGCCGCCGAGGCGCTCGGGGCGCGCCTCATCGACCGGACCGCCTACCGTGACGAGATCTATGACGCCCTGAAGGCCAAGACGGGCCGGGCGGGTTCCGAGAAGCCCTTCAAGCAGGTCACGCTCGCGGCCTACGCCCGCCAGCTCAAGCCCGCCGCCGCGCTCCCGGCCCCACGACCGGTGGAGGGCGTGGAGCCCGGCTCCGGCAAGTCCGGACGGATCGCGATCGTCTACGCCGAGGGTGAGATCGTCGACGGGGAGGGCAGCCCCGATGAGATCGGCGGCGCGCGGCTCTCCCGGGAGCTGCGCAAGCTCCGCCAGGACAAGAACGTCCGCGCCGTCGTGCTGCGGGTGAATAGCCCCGGCGGCAGCGCCGCCGCCTCGGAGGTGGTGCAGCGCGAGGTCCGGCTGCTCCGCCGCGAGAAGCCGGTGGTGGTCTCGATGGGCAGCTACGCCGCCTCGGGCGGCTACTGGATCTCCGCCTACGCCGACCGCATCTTCGCCGAGCCGACCACGATCACCGGCTCGATCGGCGTGTTCGGGATGCAGTTCGACGTGCAGCGCCTCGCCGATACGATCGGGGTCACCTTCGACCGGGTGAAGACGGGCCGCTTCGCCGACGCGATGACGGTCTCCCGGCCCAAGACTCCCGAGGAGATGGCGGTGCTCCAGCGGATGGTCGATTGGATCTACGGGGAGTTCCTCGCCAAGGTGGCCGAGGGCCGCAACCTGCCCGCGGACAAGGTTGCCGCGATCGCCCAAGGGCGCGTCTGGTCCGGCGCCGACGCGCTGGAACATGGTCTGGTCGACGAACTCGGCGGCCTGGAGGCGGCGCTGGCGTACGCCGCGGGCAAGGCCGGCCTCGGGGCGGACTACCGGGTGGTGGAGATTCCCCGCGAACAGGAGCTGATGGAGGCCATTCAGGAGCTGATCGAAAAGGCCGTGCCCGGCGCGGTCCGCGCGTCCGCGGGGCCGCTCGAAGAGCTCCGCCGCCGCTTCGAGCGGGAACTCCGCGCCCTCGCCGCGTGCAACGATCCGCAGGGCGTGTACGCGCGCCTCCCCTTCAACTTGTCCGTCCGTTGATCCCTCCCCCTTGATGTCCTCCCCCCATACCCTGGTCCAGGAAGTCACCGCCACGGCGATCCCCGCCGGGCACCGCGCGACCCTGCCGGCGGGCACGCGCGCGCACGTCGTCCAGAGCCTCGGCGGCAATGTGACGGTGCGGACCGACGCGGGCCTGTTCCGGATCGACCGGGAGCACGTGGCGGCGCTGGCCGGCTATGAGCCCGCGCCGGAGGCCGCGCCGGTGGCGGGTGAGTTCAGCGAGGAGGCGGTTTGGGCGGCCCTCCGCACGTGCTTTGATCCGGAGATCCCGGTCAACATCGTCGACCTCGGGCTGATCTACGATCTGGCGATCGAGCCCGACGGGACGGGGCGCCACGGGGTCGAAGTCAAGATGACGCTCACCGCGCCGGGTTGCGGAATGGGGCCGGTCATCGCCGAGGACGCCCGGGCGAAGATCGCGCAGTTGCCCAGCGTGCATGCGGCCCGGGTCCACATCGTCTGGGATCCGCAGTGGACCCCGCACATGATTTCGCCCGCCGGCCGCAAGGCCCTCGGGTTGGAGTGAGTTCCGCCTAGCGGGCGGGGGCGGGAGCCGCGGTCTTTCCGGCGCCGTCCGCCGCGCCCTCGTCGCGCTTCTCCCGCACCTTGCGGACGCGTTCGAGCATCTCCTGGCGCATCTGCTCGAGCTGGGTGCGCTGCGCGGGGGTGAGGAGGGCGGCCACGTCGGCGTACATCCGTTCCGTGGTGCGCGTGGTGTCGGCGAGGTGTTCCTTCTGCATCCGCTGCAGGTCCTCCGCGGCGCGGCTGACGATCGGTCGGATCGCCTTCTGCTGCTCCGGAGTGGGGCTTAGCCGCTGGGTGAGCTGCCGCATCACCTGCGGGGCGATGCCCTTCGCGGGAGCCGGCGCGGCGGCGGGCGTCTTGCCGGCCGGGACCTTGGCGGCAGAGGCCTTGGGGCGGGTCGCCTCGGCGACGCGGGCGGCGGAGCGGAGCGTGAAGAACCCGCCGAAGACCGCGCCGGCGATGAACACGCCGACGAAGGCCACAATCACCTTCCAGGGCCGGTCCATCCTAGTCGGCCAGCGCGAGGACCACCGCCACGACATCCTCGCCGATCGGCAGCGGTTCCTCGCCGCCGGCGAGGCCGCCCAGCCGACGTGCGGCCTCCTCGTAATTCAGGGCGACGGCGCTGAGGGCGAGGATGCAGGCGACGCCCAGGGCACGCCACGCCAGCAGGTCGAGGAGCGAGACCGGCGCGCGGCGGGCGAGTCCCAGCGCGGCCACGCGGGTGCTGAAGCCGGACGGCGCCGCCGTGGCGCGGGGGTCGGGCACGTGGCGGGCGGCGGTCACCAGGCGGTTCCAGACGGAACCGGGCGGCAAGGGGGAGGGACTCATGAACGTTCCTTCTTTCGTAGTTCCAGAAACAACTTTTGCAATTTCCGTCGCGCGCGGAAGGCGCGCACCTTGATCAGGGACTGGTTCCAGCCGGTCAGGGCGGCGATTTCGGCGATCGTCTTCTGCTCGAGGTCGAGCAGGCGGAGCACGAGTTGATCATCCGGCTTCAGCTGGCCGAGGAGCTTCTGCACCAGTTCGGTCGCCGCGAGGGCGTCGTTCGCCGGCACCTCGCGCTCGTTGGTCAGCACGGCGTCGAGGACGTCCGCCTCGCTCTCCGAGAGGTCCGCCCACCGGAACTCCGGCCGGCGCTTCTGCGCCCGCAGGTGATCGATGCACGTGGTCACGGCGATGCGGGACACCCAGTGCGTGAAGGGGACGGCCCCCTGGTATTGTGCGAGCCGGGAGAACATCTTCAGGAACACCTCCTGCGCGAGGTCCTCTTCCGCGACCCGGCGGGGCAGGTGGGAGCGGACGATGCGGATGACGAGCGGGTAGAGGTGTTCCACCAGCTCCCGGGCGGCCCGCTGGTCACCCTCGCGCACGAGCGCAAGGCAGCCCGCCACGTCGAAGGGCGGCTCGGCGGGGTCAGGCATAGGAAGATGGAGCCGCGGCCATGCACGAACCGCAAGACGCTCCTGCGGTCCGCCGTGTTACAAGGCGCGGCGCCGGTCCGGACCTTGACATTTCGGGGCCCGCGGCGGATACCCGCCCGATGATTGCTCGCGGCCCGGGTCTCCGACTTACGCGCGCGCACGGCCGTTAAGGGCGTCCCCGGACGCCGGTCGTGCGTCTCCCGTGGTTTCCGCCGGCGCGCCGAGCGCCCGGCGGGTCGGCCCCCGTCGCGGGGCCCGTCGCCTTTCCCGTTCCCGCTCCTTTCCCTTCCGCTCCTCTTGTCCATGCAGCCCGCGCCCATCACCAAGTACCGGCCGTTCCCGCCGGTGAACCTGCCTGACCGCCAGTGGCCGGGTCGCACGCTCACCCGGGCGCCGATCTGGTGCAGCGTCGACCTGCGGGACGGCAACCAGGCGCTGGCGCAGCCGATGAGCGTCGAGGAGAAGCTCGAGTATTTCGCCCTGCTGGTGCGCATCGGCTTCAAGGAGATCGAGATCGGCTTCCCGAGCGCCTCGCAGATCGAGTTCGATTTCTGCCGGCGGCTGATCGACGGGAACCTGATCCCGGACGACGTGGCGGTGCAGATCCTCTGCCAGGCGCGGGAGGACCTGATCGGGCGCAGCTTCGAGGCCCTCCGCGGGGCCCGCCACGCGATCTTCCACCTGTACAACTCGACCTCGCCGGCCCAGCGCCGGCACGTGTTCAACGCGTCGCGGCAGGACATCCTCCGGATCGCGACGCAGGGGACGGCGTGGGTGCGGCAGCACGCCGCGGCGCTCACGGCGGCGGGGACGCGGGTGCGGTTCGAGTACTCGCCGGAGAGCTTCACCAGCACCGAGCTCGAGTACGCCCTCGAGGTCTGCGAGGCGGTAACGGACACGTGGCAGCCGACCGCCGCCGAGCCGATCATCCTCAACCTGCCGGCCACGGTCGAGTACGCCTCGCCCAACGTGCACGCCGACCAGATCGAATGGATGTGCCGGCACCTCACCCGCCGGGACCGCACGCTGGTCTCGCTCCACACGCACAACGACCGCGGCACGGGCGTCGCCGCCACCGAGCTGGCCCTGCTGGCGGGCGCCGACCGCGTCGAGGGCACGCTCTTCGGCAACGGCGAGCGCACCGGCAACCTCGACCTCGTCACGACCGCGCTGAACCTTTACACCCACGGGATCCACCCGGGGCTGGACTTCAGCAACATCAATGAAATCCGGGAGGTCTACGAGCGGACCACCCGCCTCGAGGTCCCGCCGCGGCACCCCTACGCGGGGGAGCTGGTGTTCACCGCCTTCAGCGGCTCGCATCAGGACGCCATCAAAAAATCCTGGGCCGCGCGCGACCCGGCCCGGCCCGACGATCCCTGGGACGTGCTCTACATCCCGATCGACCCGGCCGACATCGGCCGGAGCTACCGCGCGATCATCCGCATCAACGCGCAGTCCGGCAAGGGCGGCGTGGCCTACATCCTCGAGCAGGAGTTCGGCTACAGCCTGCCCAAGGCGATGCACCGGGAGATCGGCCGCCTGATCAACGAGGTCGCCGACACCCGCGGCACCGAGCTGACGCCGGCGGACGTCCACGAGGTTTTCCGCCAGGAGTACCTGGAACGCCGCGCACCGGTGGCCCTGCAGCAGTTCAAGACCGCGGAGCGCGACAGCGAGGTCACCTGCGTCGCGGCGCTGACGATCGACGGGGTGGCACACGAGCTGACCGGCCAGGGGAACGGGCCCATCGACGCGTTCACGCGGGCCCTGGCCGCGACCGCGCTGCCGCGTTTCGAGGTGCTGAGTTACGCGGAACACTCGCTCGGCCAGGGTTCCGAGGCGCGGGCGGTCAGTTACATTCAGATCAAGACCGACCGGGGACAGACGCTCTTCGGCGCGGGCATCGACACGAACATCGAGCTCGCCTCGATCAAGGCGATCGTCAGCGCGCTCAACCGCGCCCTCGCGCGCTGAGGCCGTCCGCGGCGTCGCGGCGGGGAGTCAGGCGCCGCGGAAGTGGCGCGGGAAGAGGGGCACGTTCTCGAAATGCAGGACGGGCGGTTCCCCGGTCCCGCCCCCGGCCACCGCGCCCAGCGCCACCTCCACGACGTCGAAACGGACCGTGCGGGGCGGGCGGCGGAGGCCCCGGAGGTAGGCGCGCGCGGCCCGGAGCAGCACCCGCTTCTTCCGGGCGTCCACCGTGAAGTACCCGGGCACGAGGGCGTCGGCCGCCCGGGCCTTAACCTCGACGAACACGAGGACCTCGCCATCCGCGCAGACGAGGTCGAGCTCCTCCCGGCGGTCCGCGGGGTTGCGCCAGTTCCGGGCGAGCACGCGCCAGCCCTTGGCCGTGAGGGTCTCGGCCGCGAGGGCTTCCCCCGCGGCGCCGGCGGAGGCCGCGGCAGGGTCGCGGCCCCGCAGCTTCGCCAGCAGCGCGCGCATCACGCGGGGAATCAGGCCGGGGTGCCGGCCGGCGCCGCGTTCTCGGACCGCACGCGGGCCCCGCGCACCGATTCGGCGAGGTTGGGCGCCGGGGCCTCCGCCTCGCCCCGGTCGGCATTGAAGCGCATCGACACCGTCTTGGAGACGCCCCGCTCCTCCATCGTCACCCCGTAGATCGCCTGCGCGGCCGAGACGGTGCGCTTGTTGTGGGTGATGATGATGAACTGGGAGTCCTTCACGAACTTGCGCAGCAGGTCGGTGAAGCGGCCGATGTTCGATTCGTCGAGGGGCGCGTCCAGCTCGTCGAGGAGGCAGAACGGCGAGGGCTTCACCATGTAGAGGGCGAAGAGCAGCGCGACGGCGGTGAGGGTCTTCTGGCCGCCGGAGAGCAGCGTGATGCCCTTGAGCTTGGTGCCGGGCGGCTGGGCGACGATCTCGATGCCGCTCTCGAGGATGTCTTCGGCCTGGATCAGCTCCAGGTGGGCGCGCCCGCCGCCGAACAGGGTGTGGAAGGTGTATTCGAAGTTCTTCCGGATCTGCTCGAAGGTGATCTGGAACTGCTGGAGCGAGGTCTGGTTGATCTCGTCGATGGCCTTGACCAGCTCGGCCTTGGCCGTGTTGAGGTCGTTGACCTGGCCCGCGAGGAAGTCGTGCCGCTGCTTGAGGTCGGCGTACTCCTCGATGGCCACGAGGTTCACGGCGCCCATCCCGGAGAGGCGTTGGCGCAGGGCGTCCACCTCGACCTTGATCGGGGGCCACTCGGTGGCGTCGAGCGCGGCGAGATCGGCGTCCGTGGGTTCCCCGCGGGGCTCCTTGCGGCGGCGGCGCCGCCGGGTGCCCGCCGCGGCCTCGCCCTCGGCGGTTGCTTCCGGCGCCGGCGAGGCGGACGGCTCCTCGTCCTCCTCCTCGAGGTCGAGCGGCTTCATCCCCTCGGGCTCGTCGTCGGCGCGCCAGAGCTGCCGGCGCCAGTCGACCGTCGCGACGGCCACTTGGAATTCCCGCAGCACCTCCTCGTCGAGGAACCCGAGGCGCTGGCGGGTCTCCGCCAGCCGGACCTCGTGCGTGGCGAGCTCGCTTTGGGCGGCCTCGGACTGCTCGCGCACCGCGTGCTGGGCGGACTCGAGGCCGGAGATCGCGCGCTCGACGTCGGCGAGTTCCACGCGGACCTGCTCGACCTGTTCCTGCGCGACGGCGAGGGTCTCCGCGAGCTGCGCGGCGCGGGCCCGCTGGGTGCCGGCCTCGCGTTCCAAGTCGGCGGTCTGCTCGGTCCACGACTCGATCTCGTGCTGCCGCTGGGCGAGCAGTTCCCCGAGTTGCTGGCGGCGCCGTTCCATTTCGCCGAGGCCGCGGTCGATGACCTCCACCTTCTGCCGGCGTTCGGCGAGTTCCAACCGGGCCTGTGCGAGCGACTCGCGCTTCACGTCCCGGTCGGCCCGGAGCTCGGTCAACCGCAACTCCTGCTGGCGGATGGATTCCCGGTGCGCGGCGACGGCGGTCTCGGCCGCGGCGAGCCCGGCCTGGGCCTTCTCCCAGCGCGCGTGGGCCTCGTCGCGGGCGCGCTCCAGGCCGGCGACCTCGTTCTCCATCCGGGTGATGCGCTGGCTGACGTCGTCCGCGTTGCGGCGGACGTTCCGCTCCTCGGCCTGCACGGCGGCGAGCTGCTGGGTGGCGCCGAGGACCTCGGTCCGGCGCTGCTCCAGCGCCTGCTCGGCCTCGGTGAGGCGGGCGGAGAGGGCGTCGATGACCGCCTTCTGGGCGTCGTGCGCCTGCTGGTCCTCGGCGAGGGCCCGGCTGGTCTCGCGGAGGTCGACCTCGCGCTGGACGATGCTCTGGGCGGCCCGCTTGCCGTTCTGGTGGCCGCCGAAGATCAGTCCGCGACGGTCGACCAGGTCGCCCTTGCGGGTGGCGACGGCGAGGAAGGGGAAGGCGGGGTTCTCCTTCCAGAAGGCGAGGAAGGCGCCGAGGTCCTCGGCGATGTAGGACTCCCGGAGGATGCCGAGGGCGGGGTGCCCGGACTCCACGCCGTCGAGCCCGCCGGTCGCGGGCATCAGTCCCGGGGGGAGTTCGTGGTAGCCCTCGGTGCGCAGACCGATCTCGGTGACGCGCAGCACGGCCGAGCCGATCTGCTCGGACTCCAACTGGGCCAGGATGCGCTGGGCGGTGGCGAGTTCGGCGACGCTGATCGCCTCGGCGGCGGATCCGAGGATCGCCTCGATCGCGCGGGCGCAGCCGGGTTGCACCGCGAGGCCGTGGGAAATGGGCACGGCCTTGCTGCCGGCCAGCGCGGTGTCGAGGCGGCCCTGGAGGACGGCCTTGGCGCCCTCGCCGAAGCCTTCCCAGCGCTCCTGCAGCTGCTGGAGGAGGCGGAGGCGGGCGGTCCGCTGGGCAAGTTGCCGGTCGATGTCCTGCAGGCGGCGCTGCGCCTCGCGGAATTCGCGGGTGAGGTCGGTGATCGCCTGCTGCGCGGTGGCGGCCTCGGCCGAGGCGCGCGATTTCGCGGCCAAGGCCTCCTCCGCGCGGGCGCCGGCCTCGGCGACCTGCTGCTCCGCTGAGGCGCGGAGCTGGCGGACGCCCTCGAGTTCCTGCGCCAGGGAGTCGTGCTTGTGGAGGCTCGTCTTCTGGTCGACCTCGTAGCCGGAGCAGTCAGTGCGCAGGCGGGCCACGGAGCTCTCGAGCTGCAGCAGTTCAAAGCGGGCCTGGCCGAGCGCGGCCTCCAGGCGGCCGAGTTCGCCCTCGACGATGCCGAGCTCGCGGTTGCGCTGCTGGTACACGGCGTCGCTGCCGCCGAGCAGCTCCAGTTGGACCTGCTTGTCCTGGGCGCCGGTGTCGACCTGGGCGGAGACCTCGCGCAGTTGCATCTCCACCTCGGCGAGGTTGTCGCGGGAGGAGGCGAGCCGGTCCTCGAGGCCGCCGCGGCGGATCTGCGCGAGGTTGGCGGCGTTCTCCGCGGCCTCGCGCTGCGAACGCACGTCGAACACGGACTGCTGGGCATCCTGGACCCGCTGGCCGAGGCGGCTGCGGGCGGCGCGGCGCGCGGCGAGGGCGGCCTCCTGCTCTTCAAAGTGGGCGCGGCGTTCCTCCGCCGCCCCGCGCAGGGAGCCCACGCGGGCCTCCAGTTCGGCGAGGCCGGCGGCGAGGGTCGCGTGCTGGCGGCCGCTCCACGCGAGGGAGAGGTGCCGTAGCCGGTGGTGGAGCCGCTTGTAGCGCAGCGCCTTCGCGGCCTGACGGCGCAGGCTCCCGATCTGGCGGGAGACCTCGCCGATCACGTCCGCCACGCGGGCCAGGTTCTGATCGGTGAGCGCCAGCTTCTGCAGCGCCTCGCGCCGCTGGGACTTGTACTTGGTGATCCCCGCGGCCTCCTCGAAGACCGCGCGCCGCTCCTCGGGCTTCGAGGACAGGATCTGGTCGATCTGGCCCTGCGCCATGATCGAGTAGCTGGTCCGGCCGACGCCGGTGTCCATGAAGAGCTTCTGGATGTCCTTCAGGCGGCAGGGCTGCCCGTTGAACGCGTACTCGCTCTGGCCGTCGCGGTGCACGCGCCGCGTGATCTCGATCTCGTGGTACTCGCTGCCGAGCTGCTGCTCGCATTCGGTGAGCAGCAGGGACACCTCGCAGAGCTGGGCCGGCTTGCGGGTGTCGGCACCCTCGAAGATCACGTCCTGCATCTTGCCGCCGCGGAGGGCCTTGGCGCTCTGCTCACCGAGCACCCAGCGGATCGAGTCCGCGATGTTGGACTTGCCGCAGCCGTTGGGGCCCACGACCGCGGTCACCCCGGGTTCGAAGCGGAGGGTGGTGGGGTCGGCAAAGCTTTTGAAGCCGTGCAGCTTGAGCGCCTTGAGATGCATGCAGCGAGGAAAGCAGGCGAGTCAACGGGAGGGGTTCCGGCCCGCAATGGAAAACCGAGCGCCGGCTCACCCGGAAACGCGGGCCTGCCGGCGGCGCTTGGGCGTTGCCGTCGCGCGGGCCACGTCCACGCTGCGGGGATGCGTTTCCCCTTGCGCGTGGCGGTGGCGGTGCTGGCCGGCGGGTTCGTGGCGGCGTGGGCGGCGGACCCCGTCCCGGGGCCCCTGCTGGCCGAGGCCGATCTGCCCGCCTACGAGCGGGACCTCGACCACGCGGGCCTGATCCGCGCCTGGAACCCGGCCGCCCGCGCCCGCGGGGAGCGGGTCTACCAAATGGTGTGCCACGCCTGCCACGGCGACCTTAACCTGCCCGGATCGCTCCCCGACGCGCCCGGGTTCGCGGCCCACGCCTTTCCCCGCGGCGCTGATCCGCTCACGTTATACCAGACGCTCACCCGCGGCTGGGGCCGGATGCCCCCGCAGACCGGCCTCACCCCCCGTGAGAAGTACGACGTCATCCACTACCTGCGGGAAACCTTTCTCGCGGGACGCGGACCGGCGGTGCGCCCCGCGGTCGACGCGGCCTACCTGGTGGCGCTGCCGCGCGGCCGGGAACGCGGGCCGGAGCCGGTCCGGCGCGAACCGTGGCGGGAGATGGACTACGGCGCCTACCTGATCGGCACCTACGAACTGGCCGACGAGGCCCGGCGGGCGGCGGCGGCGGCGCTGAAGGGGGCGCAACTCGACCAGGTCACCCCGCGCGCGAACCTCGCGCAGAAGGGCATCGCGATCCGCCTCGACCGCGGTCCGGGCGGGGTCGCCGCGGGCCGCGCGTGGGTCGTCTTCGAGCACGATACCCTGCGCCTCGCCGGTGGCTGGACCGGCGAGGGCTTCATCGATTGGGAAGGCATCAACTTCAACGGCCGCCACGTGGTGCGGCCGCGCACCGTCGGCACGCTCCACTTCGAGACCGCGGACGCCCCCGGCTGGGCGGATCCGGCGACGGGCGGCTTCGCCGACCGGCGGGTCGTCGGGGCGGACGGCCGCCGATTCGGGCCGCTGCCCCGTGACTGGATGCGGTACCGCGGCCTGCACCGTCACGGCGAACGCGTGGTGCTGGAGTACGAGGTCGGCGGGACGCCGGTGCTCGAGACGCATGACCTCGAGGGGGAGCCGGAGCGGCCCGTCTTTGTGCGCACCCTCAACGTGGCCGGTTCCCCGCGCGACCTGCTCCTGCGCGTGGCCGACGAGGGCGCGGTCGTCGGCCTGCGGGGCCCGGCGGGCCTGGAGCTGGGCCGCGGCGAGGGGTTCGTCACCCTGCGGATCCCGGCGCGGGAGACTCCGGCGCGGCTGGCGCTGCGGGTGGCGCGCGCGGGGGCCGGGTTGCCGCCGGCGGCCGGCGAGCCCGCGGATCTCGCCCGTTTCCTCGGGGGCGGCCCGGCCCGGTGGCCCGAGGAGGTGGCTGCGCCGGTGGTGGCCAGCCCCGCGGGCGGTGCCTTCGCGTGGGAGCGCCTTTCGCTGCCGGCCGACAATCCGTGGCGGGCGCGGGTCCGGCCGGGCGGCTTCGACTTCGCCCCGGGCGGGACGGAGGCCTTCGTGTGCACCTGGGACGGCGACGTGTGGCGGGTGGCGGGCCTGGGCGACGCGACCGGCGGCGTGCGCTGGCGGCGGATCGCGACCGGCCTGTTCCAGCCGCTCGGCGTGCGCGTGCGCGCCGGGGAGGTGTTCGTCACCTGCCGGGACCAGTTGGTCCGGCTGCACGACCGCAACGGCGACGGGGAGGCGGACTTCCTCGAGAACTTCAACAGCGACCACCAGGTGACGGAGCATTTCCACGAGTTCGCGATGGGCCTTCAGACCGACGCGGCGGGTAACTTCTACTACGCGAAGAGCGCCCGCCACGCGCGGACCGCCCTCGTGCCGCACCACGGCACGCTCCTCAAGGTGAGCGCGGATGGCCGCGCCACGGAGATCCTCGCGAACGGGTTCCGCGCGGCCAACGGCGTGTGCCTCAATCCGGACGGCAGCTTTTACGTGACCGACCAGGAAGGGCATTGGATGCCGATGAACCGGATCAACCGGGTGGTGCCGGGCCGCTTTTACGGGAACCAGTGGAGCCACGGTGCGCCCGCGGACGCGTCCGACGCCGCAATGGCGCCGCCGGTGTGCTGGATCGACAAGGCGTTCGACCGCTCGCCGGCGGAACTGGTGGCGGTGACCGGTCGCGGCTGGGAACGCTGGGCCGGCACGCACCTGAACCTCTCCTACGGCGTGGGCCGCCTCGAGGTTTTCTTCAGTGAGTCGGGCGGCGGTGAGCCGCAGGGGGCGGTGTGCGCGCTGCCGCTGCCGGACTTCCCGACCGGGATCATGCGGGCGCGCTTCCACCCCGGTTCGGGCGACCTCTACCTCGCGGGCCTCGCGGCTTGGGCAACCTCGCAGACCCTGCAGGAAGGCGGCTTCTACCGGCTGCGGCCGACCGGCCGGCCCGCGCTGCTGCCGGTGGGCTGGCGCGTCGAGGCGGACGGTCTGGAACTGACCTTCAGCGACCCGCCCGGTGCGGTCGCGCCCGGGGATTTCACGGTGCGGGCGTGGGACCTGCGGCGGAGCGCGAGCTACGGGAGCCCCCGCCTGAACGAGCGCGCGTGGCCCGTCGCCGCCGCCGTGGCCGGCGCCGATCCGCGGGTCGTGCGCCTGGTGATTCCAGGGCTGGTGCCCGCGCAGGTGATCGAGTTGACCTGCCGGCTGCGCGATCCCGACGGACGCGAGGTGGTCCGCGTGATCGCCGGCACCGTGCATCGGGTTCCCGGCCGGGTGGCCGCGGCGCCGTGAGCCCGGTCCAGGCCAGTCTGCCCGGAGAGCCGGCGTGGGGTCCCCGCCTGCGCGCCGCCGGGGTGCGGCAGGCGTTGGTCGCGGAGCCGGGGGCCGGATTGCCGGCGGCGCACGCCAGCCTCTGGGAGAACGGCACTGGCGGCTGGGTGCGGGCCTGGGAATGTGCCGCGGCGGTCGCGGGGCGGGCCGGCTTCGCGGCGCCGGGCGCAAAGCGCGAGGGCGACGGCTGCTCGCCCTCGGGAATCTTCGGCCTCAGCCTCGCCTTCGGCTACGCGCCGCAGGCGGACACGATGCTGCCCTACCGCCGCTGCACCGCGGCGGACCGCTGGGTCGACGACCCGGAATCGCCTGATTACAACCGCTGGGTGACCGCGCCGCATCCCGCGCGCAGCGCCGAGCGGATGCGCCGGGACGACGCCCTTTACGAGTTCGGCCTCGTGGTGGACTACAACCGCGATCCGGTGGTCCCGGGGGCCGGCAGCGCGATCTTCGTGCACGTGCGTGACGAGCGGGGCGGCGGCACGGCGGGGTGCCTCGCGCTCCCGCGGGTGGAAATGGTCGCGTTGCTGCGCCGGCTGCGGCCCGGGGCGGTCGTCGTGTTCAACCCGGCGGCGCTGACCGGGTGAGCGGTCCCGCGGCGCGGTTCAAGGGAACAGTCCGCGGCTCTGTTTCGCGTCGGCGACCCGCTGGATGCCGAGCGTGAGCGCGGCGAGGCGGCGGCTGAACTTGAACTTGCGGCGCTGCGCCTCGACCGCGTCCTTCGCGCGGTCGAGCATCGCGAAGAGCTTGGTCAGCACCTCGTCGCGGTCCCAGTAGAAGTTGGAGAGGTTCTGCAACCACTCGAAGTACGACACGATCACGCCGCCGGAATTGCAGAGCACGTCGGGGATCAGCTCGATGTCACCGCGCTCCTCGAGGATGCGATCCGCCTCGTTGGTGGTGGGCCCGTTGGCGCCCTCGGCGATCAGGCGGCAGCGGAGGCGGGGGGCGTTCGCGGCGGTGATCACGCGCTCGAGGGCGCAGGGGGCGAGGACGGTGCAGGGCAGCTCGAGGAGTTCCTCGTTCGTCACCGGTTCGCCTCCGGCGAAATCCCGCAGCGTACGCTGGGTGCGCACGTACTCGAGGGCCTTGGCGACGTCGATGCCCCGGGGGTTATGGATGCCCCCGGTGTAGTCGGAGATGGCGATGATCCGGGCGCCGGCGCGCGACAGGGCCAGCGCGGTCTCGCTGCCCACATTGCCGAAACCCTGGATCGCGACCGTGGCCTGCCCCACCGTCAGCCCAAGATCCTCGAGGTAGCGCCGCGTGAGGTAGGCGACGCCGGCGCCGGTGGCCTCGCGCCGCCCCTGCGAGCCGCCGAGGGAGAGGGGTTTCCCGGTAACGACCGCGCTGGCCACGTGGCCCACGTGGTTCGAATAGGTGTCCATCATCCACGCCATCACCTTCTCGTTGGTGCCGACGTCGGGCGCGGGCACGTCGACCTGCGGGCCGACGAAGTTCACCATCTCCTGCATGTACCTCCGCGACAGGTGCTCCAGTTCCCCCTCGCTGAGTTGGTGCGGGTCCACGATGACGCCGCCCTTGGCCCCGCCGTAGGGCAGGCCGACCAGGGAGGTCTTCCAACTCATCCACATCGCGAGCGCCGCGACCTCGCCGAGGGTGACGTCCTGGTGGAAACGGATTCCGCCCTTGGACGGTCCGGTCGAGAGGTTGTGCTGGACCCGGTAGCCTTCGAAGACGGTCACGCTGCCGTCGCGCCGGCGCACGGGCAGCGAGACGGCGAGGCAGCGGCGCGGGTACTTCGTGCGGTCGCGGATCGCGTCCGGCAGGTTGATGGCGTCTGCAGCTTGGTCGAACTGGCGGCAGGCCATCCGGAAGACATCCGAATCGTAGAGCGAGGAGACGATGGCCTTCGACATGGGAGGGTGTAGCTACAGCATGAAGCGGTTGGCTGCGGGTGGCAAACCGCCCCCGGGCCGCGGCGGGCCCCCGGAGGGTTGAAATTCCGCGGCCACCGCGCCGAGGATGGGGGATGCACGCGCTCCTGCTCCGGTTGGCCGCCGCCCTCGGCCGGCGGCTGGCGCTGGCCCTCGTCATCGTGGCGGCTGCGGTCGGGGTGAGGCTGCTGTGGACGGCGTTGGCGGAGGAAACGGTCCGCGAGGGCGAGCGGCGGGCGCAGGTGGAGACGGGGCGGCGGGAGGAGACGCGGTTGCTGGCGTGGCGTGCGGAATTGGCGGAACGTTTGGCCGCGGCCCGGCAGGACCTCGCGGAGCAGCAGGACCGGCTGCGCCGCACCGGGCGGGTGCTCGCCGCGCTGGAGGAGGCCGCCGGCTGGTGGCAGCGTTGGTTCGGGGATCCGGCCCAGGCTCAATTGAACGCCGAGCGGCGACGGCGGATGGAGGAGATGCAGGCGGAGACCCGCCGCCGGATCGCGGTCGCGGAGGCGCTGATTGGGAGCCTCGATGGCGAGGACAGCCAGGCCGGGCGGGCGCTCGCGCGGGTGCGGCGGGAACTCGCGGCGGCAGAGGCGGGGCAATCCCCGTTCTGGCGGCGCCTGGAGGCGGCGTGGACGGCGGTCCGCGTCCCGGTGGTGGTGACGCTCGGGCTGGTCTTCGCGGGGCCGACGCTGTGGGCTACGTTCGCGTATTTCGTCCTCGGCCCGTGGGTCGCGCGGGGACGTCCGTGGCGGCTGGGACCCGCGGCCCCGGATGCGCTCCGGCTGCGGGCCGCCGGGGTCGCCCTCCGGCTGCCGGTGGGTGCCGCCGAGCGCCTGTGGCTGAAGCCGGAATACCTTCACTCGTCGGAGGACGTTTTCCGCCGCCGCACCCGTTGGCTGCTCGACCCCTCCGCGCCGCTCACCAGCCTCGCCGCCGGCTGGCACGAAGTGCACGAGCTCCGTCCGGACGCGGGGGCCGGGGCGGAGGTCACCCTTGCGAGCCGCGAGGATTCGCAGCAGGAACTGGCTGCGGTGGAGGTGCTCGCGGGGGAGGTGATGGTCCTGAGTCCGCGGCACGTCGTGGCCGTGCTCGCGGCGGCGGCCACCCCCGTGCGCCTGCGCGCCCGCTGGCACGTCACCTCGTGGCAGGCGTGGGTGGGCGGGCGCCTGCGCCATTTCGTGTGGAGCGGGCCCTGCGTGCTCGTGGTCACCGCGAGGCGCGGCATCCGGACCGAATTCCTCGCGGGTGGCGCGCGGCGGGTGCAGCCCGACCTGGTGATCGGCCATGCGCCCGGTGTGGCGCGGCGGCCCGTGCGCACGGAGACCTTCTGGAGCTACTACCGCGGCCGGCAGCCCCTGTGGGAGGAGCAGCTTGCGGGCCACGGCCTCGTCCTGCTGGAGGCGACCGGCGGCCCCGGAGCGGCCGCGACCGCCCGCCGCTGGTGGGAGCGCGCGGCGCAGGCCGTGCTCCGCCTGCTCGGGCTGTAGGCCTGACGGTTGCCTTCCCCGGCGGCGGTTTTCGTTGCCGGACTGCAGCCGCCGTGGGGAATCAACACCTGACACGCCTTGTCAGGCGGATGCGTCAGGTCGGGAAGTCCCTGCATCCACATGATTTCCCATGCTCACCGGTGTCTTTCCGTGCACATCCCGAAGACCGGAGGCAACAGCATCAACCGGGTCTTTGGCATCGGCTGGCAGGACCACAAGGATCTGGCGCGTTACCGGGAGGAGCTCGGCGCGGAGCTTTTCGGCGCGTACTTCAAGTTCGCGGTCGTGCGCAACCCGTGGGACCGGCTGCTCTCGGATTACAATTACCAGGTGCGTAAGAGCCGGCCGGGATCGGCACGGCTGCTGGTGCACGATGCGGCGGGGCGGCGCCGGGGATTTGCGGAGTGGGCACGCGAGGCGCTCGGTTGCGGGACGGTCTGTCGCCCGCGCGACTGGGGGGCGGAGGTTTCCCCGGGCATCCATCGTTTCAGTCCCCAGGTGGATTGGCTGACGGTCGACGGCCGGCTGGGGATCGACCACGTCGCGCGGCTGGAAACGATCGATGCCGACCTGGCGCTGGTCTTCCGCCGCGTGGGTCTGTCCGGCGGGCGGCTGCCGCGGCGAAACCGCCGGTTTCACCTCCACTATGCGTGGTACTATGATGCGCCGACGCGGGACTTGGTGGCGCGGTACTATGCGGACGACGTGGCCGCGTTTGGTTACCGCTTTGAGCCCGGTCCGCTGCGCGCCTGGTGGCTGCGGTGGCGGTCGCGGCACGCTTCCGCCGCGGCCGCCTGAGCCATGCCGCGCGCCTACCAGGTGGGCTGGCGGTTGACGGGTTGCAGCTCGCCCCGCGGCAAGGGGAGTTCGAGGCGCACGATGACGTGGTCGAAGAGGAGCCGGCGTTGCTCGGGGGACAATCCCGGGGCGAAGAGGGCGGTGCGGTAGTCGCGGTACACCTCCTGGGTCTCGCGGGCGTTCGCCACGCGCATCGCGGTCTGCAGGGCTTGGTCGAGCCGGTCGGCGCGTCCGAGTTGGAGCAGCGCGCCGGCCTCGGTGCGGATCGCGTCGCGTTCGTTGATGAAGCCAGCGAGGCGGCGTCCGTAGTCCTCCGCCGCGGCGCTGATCCCCTCGCGCAGGGCGGCGATGCGGGCGGGGGCATCCGCGGCGGCGGGCTTGGCCCCGCGCTCCTGGCGGAGAGGGACGACCACGAAGCGGATGCCCTCGGCGTCGAAGCGGTAGTTGGTCTGCACCGGCAGGTCGCGGGCGCCGGCGAGGAGGGCCTCGATGCGGGCCACGGCGGCCTGCTGCGCGGCGGCCACCTCGCGCAGGAGGGCGGCCACGCGCTCCTGCAGCACCGGCGGCAGCGGGGTCCGCTCGGCGAGGGGGGCCGGCTCGGGGTTGCCGGCGAGGCCCTGGCGAATCTCCTCGGCGAGCTGCTCGAGTTCCACGAGGGCAACCTCCTGCCGGCGGGCGAGGGCGGACATCGTGTTCCCCCGGAGCCACGGGAACGCCTGCCCGTCGTGCGCGTGCACGGCGTCGAACAGCTCCTTCTTCAGCGCGGCCTTGCGGGCCTGGTACGTCGCGAGGCGCGTGGCGACGGCCGGCGGCAGGTCTTCGGGCGGGAGGACGCGGGCGGGTTCCGGGGGGAAGAAGAGGTGCGGCTGGTTGACCGCGGCGGCTTCGGCGGTTTCCCCCGCGGCCTGCAGCTCGAGGGCGATCTCCCGGAGTAGCCGGCGTTGCGCGGGCAGGAGGCCGTGCTGGTAGTAGGCGTAAGCCCGCATCACCTGCGCGATTTCGAGCGGGGAGAAGCCGCGGCGCTCGTCGCTGCTCAGGTTCCACTGGCGCAGCGCGCCCCAGGTCTGGTCGCCCACCTGGAGGTCGCGGCGCAGTTCCTCGGCCTCCGCCTCGAGGGCGCGCAGCGGCTCGCGTTGCCGGACGGCGAGACCACCGAGCGCGGCGGCGCGTTCCGCGGCGGGAAGCGGCTGCGTCCGCGCGAGCTCCGCGCGCAATTCCTCGGCCAGCGTGGCCTTGCGGGTCCGGTAGGCCTCGACGCGCGCGCGCAGGCGGTCGGGGAGGTTACGCGTCGCCAGACGGGTGGCGAGTTGCGGGTAGAACGGCTCGGCGACGTGGGCGGACAGTTCGGCCGGGGCGGCGAGCCGGCCCTCGGTGGGAGGCGTCGGCGGCAGCGCGCGACCGAGCGGAGGCGGGGTGGGGGGGAAGAAGATCGGCGCCCGCTGGACGTAGCCCCTCTCGGCCCGGCCGAAGTCTCGCGCGGGGTCGTCCTGCGCGGCCAGCGGGGCCCAGACGGCGGCAGCCAGCAGCGAGAACCGGAGCGCGCGACGCGCGGCGGCGGGTCGGGGCGACTGGGGGCGAGGGTCCGGGATCACCGCCCCCGACGCTCGCGGGCGGGGCCGCGGATACAACCGCAAACCTTCCCCGTCGCCCCGCTCAGAAGCGGAGGAAGAGGCGCTCGAGCAGGTAGCCCAGCCCCGCGGTGACGGGGATCGTCAGCACCCAGGCCCAGAGGATGCGCTGGACCACGCCCCACTTGACCGCGCTGAGGCGCTTCGTTGCGCCGACGCCCATGATCGAGGTCGAGATCACGTGGGTGGTGGAGACCGGGACGCCGAGGGTGGCGGTACCGTAGAGGATGGCGGCGGCGGTCGTCTCGGCGGCGAAGCCGTGGACGGGCTGCATCTTCACCATCTTGTGCCCCATCGTGCGGATGATGCGCCAGCCGCCCGCGGCGGTGCCGGCGGCCATCGTGATCGCGCAGAGGATCACGACCCACATCGGGATGTCCTTGAATTCCGTCACCCGCAGGAAGCCCGCCCATTCCGGCAAGTCGTTGAACACCCCGGTCGAGGTGCCGGTGAAGAGCGCGAGGGTGATGATGCCCATCGCCTTCTGCGCGTCGTTGGAGCCGTGGCTGAAGCCCATGAATCCGGCGCTCACCAACTGGGCCTTCCCGAAGATCATCCCCACGAACCGCGGCGTCATCCCCCGGAGCACGATCAGGAGCAGCCCCATCAGCAGGGCGCCCGCGACCAGGCCGATGAGGGGCGAGGTGAACATCGGCAGCACGACCTTTGGCCACAGGCCCATCGACTTGCCCTTGGCGTCCTGCGCGTGCCAGATGAGCACGTCCCATTTGCCGGCCGCGGTCGCGAGGGCGGCGCCGCACAGGCCGCCGATCAGCGCGTGGCTGGAGCTGGAGGGCAACCCGAGCCACCAGGTGAACAGGTTCCAGATGATCGCGGCCAGCAGCGCCGCCAGCACCGTCGTCATCGTCACCGCCGAGGCGTCGACGAGGCCTCCGCTGATGGTCTTGGCGACCGCCGTGCCCACGAGGGCGCCGATCAGGTTCCAGAAGGCGGCCCAGAGCACCGCGGCCCGCGGGGTCAGCACCTTGGTCGAGACGACGGTCGCGATCGCGTTGGCGGTGTCGTGGAAGCCGTTGATGTACTCGAACGCCAGCGCGGCGAGCAGGACCAGCAGGAAGAGCGTCATGGCGCGGGCGGGGGCCGTCCGGACCGGCTCAGGAGTGCTTCATCACGATTTGCACGACGATGTTGCCGGCGTTGCGGCAGCGGTCGATCGCCTGCTCCGCCATCTCGAAGAGGTTCTGCAGGATCACGAGCTCTTTGGCGTCGTAAGGCCCCTGGTAGAGGTCGCGCAGCAGCTGCAGCATCACCTTGTCGGCCTCGCCCTCCGCGTGATGCAGCCGGTGGTTGGCGTCGCGGATGCGCTCCACGTTGGTGCCGCCGCGCAGCTGCTTCACCATGAACACCAGCGCGTCCGCCGCCTGCGTCATCAGCTGGGCTTGGCGCTCGAACGCCGCGTACGGGACCCGCCCGGGGTAGATCGAGAGCCGCTCGGCGATCTTCTCCACCTGCTTCGGCACCCGGTAGAGCGCGAACGACAGCTCCTCGATGTCCTCGCGCTCCAGCGGGGTCACGAACGTCCGGCTCAACTCCTCCGTCATCTGCTCCCGGATCCGCTTCTCCTTGCGCCGCGCCTGAATGAACTCGTCCAGCGGCAGATCGGCGGGGTTGCTGCCCGCGGACAGCTTGCGGAGCGCGGCGCCGAACAGCGTCACGCTCACCTTGGCCTCCTCCGCGCCCGCCTCGAGCAGGTCGAAGAACTTCTCGTCCTTACCCAGGAGTTTCTTCAGGGACAGCATCGCTCGAGTGAATGACGGGGTGCGTTGCCGGGGGCCAAGCTTTTTCTCGCCCGCGTCCCGAATTCGCGGGGGCGCGCCTTGACGACGACCGGGCCCGCGGCCCAACCTGCTGCCCCTCCGGCCGCCCCCGCGGGCGAGCCGGTCCACCCCATCCCCGCCCCGTTCCCCAACGCCGCATGAAACTGTCCTGGTTCACCGCCCTGGCCGCGCTCGTGGCCGCCCCGCTGGCCGCCGCCGAGGCCTACAAGATCGCCGTCATCCCCAAGGGTACGACGCACGAGTTCTGGAACGCCATCCACGCCGGCGCGCGCAAGGCGGAGCGCGAGCTCAAGGCGGAGGGCGTGAACCTCCAGGTGATCTGGAAGGGACCGCTGCGCGAGGACGACCGCGAGCAGCAGATCCAAGTGGTGGAGAACTTCGTCGGCCAGCGCCTCAGCGGCCTCGTGCTCGCCCCGCTCGACCGCCGTGGTCTGGTCGCCCCGGTCGAAACCGCCGTCCGCGCCAAGATCCCGGTCGTGCTGATCGATTCGGACCTCGACTCGAAGGCGCCGGCCAGCTTCGTCGCGACCGACAACCGGGAGGGGGGCCGGATCGCCGCCCGCGAGCTCGGCCGAATGCTCGGGGGGAAGGGCAACGTCATCATGCTCCGCCTCCAGGTCGGCTCCGCCAGCACCGAGGCGCGCGAGGAGGGCTTCCTCGAGGTGATGCGGAAGGATTTCCCCGGCATCAAGCTGCTCTCCACCGACCAGCATGGCGGCGTCACGCGCGACACCGCCAAGCGCGCCAGCGAGAACCTGCTCAACCGCTTCGGGCGGCAGGTGAACGGCATCTTCTGCTGCAACGAGTCCACCGGCGTCGGCATGCTGCTCGCGCTGCGCGACGCCGGCCTCGCCGGCAAGGTGCGGTTCGTGGCGTTCGACACCGGCGAGTCGCTCATCGCGGGCCTCCGCTCCGGTCACGTCGACGGCCTCGTGGCCCAAAACCCGATGCGGATGGGCTATCTCGGCGTGAAGCACATGGTCGACGTCCTCCGCGGCCGCCCCGTGCCCGCCCGGGTCGACACCGGGGTGGGCTTCGTGACGCGCGCCAACCTCGACGCCCCGGAGCTGGCGGAGTTCGTCCGCCCGCCGCTCGACCAGTACCTGAAGTGATGAGCGTCCCGCCCGCGCTCGAGCTCCGCGGGATCCGCAAGCGCTTCGGGGCCACGGAGGCGCTGCGCGGGGTCTCCCTCTCCCTCGCGCCCGGGGAGGTGCACGCCCTGATCGGCGAGAACGGCGCGGGCAAGAGCACGCTGATGAAGGTGCTCAGCGGCGCGCACCGGCCGGACGCCGGGGAGATGGCGCTGGCGGGCCGGCCCTACCGCCCCGCCGGTCCGCCTGACGCGCGCCGCCGCGGGGTGGCGATGATCTACCAGGAACTGACCCTCGCGCCGCACCTGTCCGCCCGGGAAAACATCCTGCTCGGCCTCGAGCCGGCGCGCGCCGGCTGGATCGATGTCGCCGCCGCCCGCACCGCGGCCCGGGAGGCGCTCGCCCAGCTGGGCCACGGCAACCTCGAGCTGGAACGGCCCGCCGGCGCCTTCGGCATCGCCGAGCGTCAGATCATCGAGATCGCCCGCGCCCTCGTCAGCCGCCCGCGGGTGCTGATCCTCGACGAACCCACCAGCAGCCTGACCGGGGCGGACACCGAACGGCTGTTCGCGGTCCTCGCCCGCCTGCGGGAGCAGGGCGTGAGCATCATCTACATCAGTCACTTCCTCGAGGAGTGCCGGCGCCTCTGCGACCGCTACACGGTGCTCAAGGACGGCGCCTCGGTCGGGTCGGGCCCCATGGCGGAGACCACGCCGGACGCGCTCGTGACCCTGATGACCGGTCGCGAGGTGCGGGACCTTTACCCGCGGACGCCGCGCGCGCCGGGGGAGCCGCTGCTCGAGGTGCGGGCGCTGGCGGGCAGTCCGCGCCTGCGGAACGCGGACTGCGTGGTGCGGGCGGGCGAGATCTTCGGCCTGGCGGGCCTGGTCGGCGCCGGGCGCACCGAGCTGCTGCGCGCGATCTTCGGCCTGGATCCGCGGCGCGCGGGCGGCGTGCGGTTCGGGGGCGAGGCCGCCGCGGCCCGGCCGCGCGGCTGCTGGGCGCAGGGCGTGGGTTTCCTGAGCGAGGACCGCAAGGAGGAGGGCCTGCTGCTCTCCCAGCCGCTCGGGGACAACCTCACGCTCGCCAAGCTGGGCACCTTCAGCCGCGCCGGCTGGATCGACGCGGGTTGCCAGACGGCGGCGGCCGCGCGCTGGATCGAGGCCCTGCGGATCCGCTGCCTCGGCCCCGACCAGCCCGTGGGTCAACTGTCCGGCGGCAACCAGCAGAAGGTGGCCCTCGCGCGGTTGCTCGAGCATCCCGCGCGGATCCTGCTGCTCGATGAACCCACCCGCGGCATCGACGTCGGCAGCAAGGCCGAGATCTACGCGCTAATCGGCGAACTCGCCGCCGCCGGCAAGGCCGTGGTCGTCGCCAGCAGCCACTTGCCCGAGTTGCTCGGCCTGTGCGACACCATCGGCGTCATGTGCCGCGGCGCCCTGGTCGCCGTGCGCCCCCGCGCCGCGTGGTCCGAAGCCGAGCTCCTCCGCGTGGCCACCGGCACCGTCGACCCCTCCTCCTGATGAACCCCCGCCTGCCCGCCCTGCTGGCCCGCCTCGGCCCCTTCCTCGGCCTGCTGCTGGTGACCGCCCTCTTCGCGCTCCCCGCGGAGACGCGCGAACATTTCCTCTCCTACGCGAACCTCAAGATCGTCCTCACCCAGACGGTCATCGTCGCCATCGGGGCGCTGGGGATGACGCTGATCATCGTCAGCGGCGGCATTGACCTCTCCGTCGGCTCCAGCATCGCGTGCACCAGCGTCGTCGGCGCCCTCCTGCTGCAGCGCGGGTGGGGGCCCCTCCCGGTCGTCCTCGCCATCGTCGGTACCGGCGCCTGCCTCGGCCTGCTCAACGGCCTCTCGATCGCCCTGCTGCGGGTCGTCCCCTTCATCATCACGCTGGGCACGCTCGGGGTGGCACGCGGCGGCGCCAAGTGGCTCGCGGACAACCAGACGGTCAACTACGACGCTTCCCCGATCAACGGCTGGATGACCACCGCCGACCCGTTCGGCTACGCGCTGCCCGCCGGGGTCTGGGTGGCGGCCGGGCTGGCGGTGGCGATGGCGGCCGTGCTGCGCCGCACCGTCTTCGGGCGGCACGTCTTCGCGCTCGGTTCGAACGAGGCCGCGGCGCGCCTCTGTGGCGTGGAGACCGCCCGGCTCAAGGTGGCGATCTACGCGCTCGCCGGCGCCACCTTCGGCGCGGCCGGGGTCTTCCAGCTCGCCCGGCTGCGGCAGGGCGACCCGACCGTGGCCGTCGGGCTCGAGCTGGACATCATCGCGGCGGTGATCATCGGCGGCGCCAGCCTCAGCGGCGGCGTGGGCACGGTGCTCGGGTCGATGATCGGGGCGCTCATCATGGCGGTCCTCCGCAACGGATCCCAGCAGATGGGTTGGCCGACCTACTTCCAGGAGATCATCATCGGGCTCGTCATCATCGTCGCGGTCTTCGTCGACCGACTCCGGCAGGGCCGCGCCGCCGCCTGAACCCCGCCGCGGTCCCGGCATTGCCAACCGGACCGGCTTCGCCTACGGGAACGGGATGCCGTCGCGCCCGCCCTTCCGCCATCCGACCAAGGTCCTGCTGGTCGATGACGAGGCGCTGGTGGCCACCGCCGTCCGCGCCGCGCTCGCCGACCTGCCCGACCTCGAGTTCCACTTCTGCCAGGACTCGCGGCAGGCGCTGGCGGAGGCCCGGCGGCTCGGTCCCACCGTCATCCTGCAGGACCTCCTGATGCCCGAGGTCGACGGCCTCGAGCTCCTCCGGCGCTACCGGGAGGATGAGGTCCTGCGCGGGGTCCCGGTGATCGTGGTCTCCGCCAAGGAGGACGCGCGCAGCAAGGCCCTCGCGTTCGAGCTCGGGGCGAGCGACTACCTCGTCAAGCTGCCCAACAAGGTCGAGCTGGTCGCGCGCGTGAAGCACCACTCCGGCGCCTGCATCAGCCGGCGCCAGCGCGACGAGGCGTTCGAGGCCCTCCGCGAGAGCGAGCAGGAGCTGGCCGCCCGCAATGCGGAGCTGATCGCCCTCAACGCCCGCCTCGAGGAGGCCACCCGCGCGAAGTCCGAGTTCCTCGCCAACATGAGCCACGAGATCCGCACGCCGATGAACGGCGTGATCGGAATGACCGCGCTCCTGCTGGAAACGCCCCTCACCAGCGACCAGCGCACCTGCGTCGACACCATCCGCAGCTGCGGCGAGAGCCTGCTCACGATCATCAACGACATCCTCGACTTCTCCAAGATCGAGGCCGGCCGGGTCGAGGTCGAGGAGCACCCCTACGACCTGCGGCAGTGCGTCGAGGACGCCTGCGAGCTGGTGGCCCCGCGCGCCGCGGAAAAGGGGCTCGACCTGGTCGTCCTGATCGCCCCGGGCACGCCGGAGACGGTCATCGGCGACGGCGTCCGGCTGCGCCAGATCCTGGTCAACCTCGTGGTCAACGCGGTGAAGTTCACCCCGCGCGGCCAGGTGGTGGTCGAGGCGCGGTCGGAACGCGGGCCCGCGCCCGGCGGGGCCACGCTCCACTTCGCGGTCCACGACACGGGCATCGGGGTGCCGGCCGACAAAGGGGACCGCCTCTTCCGCTCGTTTTCGCAGGTGGACAGCTCGACGACGCGCCAGTACGGCGGCACGGGCCTGGGGCTCGCGATCTGCAAGCGCCTCGCCGAGCTCCTCGGCGGCGGCATCGGCTTCACGAGCGAGGAGGGCAAGGGCTCCACGTTCTCCTTCCACGTGCAGGTGCGCCTCGGCGAGCCGCAGCGGCCCGTCTGGCAGACGGCAACCGACCTCCTGCGGGGCCGGCGGATCTTGGTGGTCGACGACAATGCGGCCCAGCGCCGCCTGGTCCGGGAATGCGCCGGGATCTGGCAGGCGGAGGTGGTGGAAGCGGCCGGCGTGGAGGAAGCCGCCCGCCTGTTCGCCCCGGCCGGCGGCCCCGCTCCGGACGCGGTGGTGATCGACGGGGAACTGCTGGGCGCGGACCCCGCCGCCGGGCTGGCCCGACTGCGGGCCGGGGCGGCCGCGGTCCCGCCGATCCTCCTGTCCCTTGCCCGCCACCCCCGCGCGGGGGAACCGGGGTCCGGCGGCAGCGAGGTCTTCCTCGTCCGGCCGGTGCGCCCCGCGGTCCTTTACGAGTGCCTGCTCCAGCTGCTCGCCGAGCGGGCCGTCCCCGCGGGCGGCACCGGTCCCGCCGGCCGTCCCGCCCGGCCGTTGGCGGCGCAATTGCCGCTGCGGGTGCTCGTGGCGGACGACAACACGGTCAACCAGATGGTCGTGGTGATGATGCTGAACCGGATGGGTTACGCGGCCGACGTGGTCGCCAACGGCCTCGAGGTGCTCCGCGCGCTCGAGGTGAAGGTCTACGACCTCATCTTCCTCGACATCCGGATGCCCGAGCTGGACGGCTACGACGTCGCCCGCCGCGTGCGGGAGCGCTGGGCCACCCAGCCCGCGGGCCGGCCACGCCTGGTCGCGATCACCGGCAATGCGATGCAGGGCGAGCGGGAGCGCTGCCTCGAGGCGGGGATGGACGACTACGTCGCCAAGCCCTTCCGCCTCGATGACCTCCGCGTGATGCTCCAGCGCTGGGGGCGCCGGCCCGCGCCGGGCAAACCTTAGCCGAGGGCTCAGCGGGCCGGGGCGGCGGACGGGAACCGGAGTTGACTGAGCCGCACGGAGGTGCGGGCGCGGACGCGGCCCGTGCCGTCGCGCACCTGCAGCGCCACGCGCGGGTCCGCCTGCTGCCAGTCGATCTCGATCCAGCCGAAGTGGTGGTCCATGCAGGCCTGCCCGAGGCGGTTGCGGTTGGGCTCCACGTTGTCCCACTCCGCGTTGATGCCGCTCGCGGTGAGGTCGTGCAGCGGGTAGCACGCGGGCGCCTTGAGGACCGAGATCTCGCCCCAGTGCACGTCGCCGGAGAGGAACACCACCCCCTGGGCGCGCGTGCTGACGATGAGGTTCACCATCCGGTCCACCTCGGTGGGAAAGTTCGTCCACGACTCGTAGCCGTTGTACTCGTGGCCGAACTGGATGCTGGTGCCGATGAGCCGCAGGTCGGCGGGTTCCTGCAGCCGCTCGCGCAGCCACGCCCATTGCTCCGCGCCGAGGAAGGTGTTCTCCGGGTTCGAGTCGGGCCGGTAGTCGTTCTTGTAGGAGGAGGTCGTGTTGCGGGTGAGCGGGCTGCGGAAGGTGCGCGTGTCGAGCAGGATGACCTGGAGGGTGCGCTTCCCGGCGGGATCCGCGAAGCGGTAGCTCGTGTGGATGCCGGGGCGGCCGCGGCGGGGGCTGTCGGCGGGCTCCTGCCAGAAGCGCAGGAACACCTCCTTCGAGGCCTCCTTCATCGGGTACTCGCGCCCGCCGTCGTTCACGCCGTAATCGTGGTCGTCCCAGGTCGCGATCATCGGCACCTCGGCGCGGAGCGCCGCAAACGCGGGCCGGGCCGCGACCTGCCGGTATTTGGCCTCAAGCACGGCCATGTCCTGGGTGTCCCCATACACGTTGTCCCCGAGCCAGATGAAGAGCTCCGGCTGCAGCTCGCGCACCAGCTGCAGGATGGGCGCGGGCCGGTCCTGCTTCATGCACGACCCGAGGGCGATTCGCGAGACGAGGGGATTGACCGCGGGGGCGGGCGCGGGCGGCGGCTTGGCGCCGAGGGCGGCGAGCGGCGGGAGGAGCAGGAGGGCAAGGCGGAGGCGGGCGCTCATCGGGGGAGGGGGAGGACGCGCCGGAGCCTTCGGGTGCGCCGCCCGCGGTGCAACCCGAACCGGGCCGCGGCCCCGGCCAGCGGCGGCTTGCCGGCGTCGGGGCGATCGCGCTTGCTCGGCGCCACCTTGCATTCGCCCGCGTTCTCCCTTTCGCCGGACGCCGCGCCCGGCACCCGCCGCCGCCGCGCCGGCTGGGCTGCCGCCAGCGCGTTCCTCGCGACGGTCCTGCTCACGGTGATCGCCTTTCCCCCCTTCCGGGTGCCCGAGGCGGCCTACGCGATGCTGTTTCCCGCGGTCTTCTGGGCCTACCATCGGCCGGCGTGGCGGCTTTACCTCGGCACGATGTTCGCCGCCCAGGCGGTCGCGTGGACGGTCCTGCTCGGCTGGCTGCACCACGTCACGTGGCTCGGCCTACTGCTGCTGGGACCGTTCATCGGCGCGTGGGTCGGGGTCTGGTTCGGGGCGGTCCGCTGGGTGATGCCGCGCCTGCCGGGCCAGACCGCCCCGGTGCGCCTCCTCGCGGTGCTCGGCCTTGCCGGGACCTGGGTGGTGGTCGAATGGACCCGCTCGTGGCTGCTCGGCGGGTTTCCGTGGCTGCCGCTCTCCGCGAGCCAGTGGGAGCGGGTGAGCATCCTGCAGGTGGCCCCCTACACGGGGGCCTACGGGATTTCCTTCGTGCTGGTGATGATGAACCTCGGCTTCGCCGCCTACGCGCACCGGCTCTTCCGGGAGCGCGCGACCGGCATCAACAAGCGGAGCCAGGAGTTCTTCCTCGCCCTGTTCCTCCTCCTCACCTGCGTCTCGCTCCACGTCACCGAGGCCTTCAACCGCCGGGGCCAGACCTTGCCTGTCGGCCGGATTGCGATCGTGCAGCCGAAGATCGCGCAGGAGATCAAGTGGGACCCGCAGCGCGCGCCCGCCATCCTTGAGGTGCTGCGCCGCGTGACGCTCGAGGCCGCCGCCAGCCGGCCGGACCTCATCCTGTGGCCGGAGGCGGTGACGCCGCTCGCCGTCCGCGGCGACGAGACGGTCCGGGCCTGGGTCGAGGGGTTGGTCCGCGAGGCCCGGGCGCCGCTCGTGCTCGGCTCGATCGCGGTCGAACAACTCGGCCAGCCCGGCGAAGCCTGGCGCAACGGGGCGTTCCTGGTGACCCCCGGCGAGGGCGTGGCGCCGAGTTATTACGCGAAGCGGCGGCTGGTGCCCTTTGGCGAATACGTCCCGCTGCGGCCGCTGATCGGCTGGATCGGGAAGTTCGTCCCCATCGGCGGCGATTTCGAGCCGGGCGAGGACTCGTCGCCGCTGCTGACGCCCGTCGCCGGCACGGCCGTCGCCGCGGGCCCGCTCATCTGTTATGAGGACATCTTTCCGGGGCTGGCGCGGGGCAGCGTCCTCGGCGGCTCGGACCTGCTCGTGGTGCTCACCAACAACGGCTGGTTCGGCGAGGGCGGCGCGGCCGAGCAGCACGCGGCGCACGCGGTGTTGCGGGCGGTCGAGACGCGTCGTCCCGTGCTGCGGTGCGGCAACGCGGGCTGGAGCGGCTGGATCGACGAGTTCGGGGTGATCCGCTCCCGGCTCACGGACGAGGCCGGCAGCCTTTACTTCCGCGGTTTCCGGACGCTGGAGGTCACGCGGGACCCGCGGTGGATCGGGCGCGCCACGCCCTACGTCGCCTGGGGCGACTGGTTCGTCCTGTTCAGCGCCGTGCTGGCGGCGGGGGCGGTGGTGCTGCTGCGGACGGCGCCGCCGCCGTCCGCCGGCGGAGACGCCTGAGCCGGACTCATGCAGTTGATCGGGTCGCCCCGAGGCGATCTGACGGCACCTTTCAGTCTGCGTCAGCCGCTCCACATACCCTCCGGGTATGCGTCGGGCTTCCTCGACCGAAATCTGCTCGCCATCTCGCCTCGCTGCTCAACCGCCAACTGCATGAGTCCGGCTGAGGCCCAGGGGACTCACCCGAGGGTGATTTCGCCCCGGGAGAGCTGCAGCAGGAAGAGCGCCGCGACCTGGGCTCGGGGCGCGATCGTGTCGGTGCGGATGAACTCGCGGCTGCTGTGCAGGTGGTCGCCGATGGGCCCGAGGCCGTCCAGGTTGGGCAGGCCGTCGGCGGAGAGGAAGTTGCCGTCGGAGGCGCCGCCGGTGTGCACCCAGTCGAACGGCGGGAGCCCGACCGTGGCGGCGGCGGCGCGCCAGGCGGCGAAGGCGCGCTCCTCGCGCGGACCGCACTCCTTGGGCGGGCGGTTGAAGCCGCCGGTCAGCTCCAGCCGGAGGCCCTCCCGCCGGTTGATCTCGCCCGCCAGGTCCCCGAGGCGCCGCAGCAGGGCGTCGCGGTCGGCGGCGGTGGTGACGCGCAGGTCGATTTCGGCCGCCGCCAGATCGGGCACGACATTGGTCGCGGGGCCGCCGCCCCGGATGTTGCCGACGTTGACCAGCACCCCGGGCAGCTCGGCCGGGAGACGGCTGGCGGCGAGGAGGAACTCGGCGAGGGCGAGGATCGCGTTGCGGCCGTCGTTGGGCACCTTGGCCGCGTGCGCGGCCCGCCCGTGCACGGTGGCGGTCATCCCGCCGGTGCCCTTGCGGGAGCGCACCAGGTCCCCGTTCACGCGGGCGGGCTCGAAGACGAGGCCGAGGTGGTGCCGGGCGGCGGCCGCGGCGAACAGCGCCCGGCTGCCGTGGGAGCCGGTCTCCTCGTCCGGCGTGAGCAGCACCTCCCAGCCGAGGCGGTCGCCGGGACCGGACGCCTCGAGGGCGGTCAGCGCGGCGAGCATCACCAAAATCCCGCCCTTCATGTCGATCACGCCAGGGCCGCGCAGGCTCGTAGCGTCGGGGCGGGTGCAGGCTTGGAACGGGTCGTCCGCCTCGTACACCGTGTCGAAGTGGCCGCTCAGCAGCACCTGTACGGGCGCCGCGGGGCGGAGGCGCAGGCGGAGGGCCGCCGCGGTTCCCGGGCAGGGCGGCTCCTCGATCACCGCATCGGGAAAGGCGGCGGCGAAGTCCGCCCGGAGCACGGCGCGCATCCGGTCGAGGCCGGCGCGGTGGCCGGAGCCCGAGTTCACGTTGGCCCAGCGTTCGAGCTGGTCGACGAGGGCGGGAGTGCGGGCGGGGAGGGCGGCGAGCGGGGCGGGCAGGGCGGAGGAGGGCACGCGCGTCGTTACGCACCCGGCCGGGGTTGCGCAAGCCGCCGTGGCGGCCGGCCGGCTCAGAACGTGCCCTTGAGGCCGACGGTCCAGAGCGAGGCGTAGTCGATCCGTTGCCGGAACCGCGCGACCGACGGCGTGCTCGGACCGTAGATCTTCACGTCCTCGGTGGCATTGCCGATGTTCCGGAAGTTGTAGAACAGCGCGATCCGCCCGCGGAGGCTGATCTCGCCCACGACATCCACGTAGAGGCGCTTCGAGGTCCAGTTGAAGGTGCCGGGCTCGATGCTCGCGCCGTTCACGCGGTTGTTCCGCGCGAGGCCGCGGTAGTTCCAGTTCACGCGGACGTTGTAGCGGGGGCGGGTCAGGCTCACGCCCCAGCTGGCGCTGCGGGGCACGAAGCCGGAGAAGGAGATGGTCTCATCCCCCAGGACGCGCTGGGCGCTGCCGTTGGCGAACACCTGCACCCCGCGCGCCCACGGGGGCAAGAAGGTGAGGGCCTGCTTGTAGTTGAAGTCGAGGCCCTCGGTGCGGACGACGCCCGGCACGTTGTACTGGGTGGCGACGTCGTACGGCCCGTACTCCGCGGGATCGAGGCCGTAGAGGGCGAGGAACTCCGGCGTCGGGGCGAAGACCGTGGCCCCGAAGAAATCGTCGATCGTGCGGCGGAACGCACCGAGGGAGATCTGGCCCACGCCCTCGAAATACCGCTCAAGGCGAACATTCACGGTCCGGGCGCTCCACGCCTTGATCGCGGCGTTGTTCAGCGTGAGGCGGTTGCCGGCGGACGGCGGGTTGCTGGTGTCGGGCAGCGTGAACCCGCCCGAGTACTGGATGAAGTTGGGCCGGCCGACCGAATGGTAATAGGAGGCGCGAGCGATCAGGTTCTCCTGCAGGTTGTAGCTGGCGTTGAGGCTCGGGAAGGTGCGCAGGTACTCCTTTTCGGAGCGGGCCCCGCGGTCGAGGTAGGTCAGCTGGGAGACGCCGAGGGCGTTGGTCGTGGGGACGATGAGCAGGGGCGCGCCGTTGGCCCCGCGAAGGATCTGGCCCCGGCCATCCCGCTGGTAGTTGAGCGTCGGGTCGCTCAGCGGGCCCTCGCCGGTCACGTTGGTCTGTTCGGCGCGAAGGCCGCCGACGAGCTTGAGCCGGTTCTGGAACAGGCCGAGGTCGCCGCGGAGGTAGAGGGAGGAGATCAGCTCCTCGGAGCGCCGCGAGGCCGCGACCTGGTTCCGGTAGGTGGTGTTGGCGTTCTGGGTGAACAGGCCGGGATTCGCCACCCAGTGCTCGTACACCTTGCGGTTGCTCGGGGTGTCGAGACGGGGGAAGCCGAACGGCAAAATGCGCTGCGAATAGATGGGATCGAAGAACGGGAGCGGGGAGTCGTCGCCCCCGGGGCCCGTGCTGCCGCGGCCGTCGCGGCCCACGTAGTTGAAGGTGCCCGTGCCGCCCCGGAGGTCCCGCATGCTCTGGCGCAGGTCGAAGCCCGCCTTCAGGGCGAACGGCAGGCGCGTGGCGAAGGAGCGGCGCAGGCTGCCGTAGGCCGAGCGCTGGCGGTCGATGTTCACGTCATCCTGCGTCGTGGTGGAGACGAGCGCGTAGGTGCCCAGCGCGTACGGGTCCACCGGTTGCCCGGTCGCACCGTCGCGCACGGCGATCTCCCCCGGCCGCAGGTAAAAGATGCGGCTGAAATCGATCGTCACGTTCGAGCGCTGGAGGGTGACGTTGCGGAAATAACCCTGGCGCAGGTCGGGATTGCCGTCGTCCTGCAGCGAGTAGCCGAAGCCGAGGTCGCCGCGCCAGACGGGTCCGTCGTGGCGCCAGACGATCGTCGGCATCCGGGTCCGGTTGAAGCGGTTTCGCTCCTGGTGCGCCGAAGTCAGCACGCCGGCTCCCGGCGTGCCGCGCACCGCGTCCACGCCGAAGGCGCCCGGGGCGACCGCACCGACGTTGAAGGTCACGTTCGAAACGATGTACTGCCCGTCGAAGGAGGAATACTGGAAGCCCAGGGTGAGGCGGTCGCGCGGGGTCAGCTTGTAGTCCAGGCTGATCCCGACGGAGCGGCGGGTGGTCACCTTGGGCGCGTCTTGAATGAGGTACTGCGAGAGGTAGGGGTTGCCCGGCGTGGTGTGGGGGAAGGTGGTACCGTTGGTGGCGGACTGGACGCCGCGCCAGGTCATCGTCGAGTTGTCCTGGGGCGAGTAGTTGGTGGAGGTGCCGGCGGACAGGGTGTAGCCGAAGCGGGCGTTGACCGGCGCGACGTACGAGAAGTCGAACCCGGGATGCACGTTGCGCGTGGCGCTGGGCTTCGGGCCGGGCACCTTGTGAAAGTCGCGCGCGTTGTCCCGCAGGATGAAATACACGCTCGCGTTCAGCACCGGCCGGGCGCGCTCGAAGGCGCTGCGCGGCACCATGTTCACCGAGCCGGCCAGGGCGGAGCCCTGCGACTCCGGGGTCGGGGAGTAGGCGACCTCGATGCGGGAGAGGTTGTTGATCGAGATCATGTCCGACTGCACGCTGCGTCCCGTGGCGGCGCCGGGTGCGGAGGCGATGCTGAAGCCGTCGAGCGTCACCGGCACGTTGTCCGCGGGCACGCCGTTGATCGAGATCTCGCGGGCGTTGCCCCCGGTGTAATCGATGCTCACGCCGGGCAGGAACTTCAGGAACTCGGCGACATTGCCCTCGGCCACGTTGCCGAACTCCTCCGTCGAGAGCACGTTCTTGATGTTCGAGGCGAAGCGCTGCTCGTTGATGGCCAGCGCGGAGGCGTCCATCTCCCGGCTGGTCGCCACCCGGAACGCGTCCAACTGCACCGCGCTGGCCCCAAGGGACACGTCGAGCCGCGCCGGTTGGCCCGCGGTGACCTGCACCTGCAGGGTGATTGCCGGCAGGCCGGTGTAGAAGACGGTAACCTGCTGCGGGCCGGCGGGTGCGGGCGCCAGTTGATAGAAGCCGCCCGAATCGGAGAACGCCTCCGCGCCGGCGGCGCCGAGCCGGACGCGCGCGCCCTCGAGGAATTCCCCGGTGCGCGCATTCACGATGCGGCCCTCGATCGCCCCGTTTCCGGGCTGCGCCCCGGCGCCCGCGGCCGTCAGCAGGATCAGTAGCAGGCCGAGGAGCGGCGGGAGGAAGCGGGTGCAGGGTCGACGCGAGGCGGGGGAAGGCGAAGGGCAGGGCATCGGGAAGGGGCGGGGTTGCAGCTGGCGGCGGAGAGCAAGGGCGCAAGGCTCCGGCGGCTCAAGCCGATTGGCGGTGACGTGACCGCGTTGACAACGCGGGCGGTGGCCGGCTTGGCTCCGGCCTTCGGCAGGGGGCTCCGCGGCGCGCGTCGTGTCCTTCCCCCTTTCGCCGGCTCCCGCCCATGGCAAAACTCCCGTCGCGTCTCCTCCTCGCCCTCCTCCTGCCCGGCCTCCTCGGCGCCGCCGAGCAGCGCCACCGGGTGGATTCGCCCGCCGCCCTCCGCGAGGCGCTCCGCCGCGCGGTCCCCGGTGACCGCATCCAGCTCCGCGATGGCGTGCACCAGCTCGACGCCTCGATCGCGGTGCGCTCCGGCGGCACCGCGGAACGTCCGTTGGTGATCGAGGCCGAGACGGTCGGCGGGGCGGAGCTGGCCGGCAGCCACGGGATCGTCATCGGTGAGTCCGCCGAGCACGTGGTGATCCGGGGCTTCCGTCTCACCCACGCCGCGGGCCGCTTCAGCGTGGCGGCGGGCGCCCGTCACATCCGGATCACGCGCAACCAGTTCCGCTGCCCGGGCGACGGCGTGATGCTGTCGATCTCCGGCGACGACGTCGAGGTGGACCACAACGAGTTCGCGGAGAAGACCACGACCGGGGCGCTGCTCGCGGTGTCGGGCGCAGGGCCGCAGGTGGCCCGGCGCACCTGGATCCACCACAACCTCTTCCGCGACTTCGCCGCCCCGCTGGGCACCCCCTCCGAAATGCTGCGGTTGGGCCTGAGCGCGACCGGGCTTTCCGTCGGCCGCGCGCTGGTCGAGCACAACGTGTTTCTCCGGGCCCGCGGCGAGACCAGGCTCGTCTCCAACCGCTCCTCCGGGAACGTTTACCGGCACAACACCTTCGGCGAGAGCCCCACCGCGCAGGTCGATCTCCGGCACGGCAACGAGGTGGAGTTCTACGGCAATTTCCTTCGCGGCACGGAGGGGCTGCGGATCTTCGGCGACCGGCACCGCATCCACGGCAATTACTTCGAGTCCAACTACGCCGGAATCTCCCTCGGCAACGGCACCGTCGCGACCGCCGGCCCGGGCGCGCCCGCCGCCGCGATGGACCGCCCGGATGACTGCGCGATCGTGTTCAACACCTTCGTCGACAACCGCACCCACCTGCAGCTGGCCCGGGCGACCGGCGAACGCCTCGGCGCCCGCAACATCACGGTCGCGTACAACGTGTTCCAGGGCGGCACGACCGTGGCCCGGATCGACGGCCCCTACGCCGGGGCCGTGTGGAAGGGCAACTTCCTCGCGCCCCGCGTGAGCCCGGGGCAGATGCCCCCCGAAGGCTACACCCGCGGCAACCTCCAACTCCAACCGGCCGCCGACGGCCTCCAGCGCCCCGCCCCCTCGAGCCCCCTCCTCGACGCCGGCAGCCGCGATTTTCCCTTCGTCCAGGTCGACCTCGACGGGCAACCCCGCGGGGACCGTCCGGACGCCGGGGCGGACGAGGTCAGCCCGGCGCCGGCCTCCGCCCGCCCCCTCCGCCCCGAGGACGTCGGACCCGCGGCGCGCACCGCCGCGGCGACCGGGAGCGCCCCTTGACACCTCCGTTCGCGAACCGCACGGTCGCCCGCACGCGATGAAGCTCCCGACCCCCGCGCCCTCGCCCCGCCGGTTCCGCTTCCTGCTGGCGCTGGCGGTGATCGGCCTCGCGCTGCCCGCCGCCGAACCCGCGCCGGCCCGCTCGTCGGGGACGGAGGAGATCTCCGCGGCGGAACTGCTCAAGTCCCTGTTGCTGACGCGCGAGCAGCTGCACGCCGCGCAATTGGCCGCCGTGAACGCGCGCCTCGAGGCCGAGACCAGGGCCCGGCAGGAATCCGAGGCCCTCAACGCGAAGCTGGACGGGCTGCGCTCCACGATGGAGACGGAGCGGGCGGCCCAGCGGGCGGAACTCCAGCGCGCGCAGGCCGAGCGGGAGCGGGAACGCCTGGAAATGGAACGCAATTACCGCGTTCTCCTCTGGGTGGTCGGGGGCCTCGCGGCCGCCGGCCTGCTGGTCGTGCTCGTCTCCCCGTGGCTGCAGCTGCGGGCGATCAACCGCCTTCACGACTCCGCCCTCGCCCGCGCGCAATTGCCCGCCCCGAAGCCCACCGGCCTGCTCGCGCCGGGCATGGAGCCAGGTCCGGCCGAGCAGGTCGTGAACGCTTCCAATCAGCGGCTCCTCTCGATGGTCGACCGGATCGAGCGCCGCATCAACGCGCTGGAGCAGGCGGCCACGCCGACGGTCGCCTCCGGGCCGGTTTCGAGCACCACGAATCTCGTCGCCGAAACCGACGCCGCGCGGCGCGCCTCGGACCAGTCCGCCTGGGTCGGGGTGCTGCTCGCCAAGGCGCAGGGCTTGCTCAAGGCGAACAAGGCCCAGGAGGCCCTCAATTGCCTCGAGGAGATCCTGAAGCTCGACCCGAATCACGCGGAGGCGTGGGTCAAGAAGGGGTCCGCGCTCGAGCGCCTGCGGCAGGATGAGGGCGCCGTCCGGTGTTACGACCGCGCGATCGAGCTCAATCCCGGGCTCACGCTCGCCTACCTGCTGAAGGGCGGGGTGTGCAACCGGCTGAAGCGCTTCGACGAGGCGGTCACGTGTTACGAGGAAGCGCTGAAGGTCGAGGAGGCGGGCCGCCGTACGCCCGCGTTGGCCCGGGCCTGAGGCGCGCGGCGCTTAATTCGCCCCGAAGCCGCCCCGCTCGCGCTCCATCCGGAGCTGCTGGCGGGCGACGTCGATGCGGGCGCCGATCAGCTGGCGGTTCTCCTCGCCCTTGTCCGCCAGCTCGCGTTCCAACTCCTCGATCCGCCGCTCGTAGGCGCGGATCCGGTCCTGCAGCGGGGCCTGCAATTGCCCGAGGCGCTGCTCGAGCTCCCGCATTTCCTGCTCCGCCTTCTCCTGCGCGGTGAGCAACCGCTCCCGCTGACGGAACAGGTTCTGGAAGATCCGCTCCCGCATCCAGCCCATCACCCCCGAGCGGATGGCCTGCTGCGCCCGCTCCGCCTTGCCCTCGGCGATCAGGGCCCGGTCGCGCCAGACGCCGTCGCCGGCGCCGCCCGCGAGGTTGGCCCCCTCCGCCGTCACCAGGGCGGTCGACGGCCGCCCACGCAGCCGCCAGAGGATGAGCGCGAGGATCGCGCCGACCCCCAGCAGTCCCCCGGCGATCCAGTAGGTCTGCTGCGTGATCCGGCCGGCCACCGACTGCTCCGCCGCCAGCTTGCTCTGCAGGGTGCCGATCACGCTCTTCTCCCGCATCGCCGCGAGGGCGGCCAGCGCCGCGCGGTCGATGCGCTGGCCGCGGCGCACCACCAGCTGGCCCGCCTCAAAGGAATCATTCGCCGTGACGCCCTCCATCCGGCGCGCGCGCAACGCCTCGGTGGCCTCCGGGTCCGGCACCGCGTTGAACCGGACGTGGGAGGCGACGTAACGGCCGACCTCGATCTGGTCCGCGGGGAAGTGGCTTTCGATGAGGCGCCGGGCGCGGGTGACGCTCAGCAGGGAGGAGGCGGCGACCGGCGGACCCGCTTGGTCCAGCGCGGCGGGCGTCGGGGCCTGATCGAGGCTGCGGACCGTGACCAGCCGCACCGGTTGGCCAGAGGGCAGGCCGTCGTCCACCCGGGACGCGAGGATGGGTTGCGCCATCACGTCGCGGAGCGGCCGGAGCCATTCGGCGAGGAGGGTTTCATCGGCTTCCCCGCCGAGCCAGCGGGGGGCGAGGGTGTCGAGCGGCAGGCCGCGGCCTTCCTCGCGCGCGAGCCGGCTGAGGACGCGGGAGTAGGGCATCGTGCCCGCATCCGCGGCGCGCGGGGTGCGGCCGCCGAGCGCGGCGGTCAGCAGTTCCCGGAAGCGGGTGCGGGCGGTTTCCACGCGGGTGCGCAGCTCCCGTTCCGCCTCGGCCGCCGCCTCCGGCGTGTGGCGGAGCACGAACCGGACCTCCTGGGCCACACGCTGGCGCAAGGCCGCCGTAGCTTCGGGATTCACCACCCGGAACGCGACGGGCGCCACGATGTCCTCCCGGGCGACCTCCCCGAGCTGGTAATCCGCCCCGCGGGACGCCGCGGGAGCAAGGCCCAGGCAGGCGAGGAGCAGCAGGCGGGAGAGCGCGGGGCGCGGGAAAACCATTGGGGAGAAGTGGGTCCGGGGCACCGCGCGCCCTCCGGGATCGCGGAGGGGGCGGAGCGGCCCGCCGGAAGCCCCCGAATGGAAACCTTCGGGCGCGCGCCGCAATCCTTTTTCCGCGGGCTCAGCCCCGGTTGAGCCACCAGAGCGTGGCGTTGAGCACGGTGGCGAAGCTGACCCAGAGCAGGTACGGGGCCCAGAGCACCCCGGCGACGCGGTCCTCCCGCCACAGCCGGCGCTGGAAGGCGGCCAGCACGCCCCACAGCACGAGGATTTCGGCCAGGGCGAGCCCGGGGCTGCGCCGCCCGAAGAAGAGCACGGACCAGAGGGCGTTCAGTACCAGGTGCCCGCCATAGGCCAGCGCCAGGCGAACGGCGGCCGCGCCCGCGTTCCGGCGCCAGACGCGCCAGACCGCGATGGACATCAGGACATAGAGGGTCGTCCAGACCGGCCCGAAGACCCACGCCGGGGGATTCCAGGCGGGTTTGACGAGCGTCGGGTACCACGCGCGCACGTTCTCGAAGGTGGCCCAGGAACCGATCGCGCCGGCGAGGAACGTCGCCAGCAGGAAGAGCGGGAGCGCGAGGACCGGGCGGAGGTTCATCCGGGGAAGCTGGGGTGACCCGCGCCGGAGGTCAAAGCCCGCGCGGCGGCTCTGGCGGGATTGGAGGCACATTGGACGCACCTTGGAGGCACGCTGGAGGCACGCCGCGGGGAGACGGGGGCGAAAAAAAGGCGCCCCGGAAGGGGCGCCTGGGTGACTTGGCCGCGCGGAGCGGGCGGCGGTCAGTTGGTGATATCGAAGGTCGTGCTCCGCTCGCGGATGGGCAGGTAGGCCTTGTACCACTCCTTCTGGGCCTCGCTGTTGGCGTAGTCCTTCAGGGCCTGCTCGCTGGCGAATTCCATCACGATGGCGTGGGTGCGCTCACCCTGGGCCTTGATGGTCTTCGTCCAAACCCGCGTGATGCCCTTGTAGGCGGCGGGCAGTTGGTGGGCGCCGTCGAGGGCGGCCTTGATCTGTTCCGGGGTGGTGCCGGCCTTCCACGAGACCGTGACCACGTGGATCACGGAGGTGGGGGCGGTGGCCTTGGCGGCGGCGGGAGCGGCCTTTTTGGCGGCCTTCTTTTCGGGATCGGCGGCGAAGGCGGCGCCGTTCAGGAGCAGGCCCGCGGTGAGGAGGAGTAGGAGTTTCTTCATGGGAGGGAGGAGGACTTCAGAAGCGGCCCTCGATGCCGGCCGTGATCGTGGTGCCCTGCATCAGGAACGTTTCCAGCTGGTCGGGGATGCCGCGGTAATAGATCTGCGGCTCGTTGAACAGGTTCGCGACGCCAAAGGTCGCGGTGACGTTGGAACGCAGCTGGTAGCGGAGGTTCAGGTTCACCAGCTCGCGCGCCTTCAGGTACTGGTTGCGCGAGGGCGCGGTCACGTTGTACGCGTTGCGGATGCTCTCGCTCGTGTAGTTGTAGCTCACGGAGACGCCGAACTTCCGGTAGTCCCACGAGACCGAGACATTGCCGGTGCGCGGGATGAAGCCGTTGATCTGGCCGTTTGACAGGTAGGTGGCGCCACCGAAGTCGCCGTGGGCGTTGATCAGCGTCAGGTTGGCGTTCAGGCGCAGGGTGCGGAGCAGGCCCGGCAGGAAGCGGAACTGCTGCTGGTACGCGAACTCCCAGCCCTGGGCGATGGCGGTGCCGGCGTTGACGGACTGGAGGATCTTGTAGCCCTCGAACTGGCCCTCGAAGCCGTTGTCGTTGCCGACGCCGACGGTGCCGGTCTCCCGGGCGCCGACGATGAAGTCGCTGATGGTCTTGTGGAACCAGCCCACCGAGAAGCTGCCGGCGGGCTCGAAGTAGTACTCCAGGCTGAAGTCCCAGTTCTTGGCCTGCTGCGGCAGCAGCGCGGGGTTGCCGATCGAGACGGTCTGGTTCGTTTCGCTGAACGAGAAGTTCGGCAGGGCGTTGGCGAGCGAGGGACGGCCGAAGCCGGTGGTCCAGGCGCCGCGCAGCTTCAGGTTGGCGGTGAGGTCGCGCCACAGGTGGATGCTGGGGAAGTTCTGGCCGTACTTGCCCTCATTGCGGTAGGCGTCCTCGTAATCCCGCTGGGCGGAGCCGATCGGGTCGGCCGCCTGCTGGGCGGCGTTGCTGAGGACGCGGGCGCGGATGCGGGAGATGCCCTCCGTCTCGGTCACCTCGCGGCGGACGCCGGCGAGGAAGCCGGTGCGGCCGACGCGGCCCTGGGTCATCAGGTAGTAGCCCGTGATGACCTCGTTGACCTTGTTCGAGTTCGCGAGGCGGTTCTGCTCGCGGAAGTATATGTCCTCGCGCCAGAGGGCCGGATTGGTGGGCTGGCCGTTCTGGATGAACGGCGCGGCATCCCAGACCGGGATATTGCGCCCCGTCTTGACCTTGTCCCAGAGCAGGATGGAGGGGTCGGTGGGGAGCGCGCTGGTGCCGAGGTAATTCCAGCGGCGGCCGCGGCGCTCGAGCTCGACCGTGTGGTCGCGGACTTGGCCGCCGGTCTTCAGGAAGGCGGAGAAGGCCTCGAAGGGCAGCTTGTACTTGAAGTGGGCGCGGGCCTCCTTGATCAGGTCGATGTCGAGGTTGCCGGAGTTCGAGGTGAGGCCGTTGACCGACGGGCGGTAATTGGCGGGATTGGTGAAGTCCAAGCCGCCGTTCTGGATGAACCGCGGGTAGAGGTCGCTCTGGGTCCGGTCGAGGATCCAGCCCACGCCGGTCTCGCCGTTGGGGCCCCGGACGTTGTTGGCGGCGGTGCCCGGCTGGCCGTCGACGCCGGTGAAGGGCACGTTGCCGATGCGGTTCACCAGGCCGGCCTCGGCGCCGAGGGTGCGGTAACGGGTGCGGCTCCAGAGGCCGGCCCATTCGATGTCGAGGCGGCCCAGGAGGTGCTCACCCGCGAGGTCGAGGTGCCGCAGGCGCTGGTCGCGGTTGATGAGCGTGGAGGTCACGTCGATCAGGGCCGGGGCGGTGGTGCCGGAGGTGGCGTTGGCGGCGGTGGGGACGGCGCGCACGGTGGTGATGCGGTCGGTCCAGCCGGGGACCACGCCGGTCGTGGTGGCGTTGGGCACCGTGGTCTGGCTGCCGGTGAAGGCGCGCGTCTGGTACTGGCGACGCATCGGCTCGGGGGCGTCGTTGTAGATCAGGTTCAGCTTGATGAGGTTGTTCTGGTCGAAGCGGTAGTCCCACTTCGTGTTCAAGCTGCGCTGCTTGCGGTTATTGTAGTTGTCCGTGGTGCGATAGTCCCAGACGAAGGCCGGCTGCACGTTCGTCTGCTGGTAATCACGCTGGCTGCGGAAGAAGCCGAAGGCGTTCTCGGAGTAGAAGGCGTTGACCGACACGGCGAGGTTCTCGGTCTTGCTGCCGAAGACGGCGAACTTCTCGATGTACGAGGCGTTCATCAGGGCGTGCGTCCGCCGCTGTTCGCGGATCGGCACCTGCTCGGTGAACCACGGGGCCATCCGCGCGGTGAAGTTCAGCGTCACGCGGCGCTTCTCGCGCATCGAGAGCGGGGAGCGGGTCTTGAAGTTCACGCCGCCGCCGAGCGAGTCCACCGGCTTGTCGGGCGTCTGGCCCTTCACGACCTCAAGGGACTCGAACATCGCGCCGGTGAAGGCGGTCATGCGGGTGTTGCGGTTCTGGGCGCTGAAGGAGGACATCCCGCCGCCGTCGATCGTGATGGAGCTCATCCCGGCGCCCATGCCGCGCACGCTGATGACCTCGACCACCTCGTCGCCCGGGTTGCCGAAGGCGACGCCGGGGAGGCGGATCGCCAGCTCGGTGGCGTTCATGTTGGGCAGGTCGACGAGGGCGTCCATCGACGCCACGTTCTTCAGGTTGTCCGCGTTGCGCTGCTGGGTGAGCGCCGAGGACAGGCCGGCCTTGTCGGAGGTGACCTTGAAGGTGTCGAGCATCAGCACGGTGCTGGTCAACTCGAAGTCACGCACGGCGGTCTGGCCCGCGCCCACCGTCAGGGTGACGCGCTGGGTGTCGAGGCCGGTGTAGGACACGACCAGTTCATGGGTCCCGGCGGGCACCCCGCTGATCAGGTAGCGGCCCGTCTGGTCGACGAGGGCGGAGAGGTTCAGGGCGGGGATCTCGGCGCGGGCGCCGATCAGGCCGTTGCCGGTGGCCTTGTTGGTGACGATGCCGCTGACGACGCCCGCGGCGGCGGCGCGCTCGGCGGCGACGGCGGGGACGGACAGGCTGAGGGCGCCAACGGTGGCGAGGGCGGCCAACAGGCCGGCCAGACGGATGGTGCGGGCCGGTCGGGCCCGGAGGGATAGGGTGGGAGGGTTCATCGAGGGCTGACTTGGAGGGAAGCGAAACGCCCACCGCGGGCAGGGTGGCCAGGGTGGGAGGGTCCCCCGAGAGGGCCGGGGGAGGCCGCGCGAGGCAAGTGCAAATCCGGGGCTCCGGTGGGCCGCTCGATCCGGCGGCAGGGTGGGGCGGAGCGGGTAAGGCCGGGGGAGTTTAGGCTCGACTTTTAGGCTTAAGCTGCTTGCCTCTCACGATTTAACGCCGCCGGCGGCCCGCCGGCCCAAAGGTCAGCGTCCCGTTTTCCTTCATGAGCAGCAAACGCAACATTCCCACCCGCCGCTTCATCAAGCCGTCGTTCAACTTCCTGATCGAGAAGAAACGCGACGGGGGTGAATTCACGCAGGAGGAGATTCGCTACATCATCGACAGCACGCTGGACGGGGAGATGCCCCAGCACCAGTTGGCCGCGCTGGCGATGGCCATCTACTTCTCCGGGATGTCCGCGCAGGAAACCGCCGACCTGACCGAGGAGATGATGCTCTCGGGCGAGGTGATCGATCTGTCCAACATCGCGAAGCCCAAGATCGACAAGTACTCGACCGGGGGCGTCGGCGACAAGACCTCCCTGGTGCTGGTGCCCCTCGCGATGGCTTCCGGCGTCGTGGTGCCGATGATGTGCGGCGTCGAGCACGACTACGTGATCAACACGCTCGACAAGCTGGCTTCCATCCCCGGGTTCAAGGGCCAGCAGTCCGCCGAGCAATTCGCCGCCCAGCTGGGCCGCATCGGCGGGGCCATCATTGCGCAGACCGAGGACCTTGCGCCCGCCGACGCCAAGTTCTACGAGTTGCGCAAGGAGACCGGCACCATTCCCAGCCTGCCCCTCATCACCGGCAGCGTCCTCTCCAAGAAGCTTGCCGAGGGCTCGGAAGGGCTGGTGATTGATGTGAAGTGGGGCAACGGTTCCTTCATCAAGGATCTGGAGCAGGCCAAGCAGCTGGCCCGCTCGATGACCCGCGTCGGCCGCTCGATGAAGCGCCGGTGCGTCGCGCTGGTGACCGACATGAACCAGCCGCTCGGCGACACCGTCGGCACCTCGCTGGAGGTCAAGGAGGCGATCCAGCTCCTCAAGGGCCAGGGCCCGGAGGACATGAAGGAGCTCGTGCTCAAGCTCGGCATGGAGATCGTGCGGCTCGCCGGCGTCGCCGGTTCCACCCTCTCGGCCAAGCAGACGGTGCAGCGCCACCTGACCGACGGCTCCGCCCTCGAGAAGCTCAAGGAGCTGGTCAAGGCGCAGGGGGGCGATACCGCTTACATCGACCACCCGGAGAAATTCCCGGCCGCGCGGCACATCCGGAAGCTGCCGGCGCCCAAGCGCGGTTACGTCCACACGATCAACGCGGCGATGATCGCCCGCGGCGTGCATCTGCTGGGCGCGGGTCGGGACGAGAACCACGGCAAGGTCGACCACTCGGTGGGCGTCTCGGAGGTCAAGAAGGTCGGCACGCAGGTCAAGCAGGGCGAGCCGCTGATGATGATCCACTACAACGACGAGGCGAAGCTCGAGCAGGCGTTGGAGTACTTCAAGAACGCGTACCGGCTGGCCCCGAAGCGGCCCACGCCGCCGCCGCTGATCGTCGAGCGCGTCGCCTGAGGTTCTTCCGGGACCACGTTTCGCGTC
>JAIXQE010000127.1 GCA_027485815.1 Opitutaceae bacterium
CGCCGTGGCCGATGCGGCCGGACAGGCCGTCCAGCGCCGCCTGCAGGACCCCGCGGTGGAGCGCGTGGTCCCGGGCGCGCCGCGGGACGTCTACGGCTCACTGCGCGCGGTCGTCACCCGGCTCGGTTACCGCGTGGTCCGCGGGTCCGCCGCCCGGGGGGAACTGGAGGCGGTCAGCGCCGTCGGGGCCGGGGCTGACCCGGGCAGTTCGCGGCAGTTGGTCCTGCGGATCGGCCTGACTCCCGGGGAAGGGGGGACCACGGTCCGGGTCCGCGTGGCGGACGTGCGCGAGGCGGACTCTTCCCGCCGGGCCGGGCACGCCACCGAAGTCCCGTTGCCGCCCGGTCCGCGGCACGAGGCCCTGCTCGCCGAACTCGCGCGGGAGCTCACCGCCCAAAAATCCCGTTGACGCCGGGCGCCGGTCCGGGCGTATTCGCCGTTTCCATTTTCGTCTTCGTCCCGTTTCCGCCGTCCCATGCCCATCGAAATCAAGATCCGCAAGAACGAGCCCATCGACCGTGCGCTGCGCCGCATGAAGAAAAAGCTCGAGCGCGAGAACATCATCAAGGGAACCCGCGCCAAGCGGTACTATGAGAAGCCGTGCGAGAAGCGCCGCCGCAAGGAGAAGGTCCAGGCCTTCACCCAGATGCTGCGCCGCCGCTACGCCGAGTAAGGTTCCCGTCCCCGCTTTCCGGGCCGTGCGGACGCTCCAGCGCCGCGCGGCCCTTTGCTTTAGCCCCTTCGCGCCGCAACCGGCGCCACCCCGGCCGCGTGTCCCCTCCGCCGAACCGTGACGCCCCTCCTTGCCCTCTCCACCAGCTGGTGCTCCCACCGGCACCAGGACGGCTATGCGATGCTTTCGGAGATGGCCGCGCTCGGCTTCACCCACGCTGAACTGAGCCACGGGATCCGCATCACCCTGGTGCCCGGCATCCTCCGTGCGGTCGCCGAGGGCGTGGTGCGCATCACCTCGACCCACAACTTCTGCCCGCTGCCCACAGGCGTCGTGCAGGCCGCGCCCAATCTCTTCCAGCCTTCCGCCCGCGATCGCCGCGAGCACGACCAGTGGCTGCGCCACACCCGCCGCTCGATTGAGTTCGCCGCCCAGGTCGGGGCCACGGCCCTCGTGCTGCACCTCGGCAGCGTCGAATTCTTCTGGTTCAACCCCGCCCGCCAGCTCGGCCAGTACCTGCGCGATCATCCGGACGCCGGCCGCAACCCGGGCGACCAGACGTACGCCGGGATCCTCCGGGCCTGCTACGAGCGCCTGGAACGCCGCGCCCCGCCGTTCTGGGCCCAGGTGCAGGACAGCCTCCGGGAAATCAGCGATTTCGCCCGCGAGAAGGGGATCCGCCTCGGCTGCGAGAACCGGGAGAAGTTCGAGGAACTTCCCCTCGACGCCGCCTTCCCCGCCTTCTTCGGCGCCCAGCCCGCCGGCTCGCCGCTCGGGTACTGGCACGACACCGGCCACGCCGACATCAAGGAAGGCATGGGCCTGCTCCGGCACCGGGAGCACCTCGCGGCGATGGCGCCGTGGACGATCGGCTGGCACCTGCACGACGTCGACGCCCAGGGACGCGATCACCAGCCGCTGGGCGCCGGACACATCGACTTCGGGATGGTGAGCGAATTCTGGCGGCCGGAACACCTCCTGACGCTGGAGTTTTCCCCGCGGGTCTCCCCCGACGAGATCCGCGCGTCCAAGGCCCGCGTCGAGACGTTGCTCGCGCGGCGCGGCTGAGCCGGACGCGAGTCCCTCAGCGCGCCAGCAACTCGCGCACCCAGCGCCGGTGCGGACCGGACAGGGTGATCGCGTCCAGCTCGTCCGCCGGCACCCACACGAGCCCCTCGGCTCCGGGCGTGGGCAACGCTTTGGTGGGGCACTCGTGGATGAACTCGGTGATGCGGTAGCGCGTGATACCGCGTCGCTTGCGCGCCAGCAGGGGACCGCCGCGGACCGCCGCCTCGGTCAGTCCCGCCTGTTCCGCGCTCGGCAGCTCATGCACGCGGGCGAGCCGGCGGGCGCTGTCCGGTGAACGGTGCAGCAGCAGCGCCCCTGCCCGCCGGCACCAGACGCGCACGATGGTCCGGTCCTCCAGCACCTTGGGTTGCAGCCGCGGCAGTTGCTCCGGTTGTCCCTGCCGCGCCCCGGCGCAGAATTCCCGGACGGGGCAGGTGAGGCACGCCGGCGCCCGGGGCAGGCACACGGTCGCTCCCAGCTCCATCATCGCTTGGTTGTGGTCCCCCGGGGCGGCGGGGTTCAGCAGCGCGTCCGCCAGCGGCGCGAGGGCCTTGGCCGCGCCCGTGCTGTCCCGGTAAGCGGTTCCATCCGCGGTGAGCCGGGCGAGGATCCGCACGACGTTGCCGTCGACGCAGGCCGTCGGGTGACCGAAGGCGATGCTGGTGATCGCCGCGGCCGTGTAGGGTCCGACCCCCGGCAATTCCCGCCACGCGGCGGGGGTCCGGGGAGGCTCCGGCAGCGCCGCGACCGCCCGCGCCAAGCGGTGCAGGTTGCGCGCCCGGGAGTAGTACCCCAGCCCCTCCCAGAGCCGCAGCACCCGCTCCTCGGAGGCGGCCGCCAGCGCCGGGAAGTCCGGCCACTCCTCCAGCCAGCGCGCGAAATAGGGGAGCACCGTCTTCACCTGCGTCTGCTGCAGCATGAACTCGCTCACCACCGTCGGGTAGAGGCCCGGTCGTTCGCGCCACGGCAGGCGCCGCGCGTGGCGCCGGTACCAGCCCAGCAGGGCGCCCCGGAAGGCCGGGGCCAGTTGAGTCAGTTCGGACGGCACCCCGCCAGCAGACGGCGGGCGCCCCCCGCGGCCCAAGCAGAATCTTTTTGAGCTTTGGGCCGCTTTGGTGGGCAATGCCGCCAATGACGTCCCGCTCCAGCGACGAATCCGCGCGCCCCCGGCTGGCCTCGCACACCGTGAAGCTCGATGCGGCCCAGCTTGAGACCCTCCGCGGCCTCCTTGCGGGCCGGGGCTGGGAGCCGTTTTCGGTCGCCCACACCCACTTCGCGTTTCGCGCCGACCATCTCAAGGTGAACGTCAGCGCCTATACCAGCGGCAAGGTGGTCGTCGCCGGCAAGGGCACCGAGGATTTCGTGCGCGACATCCTCGAGCCCGAGGTGATCGGCGAGGCCCGGCTGGGCTACGACGAGGTGCGGCACCCGGACTGGTTCGAGCCGCATGCGGGATTGGACGAGAGCGGCAAGGGCGACTTCTTCGGCCCGGTGGTCGCCGCCACGGTGATTGCGGACCGCCCCGCCATCACTGCCTGGATCGAGGCCGGGGTGAAGGACTCGAAACAGATCGCCGATCCGCAGATCCTCCGGCTCGACGCCCTGATCCGCGGGACCAAGGGGGTGGTCGTCCGCACCTGCCTCTGCGGGATGCCCCGCTACAACGAGCTGATGGCCCGGCCCGGCGCGAACCTGAACCGGCTCCTCGCCTGGCAGCACGCGACCGCGCTGATGCAGGCCCTCGCCGAACGTCCGGTGCCCTGGGGCCTCCTCGACCAGTTCTCGGAGCAACCGCTTACGCAGCGGGAATTGGCCCGCAAGGGCGTCACCGGCTTCGACCTGCGGATGCGTCCCCGGGCGGAAGAGGATCCGGTGGTCGCCGCCGCCTCGGTGGTGGCGCGCGCCGAGTTTGTCCGGCAATTGCACGACCTCTCGACCCGGCTCGGCGAAAGGCTGCAGAAGGGCGCGGGCGCGGCGGCGAAGGCGCAGGGCGCGCGGATCGTGGAACGGCTCGGCGCGCGGGCGCTCGGCGACTTCGCGAAGCTCCATTTCCGCACGGCCTACGAGATCGTCGCCGCGGCCGGCCGGCTCGACGAACTGCCCCTGCCCGCGCCCAAGGCCCGCTTCGAACGCTGAAGCGCCGGCCCCCCTGCTCCCCGCGGCGGCTCAATCCTGGCGGATGAACGGCACCGCCGGCGCGAGGAGGTCCGGCTGGCCCCAGCCCGCCGCCACCGCCCGCCGCAGCGCCTCTGGGTCCCGCTCGTGACGTGGGACCAGTTCCTCGCGCACAAAGCTCACGTCGATGCGCCGGTCCGAGACGCGGCGCCAATGGAGGAAATGGTGCCGCGGCGCCGAGCCCTCGAGGTTGCGCAGCGTCAGAAAATCCTGGCCCGCCACGCGGCTGTGCCAGGCCCGGTAGACGGTGCCGTTATAGACCATCACGTAATGGTCCGCATCGTAGCGGGTGACTTTGACCCAGCCGTCCGGGGTGACCCAACGCCCGAGCAGCCGCTCATCCACGGGCGCCTCGGGTCGGGGCGAGAGCGGCCCCTCGAACTCGCAGCCCGCCGCGAGGAACAGCAGCAGTGCCGGCAGGACGCGGAGCCAGCGGTGGACACGGGTGCGCTTCATCGGGGCAAGGTGCCACGAATGGGCCGTGGGGCAACCTTGCCGCCGATCCGGCCGGCGGTTGGGCTGCAGGGCATGGACCCCGCTGCCCGCGCCTGCCTGGAAACCGATCCCGCCCTGGCGCGCGTCATCCGCGTGGTCGGCCCGTTGACCCTCGAGCCGCGGCGTCGCCCGCCCTGCGAGTCGCTGGTGCATTCCATCATTCACCAGCAGTTGAGTGGCCGCGCGGCGGCGACGATTTTGGGCCGCTTCCGCGAGCAGGTGGGCGGAGGGCGCTTTCCCGGTCCCGAGCTCATCCTGGCCACCCCGGTGGAGCGCCTGCGGTCGGCCGGGCTGTCCGGGGCCAAGGCCACCTACATTCAGGCGGTCGCCCGCGCCGCGGCGGACGGCACCCTGCCAAGCGTGCGCGCCTGCGCGCGGCTGGACGACGAGCAGATCATCGCCGCGCTCACCGCGGTGAAGGGGATCGGCCGGTGGACGGCCGAGATGTTCCTGATCTTCAACCTCGGCCGGCCCGATGTGCTGCCGATCCTCGACCTTGGCGTGCGCCGGGGCTTTCAGGTTGCGCACGGGCGCCGCCAACTCCCGGCCCCGCGCGCCCTCGGGCGGCACGGACGCCGCTGGGCGCCACACCGCACCCTCGCGACGCTCTACCTCTGGCAGGCGGCGAACGATCCGGCGCGCTTCGCGGACGGAGCGGCCTGAAGGGCGGGCTGGCCAAGGGCCGCGCGCGCGTGCTTGGCTCCGCGCCGCGATGCCCCGCTTCCCCCGCCTACTGCTCCTGCTCCTGCTCGCCCTGGTGGCGGGCGCCCTGACTCCACTCCAGTCGGCCGAGCCCCCGCCCAACCTGATCTTCATCCTCAGCGACGACCTCGCCCAAGGTGACCTCGGCGTGTACGGCCAGCGCCTGATCCGCACCCCGCGGCTCGACCGCATGGCCCGCGAAGGCACGCGCTACACCCAGGCTTACAGCGGCACCAGCGTCTGCGCCCCCTCGCGCGCCTCGCTGCTGACCGGCCTCCACACGGGGCATTCCCCGATCCGCGGCAACTGGGAGATCCAGCCGGAGGGCCAGCTCCCGTTGCCGGCGGAAACGCCCACGGTCGCCGAGGTCCTGAAGCGCGCCGGCTACGCGACCGCCGCGATGGGCAAGTGGGGTATGGGGATGTTCGACACCAGCGGCAGTCCCCTCCGGAAGGGCTTCGACCATTTCTTCGGCTACAACTGCCAGCGCCACGCCCATTCCTATTTTCCGACCTACCTGTACCGCGATGACCGCCGCTTCGACTTGCCGGGCAACACCGGCACCGGCGTGGGCCCGGTCTACGCCCAGGACCTGATCCAGGAGAACGTCCTGCGCTGGGTCCGCGCCCAGCGCGACCGCCCGTTCTTCCTGTATTACGCGATCACGCTCCCGCACAGCCGCTTTGAGATCAATGACCTCGGCGAGTACGCCCGGGAGCCGTGGACGGACCAGCAGAAGGCCTACGCCGCGATGGTCACGCGACTCGACCGTGACGTGGGGCAACTGCTCGACCTGCTCCAGGAACTCGGGCTCGACGGGCGCACCCTCGTGATGACCGCCGGGGATAACGGCTCCTCCTTTGACCCAGACTCCGAGATCGGCCGCCGCTTCAATCAGGCGAGCAACGGCCTCCGCGGCTACAAACGGGGCCTTTACGAGGGCGCCTTGCGCCAAGCGGCCCTCGCCCGCTGGCCTGGAGTCGTCCCCGCCGGGCGCGTCTCAGACGAACCTTGGGCCTTTTGGGATTTCCTGCCGACGGCCGCGGAACTCGCCGGCGTGCGTCTGCCCGCCGATCACCGCACGGACGGCCGCTCGCTGGTGGAGTTCCTCCGCGGCGGACCCGTGCCCCGCCGCGACTTTTTCTACTGGGAACTGCACGAGCAGCGCCCCCTTCAGGCCGCGCGCTTCGGCGATTGGAAGGCCGTCCGCAATGCCCACGACCAGCCGATCGAACTCTACGACCTCGCCCGCGATCCGGGCGAACGCGCCAACCTCGCCGCCGCGCATCCCGACCAGGTGGCGCGGGCCGCCACCATCTTCCAGTCGGAGCACACCCCGGATCCGCGTTGGCCGCTCGACCGCCGCGCCGCCGCCCGTCAACCCGCGGCGGCGAAAAAGAAGACCGGAGGGACCAAATGAGCCCCGTCCGCCGCGCGCTCTGCTGCGCGTGTACCCTCGGCGTGGTGCTGCTCGGCGCCGCGGCCGCCGCCGCCGTGCCGCGCGCCCCCAACGTGGTGGTCATTTTGTTGGATGACCTCGGCTGGGGCGACTTCTCCTGCTTCGGCAATCAGGCGGCCCAGACCCCGCACATCGATCGCCTCGCCCGCGAGGGCCTGCGCTTCGAGCAGTTCTACGTTGCCTCCCCGATCTGCTCGCCCTCGCGCGCCGGCATCACCACCGGCCAGTACCCGCAGCGCTGGCGGATCACCTCCTA
>JAIXQE010000112.1 GCA_027485815.1 Opitutaceae bacterium
GATGCGCGACGCCTCCTTCGCGGTGATCCGCGAGATCGGCGTCGAGACCGGCGGCTCCAACATCCAGTTCTCCGTCGATCCCGTGTCGGGCCGGATGGTGGTGATCGAGATGAACCCGCGGGTGAGCCGCAGCTCCGCGCTCGCCTCCAAGGCCACCGGCTTCCCCATCGCGAAGATCGCGTCCAAGCTGGCAGTGGGCTACAGCCTCGACGAGCTGCGCAATGACATCACGCGCCTCACCCCCGCGAGCTTCGAGCCGACGATTGATTACGTCGTCACCAAGATCCCCCGCTTCACCTTCGAGAAATTCCCGCTGGCCGACCCCACGCTGACCTCCGCGATGAAGTCGGTGGGCGAGGCGATGGCGATCGGCCGCACGTTCAAGGAGTCGATGCAGAAGTGCCTGCGCTCGCTCGAGATCGGCGCCCGGGGCTTCGGCGGGGGCGGCCGCCTCGGCGGCGACGAGCCGGTCGACGAGACGACGCTCAACGCCCGCCTCGGCACGCCCAACGCCGAGCGGATCTTCTTCATCCGCCATGCCTTACGGGCCGGCTACACGGTCGAGCGCATCTTTGACCTGACCAAGATCGACCCCTGGTTCCTGCACCAGCTGCGCGAAATCTGGGAACTGGAGAACGAGCTCGCTGCCTCCGCTCTCGGCACCCTCGACGCCGCCGCGCTGCGCCGCGCCAAGTCGGCCGGCTTCTCCGACGTGCAGCTCGCCCACCTGCTCCGGACCGACCGCGAGTCCGTCCTGCGCCGCCGCCGCGAGCTGGGCGTCACCACCACCTACCGCCTGGTCGACACCTGCGCCGCGGAGTTCGAGGCCTTCACTCCTTACTACTATTCGAGCTACGGCGACGAGAACGAGGTCCTGCCGCCGAGCGGCAAGCGCAAGATCATGATCCTCGGCGGCGGCCCGAACCGCATCGGCCAGGGCATCGAGTTCGATTACTGCTGCGTCCACGCCAGCTTCGCCCTGCGCGAGATCGGCTGCGAGAGCGTGATGGTGAACTCCAACCCGGAGACCGTCTCCACCGACTACGACACGAGCGACCGGCTGTACTTCGAGCCGCTGACGCTCGAGGACGTGCTGGAGATCTACCACCAGGAGGGCTGCTCCGGGGCCATCGTGCAGTTCGGGGGCCAGACGCCCCTCAACCTCGCCACCGCGCTGAAGGCCGCCGGGGTGAACATCATCGGCACCTCGCCCGAGAGCATCGAGGCGGCGGAGGACCGGAAGCTGTTCGCCGCGATCCTGCGCGACCTGGGCCTGCGCCAGCCCGCCAACCGCATCGCGCTCACGGAGGCCGAGGCCCTCGCCGGCGCCGCGGAGATCGGTTACCCGGTGCTGCTGCGCCCGTCCTTTGTGCTCGGCGGCCGCGGGATGTTCATCCTCTTCAGCGAGGAGGAGCTCAAGGGCGTCGTGCGGCAGGTCTTCGACGTGATGCCCGGCAAGCCGGTCCTGATCGACAAGTTCCTCGAGGACGCGATCGAGCTCGACGTGGACTGCATCAGCGACGGCGAGACGTCCGTGATCGGCGGGATGCTCGAGCACATCGAGTACGCGGGCGTCCACTCCGGCGACGCGGCGATGGTGATGCCGCCGCACACCCTGGGCGCGCCCATGCTCGAGACCGTGCGGGCCGCGACCCACGCCCTCGCCCGGGCGCTGCGGGTGGTGGGCCTGATGAACGTCCAGTTCGCGATCAAGGACGACCAGCTCTACGTGCTGGAGGTCAACCCGCGCGCCTCGCGCACCGTGCCCTTTGTGGCCAAGGCCATCGGGGTGCCGCTGGCCAAGCTGGCCGCCAAGGTGATGGCGGGCGCCAAGCTGCGCGACCTCGGCTTCACCCGCGAGCTCACCCCGCGCCACTGGTGCGTGAAGGAGGCCGTGTTCCCGTTTGTCCGCTTCCCCGGCGCCACGATCGCCCTTGGGCCGGAGATGCGCTCCACCGGCGAGGTGATGGGCCTCGACGAGGACCTCGGGGTCGCCTTCGCCAAGGCCCAGGCCGCCGCCAAGCCCGGGCTCCCGACCTCCGGCAACGTCTTCCTGTCGGTGAAGGACGCCGACAAGCCCCGCGCGATCGGGCTCGCCCGCGAGCTGGCCGCGCTCGGGTTCACGATCCATTCCACCGGCGGCACCGCCAAGGCGCTGGCCGACGCCGGCGTCGCCGTCCGCAAGATCGCGAAGATCCAGGAAGGGCGGCCCACCGCGATCGACCTGATCAAGAACGGCGAGATCCAGCTCGTGATCAACACGCCCGCCGGGATGATCCCGCGCCGGGACGAGAACGCGATCCGCGCCGCCGCGCTCGCCCGCAACGTGTGCATCATGACCACGTTGACCGGGGCCGCCGCCGCCGTGCAGGGGATCCGCGCCCTCCGCGAGAAGCACGTCGGGGTCCGCCCGATCCAGCGCTACCGCGGGAACGTCGTCCCGGTCTGAGGCCCCGGATGGCGTCCGCGACCCTCATCGCCCTGCTCCACGGGCCCGACCAGCCCGGCCTGGTCGCCCGCGTCGCCGGCTGGATCTTCGCCCGCGGGGGCAACATCCTTCACGCGGATCAGCACCGCGACCAGGAGGCAGGGGTGTTTTTTCAACGGGTGGAATGGGTGCCCGCGGCCGGCGCCGACGCCGCCGCCGCGGCGGAGTTCACCGCCTTCGCCGGCACCCTCGGGATGCAGGCCCGCCTCGTCTCCACTGCCCGGCGCCAGCGGGTGGTGCTGTTCGTTTCGAAAGCCGACCACTGCTTCCACGACCTCGTCCTGCGCGGACGCGCCGGGGACTTGCCCGGCGACCTCGTGGGCGTCGTGGGCAACCACCCGGACCTCGCCGCCGCCGCCGCCGGCTACGGCCTGTCCTTCCACCACGTGCCCGTCACGCCCGAGGGCAAGGCCGCCGCCGAGGCCCGCCAGCTTGAGCTGCTGCGCGCGGCCGGCGCCGACCTCGTGGTGCTCGCCCGCTACATGCAGGTGCTGTCGGCCGATTTCCTGGAGCGCTGCGGGGCCCCGGTGATCAACATCCACCACTCGTTCCTGCCCGCCTTCGCCGGGGGCCGGCCCTACCACCAGGCCCACACGCGCGGGGTGAAGCTGATCGGCGCCACCGCCCACTACGCCACCCGCGACCTCGACGAGGGTCCCATCATCCACCAGGACGTCGCCCGGGTCACGCACCGGCACGGCGTGGACGACCTCGTCCGCCGCGGGCGGGACCTCGAGCGGCTCGTCCTCGCGCAGGCCGTGCGCTGGCACCTCGAGGGTCGCGTCCTCGCCTACGGCAACAAGACCGTCGTCTTCGACTAGCCGCCCCGCCCGTTTCCGGCATTTACACCACCGCCGGCCTTTGCCTAGCTCGGCGATCCAGCCCGTCCCCTCGTCCCTATGACCACGCCCGCCTCTCCCGTCCCGAACCCGCCCGCCGGCGACGATCGCAACCTGGTTGCCGCGGCCACGTCGCCCGCGGTCACCTTCGAGGACCGGGTCCGCACGTTCTGGACCGGCAATCGCAACGTCATCACCGGGCTCTGCGTCGGCGTCGCCCTCGCGATCTTGGGCAAGGGCGGCTGGGACCATCTCCAGCGGGACAAGGAGTCCGGGGTCGTGCAGGTCTACGCGGCCGCCGATTCCCCCGAGAAGCTGAAGGCCTTCGCCGCCGCCCACGCGGGGCATCCGCTCGCCGGGGTCGCGCAACTCCGCCTGGCGGACGAGGCTTACCAGGCCGGCAAGGCCGCGGATGCCGCCGCCCTTTACCAGCAGGCCGCCGCGGCCCTGAAGGGGGATCCCCTCGGTGCCCGGGCCCGGATGGGCCGCGCCGTGGCGCAGTTGGCCGCGGGTCAGGCCGCGGAGGCGTCCCCGGCGCTCAAGGCGCTGGCCGATGACTCGACCCAGCTCAAGGCCGTGCGCGCCGAGGCCGCGTACCACCTCGCGAGTCTTGCCGTCGAGGCCAAGAACGCGGACGAGGCCCAGCGCCTCGTCGATCAACTCATGCAGATCGACGTCTCCAGCCCGTGGACGCAGCAGGCGATGATGCTGCGCGCCTCGTTGCCGGCGACTCCCGCCCCGGCCGCCGCGCCCGCCCCCGCGGCCGGCGCCGCCGAGGTGAAGCTGCCGGGCAAGTGAGCGCTCCCGCCGGCTGATGCGGCCCCGCATCCTCTTCTTTGGCTACAGCGAGGTCGGGCACGACTGCCTCTCGCTGCTGCTGGAGCGGGGGGACCACGTGGTCGCGCTGGTCACGCACGAGGACCAGCCCGGCGAGAAGATCTGGTTCCGCACCCCGGCCCTCGCCGCCCGGGAACACGGTGTCCCCGTGCTCACGCCGGCGAACGTCAACACCCCGGAGTGGCGCACCCGCCTCGCGGAGCTCTGCCCCGACCTGATCCTCTCGGTCTACTACCGCCAGATGATCGGCACCCGCATCCTCGGTCTCGCGCGGCTCGGGGCTTGGAACCTGCACGGCTCCCTGTTGCCCCGTTACCGCGGGCGCGCCCCGATCAACTGGGCCGTCCTCCACGGCGAGACCCGCATCGGGATGACGCTCCACCGGATGATCAACCGGGCGGACGCCGGCGCCATCGTCGATCAGGAGGGCGTCGAACTCGGTCCCCGCGACACGGCCGAAGAGGCCTTCCGCAAGGTCCTGCCTTGCGCCCGCCGCATCCTCGCCCGGCAGATCGACGCGCTGCTCGCCGGGACGGCATCCGAAACCCCGCAGGACGATTCCCTGGCCACCACGTTCAGCGGTCGCCGGCCCGAGGATGGCCGTATCGACTGGGGACAACCCTCCGCCGCGATCTTTAACCTGATCCGCGCTGTCACCGATCCTTACCCCGGCGCCTTCACGGACGTCGGATCCGCCCGGCTGATGGTGTGGTGGGCTGAACCCGCCCCGCGCCCCCCGGGCACGGCGAGCGCCGCCCCCGGCACCGTGCTCGCCCTGGAGCCTTTTCTCGTCGCCACCGGCGACGGCGCCCTGCGCCTCACCCGCACCGAGTGGCGCGGCGCCCCGGCGCCAACCCTCGCCGCCGGCGCCCAACTCTGAATTGCGCGAGCGCCGCCCTCGCGCTCCTCTTCCCCGTCCCCCCCCGCCGCCCCCATGCCCCTCAAGGTTCTCATCCTCGGCGCCAACGGCTTCATCGGCAGCTCCCTCACCCGCGCCATCCTCGAGCGCAAGGACTGGGAGGTCTACGGGATGGACATCGGCTCCCACAAGCTCGAGGACAGCCTCGGCCACCCCCGCTTCCGGTTCGTCGAGGGCGACATCACGATCAACCGCGAGTGGATCGAGTACCACGTCAAGAAGTGCGATGCCGTCATCCCGCTCGTGGCGATCGCGAACCCGGTCCAGTACGTGAAGGACCCCCTGCGGGTCTTCGAGCTGGATTTCGAGGCTAACCTCGCGGTCGTGCGCCAGTGCGTGAAGTACCGGCGCCGGATCATCTTCCCGTCCACCTCCGAGGTCTACGGGATGTCCCCGGACCGGGAGCTGGACGAGTCCTCGAGCCCGCTCGTCTACGGCCCGATTGAGCGCCAGCGCTGGATCTACGCGTGCTCGAAGCAATTGCTCGACCGGGTGATTTACGCCTACGGCGTGCGCGACGGCGTGGACTACACGCTGTTCCGGCCGTTCAACTGGATCGGGCCGAAGCTCGACGATGTGCTCGAGCCGAAGGAGGGGAGCTCGCGGCTCTTCACCCAGTTCATCTCCAACGTGCTGTTTGGGAAGCCGCTGCAGCTGGTGGACGGCGGGCGGCAGACGCGGTCCTTCACGTACATCGACGACGGCGTCGACGCCCTGCTGCGCATCATCGAGAACCGGGGCGGCAAGGCGTCGCGACGGATCTTCAACCTGGGCAACCCGCGCAACGAGGTGAGTGTCGCGCGCCTCGCGCGGCTGATCATCGCGGCCTGCCGGGAGTACCCGGCCATCCGGGAGCGGGCAGAGGCCGCGCGGACCGTGGTCGTGCGGTCCAAGGATTATTTCGGTCCGTACTATCAGGATATTCAGAAGCGGGTGCCGGCGATCACCGCGGCCCGCCGGGCCCTGGGCTGGAATCCGCGCGTCGACCTGCCCACCGCGATCCGCCGGACACTCGACTACCATCTCGCGCACCAGGATTACCGGTTGGAGTGAAGTCCAGCCCGCCGTGCGCCTCGCCCTCAAGGTAGACGTCGACACGGACCGCGGCACGCGCGAGGGCGTGCCGCGGCTCGCGGCGGAGCTGCGGGCGGCCGGGATCCCGGCCTGCTTCCTGTTCTCGCTCGGCCCGGACCAGACGGGGCGCGCCATCACGCGGGTCTTCCGCCCCGGTTTCCTCGCCAAGGTCTCCCGCTCCAGCGTGGTCGGCATCTACGGCTGGCGCACGCTGCTGAACGGGACGCTGCTGCCCGCGCCGCACATCGGTCGCCGTCACGCCGGCGTGATGCGGGCCGTCCGCGACGCGGGCTTCGAGGTCGGGATCCATTGCCACAACCATTACCGCTGGCAGGACCACCTCGCGCGGATGTCGGCGGCGGAGGTGGCCGCGGAGTTCGGCGCGGCGCGCGCGGAGTTCCGGCGGATCTTCGGCCTCGAGGCGCGCACGGCCGGGGCCGCCGGCTGGCAGAGCAACGCCCACAGCCGCGCGGCCTACGACGCGGCGGGGCTGCTTTACGCGAGCGACTCCCGCGGCACCGGGCCCCACTTCCCGCGCGTGGACGGAAAGGTGTTCCGCACGCTCGAGCTTCCGACCACCCTGCCCACCTTCGATGAACTGATGGGCCGGCCGGAATTTCCCGACGCGGCGATCCCCGGCCACTGTTGCGCGTTGCTGCGTCCCGACCGCCTGAACGTCTTCACGTTGCACGCGGAGATCGAGGGGATGGGGCGGCCGGACCTGTTCCGCGCCTTCCTCGACTGCTGCCGCGCGCGCGGGGTGGAGTTCGTCCGTCTCGACGAGGCCGCCCGGGCGCTGCTCGCCGCGCCCGAGCGGATCCCGGTCTGTGACCAACTCGCCGCGCCGGTCGACGGCCGCAGCGGCGTGGTCGCCACGCAGGGCCCGGTGGTCGCGCCCGCGCCGGGTTGACCTGCGCTTCCCGCCGCGGCCATCCTCCGCGCTTCCACCGGAGCCTATGCGCCGCCCCCGCCTCGCCGTCCGCCTGCTGCTGCCGTTGTCCCTGACGCTGCCGTGCGCCCTGCCCGCCGCGTCCGGACCGGCGGACCTCCGCGGCTTCATCGAGGCGCATTGCGCGCGCTGCCACGACGAGGTGGAACGCAAGGGGGAGCTCGATCTCACCGCCCTCGTCGAGGAACCGGCCCGCCCCGCGGCCTTCGACCTGTGGGTGCGGGTGCACGATCGGGTGGCCGCCGGGGAGATGCCCCCGCGCGACAAGGCCCGGCCGCCCGCCGCGGAACAGGCCGCCTTCATCGGGGAACTGGCAGGCCGGCTGGCGGCCGCCGACCGGGAAAAACTCGGCGGCGAGGGCCGCTCCACGCGCCGCCGCCTCAATCGCCAGGAGTACGAGCACGCGCTGCGCGACCTGCTCGGCGCCCCGTGGCTGCAGGTCAAGGAGTGGCTCCCCGAGGACGGCGAGGCCCATCGGTTCAACAAGACCGGCGAGGCGCTCGATGTCTCCCACGTGCAGCTCGCGCGGTACCTTGCCGCGGCCGAGTACGCGCTGCGCGAGGTCATTGCTCCCTCGGTGGAGCGCCCGGCCGCCGCCGTCACCCGACACTACGCGCGCGACCAGCGCAGCTTCACCGGGCCGATGAAGTTCACGGTGATGAACACCGCGCCGGAACGCGCCACCTTCCCGGTGCTCGGCCTCGCCGCCCAGCCCGAGGTGCGCGCGGGCCGCGCCCCGGTCACCGCCGGCCCGGGTGATCCCGCGACCCGCGACCTCGAGGGCGTCGGCCTGGTCGCCAGCACCTACGAGCCCCTCGAGCCCAAGTTCATCCAGTTCAAGGCACCGGCGAGCGGGCGCTACCGGCTGCGCTTCCAGGGGTTCTCCGTCTGGGTCGGTCCCACCAAGCCCGTGCCGAACCGGCCCGATCGCTGGTTCATCCCGGACCTCGACGACGTCCACCCCGGCCGGCGCTCCGAACCCATCACGATCTACGCGGAGACGCCGCCCCGGCAGCTCCGTCGCCTCGGCGCCTTCGACCTCGAGCCGGAGCCGGCGACCCGCGAGCTCGACACCTGGCTCCTCGCCGGGGAGACGATCCGCCCGGACGCCGCCCGGTTCTTCCGTTCGCGGCCCGGCGCGGGACGCTGGCAGAACCCGCTGGCGGAGCGCGACGGCCAGCCCGGCGTGGTGTTCCGTTGGCTGGAGGTCGAGGGACCGCTGCACGACACCTGGCCTGCCGCCGGCCATCGGCTGCTCTTCGGCGATCTCCCGTTGCGCCCGCCCGCGCGGCCCGGCGCCCGGGTCGAGGTCGTTTCCGCCGAGCCCCGCGCGGATGCGCGTCGCCTGCTGGCCGGGTTCCTCGCCCGCGCCTACCGGCGGCCCGTGCCCGGCGGCGAGGTCGAACGTTTCCTGCCCGTGTTCGACCACACCCTGGGCGCTGGGGGCAGCTTCACCGACGCCCTGATCGCCGCCTACACCGCGGTGCTCTGTTCGCCGGAGTTCCTGGGCCTCGCCGAGAGTCCGGGCGAACTGGAGGGGCCGGCCTTGGCCACCCGCCTTGCGCTGTTCCTCTGGAACTCCGTGCCGGACGCCGCCCTGCGAGCCCTCGGGGAATCCGGCCGCCTGCGGGAGGACGCCGTTCTCCGGGCCGAGACCGAGCGCCTCCTCGCCGATCCCCGCGCGCAGCGATTCCGAGACGCGTTCCTCGATTACTGGCTCGACCTGCGCAAGGTCGGCGCAACGTCGCCGGACGAGCTGCTGTATCCGGATTACTACCTCGACGACCTGCTGGTGGAGTCCGCGCTTGCTGAGTCGCGCGGGTATTTCGCGGAGCTGCTCGACCGCGACCTGCCGGTGCGGCACGTGGTGGACGCGGACTTCGCGGTGCTCAACGAGAAGCTCGCGGAGCACTACGGCCTGCCCGCCGTCGCGGGCGTGGCCCTGCGGCGGGTGGAGCTGCCGCCGGGGAGCGTGCGCGGGGGCTTCCTCACCCAGGCGGCCGTGCTCAAGGTGACGGCCAACGGCACGACCACTTCCCCGGTCCTGCGCGGGGCCTGGGTGATGGAGCGCCTGCTGGGCCGCCCGCCGCCGCCCCCTCCGCCGGGGGTGCCCGCGGTCGAGCCGGACATCCGCGGCGCGGCCACCCTGCGCCAGCAGCTGGAGCAGCACCGGGCGCAGGAGAGCTGCGCCGGCTGTCACGCGCGGATCGACCCGGCCGGCTTCGCGCTGGAGGCGTTCGACGTGCTCGGCGGCGCGCGCGACCGTTACCGCGCCCTTGGTGCGCCGGGGACCGCGCCGCAGCCGGGCCTCGGCCGCGGCGGCCAGAAGTTCGCCTTTCACCTGGCGCTGCCCGTCGACGCCACCGGGGAATGGATGGACGGAAGCCGCTTCGCGGACGTCCGGGAATTCAAGCGTGTGCTGCTCCGCGACGAGGACCAGTTGGCGCGCAACCTGGCCGGCCAGTTCGTCACCTATGCCACCGGCGCGCCCGTGCGCTTCAGCGAACGCGCCGAGGTGGAGGCGATGCTGGCGCGCACCCGTCCCGGCGGCCACGGCGTGCGCTCGCTCCTGCACGCGGTCGTCCAGAGCCGCCTCTTCCGCCACAAGTAGTCCGGCGACTGCGCGCTGGCGTCCGCCCGTGGGCGGTGTTTGCCTGCCGGGATGAGCACCGCCGAGGCCCTCGCCGAACTCACCCGGCTCGTCCAGCGCGCCCACACCCTGGGCACCGTCGGCGGCCTCCTCGGTTGGGATGAGCAGGTTAACCTGCCCCCGGGCGCGGCGGAGCAGCGGGCGGCGCAGCAGGCGGTGATGGCCGAGGTGATCCACGCCGCGACGGCGGATCCGCGCGTGGGCGAACTCCTGGCGCGCCTGGAGGCCCCGGGCGCGGGCCTCGACGCGGACGGGGCGGCGATCGTCCGCCAGGCGCGCCGGGATCACGACCAGGCCACGCGCCTGCCGGCGGACTTTGTGCGCGCGAAGGCGGAGCAGGAGAGCCGCGCCTTCCACGCGTGGGCGGCGGCACGGGAGGCGCGCGACTTCGCGGCCTTCGCGCCGGTGCTCGCCCGCAATATCGACTTCGCGCGCCGCGAGGCCGCCTTCCTCCATCCGTCGGCCCCGCCCTACGACGTCTTGCTCGACAAGTACGACCCCGGCCTGACCGCCGCGGCGGTTGAGCGGCTCTTCGCCGAGCTCCGCCGTGACCTCGTCCCGCTGATGCGCGCGATCGTCGCCTCGCCGCGCGCCGCGCGGGCGCGGGAGCTGGCGGCCGGCCTGCGCGGCTTCCCGGTGGAGGCGCAGGGCCGCTTCCTGCGCGAGGTGACGACCCGGCTGGGCTTCGATTACCGCCGGGGCCGGCTCGACGTGTCGCTGCACCCCTTCTGCTCCGGCACCGGCGACGACGTGCGCCTCACGACGCGGTACCGCGAGGATCAGCCGTTGTCCGCGCTGCTCGGCTCGGTGCACGAGGCGGGGCACGGGATGTATGAGCAGGGCCTGCCCGCCGCGCACCTGGGCACCGCCCTCGGCCTGAACGCGGGGATGGCCGTGCACGAGTCGCAGAGCCGTCTCTGGGAGAACCAGGTGGCGCGCGGCCCCGGCTTCTGGCGGCACTTCGGGCCCCGGTGGCGGGAGCTGTTCCCGGCGCAGACGGCCGGCCTCTCCGCGGAAGACCTCGCGCTCGTGGTTGCCCCCGTGGCGCCGACCCTGATCCGGGTGGAGGCGGACGAGGTGACCTACAACCTCCACATCGTCCTCCGGTTCGAGTTGGAGCGCCGCCTGTTCGGCGGTGACCTCGCGGTGGCGGACCTGCCGGAGGCCTGGCGCGCGCTGTCGGAGGAGCTGCTGGGGCTCGCGCCGGCCCACCCCGGGGAAGGGGTGTTGCAGGACGTCCATTGGGGCGCCGGGCTCTTCGGGTATTTCCCGAGTTACTGCCTCGGCAACATGATCGCGGCGCAGCTCTGGAGCCGGGTGCGCGCGCTGCGGCCGGGGCTGGAGGAGGAATTCGCGCGCGGCGACTTCAGCTGGCTGCTCGGCTGGCTGCGCGAGCACATCCACGCCGCCGGCCGGCGCCACTCCGCGCTCGAGCTGGTGCGGAACGTGACCGGCGAGGAACTCTCCCCGCGGCACCTCGTCGGCTATCTCCGCGGGCGCTACGGGGCCCTTTATCTCGAGGGCGCGGCATGCTGATCGATTCCCACACGCACCTCGAGTCGTTCGCGCGCCGCGGTGACCTGGCGCCGGTCTTGGCGCGCGCCCGGGCCGCGGGGGTTGAGGTTCTCGTGACGGTCGGTACCTCGGTGGACGACTGGGATCTGTACGCCGGGCTCGAGGCGGCGGCCCCGGACGGCTCCCTTCGCCATACCGCGGGCTTGCATCCGTGTTCGGTGGATGAGCGCTGGGCGGACCAGGTGGCGCGGCTGGAGGAACGCTGGCACCGCGGCCCGGTCCCGGTGGCGCTGGGGGAGTGCGGACTCGACCGCTTCCACCTGCCGCCCGAGGCGGACGCGGCGGCCCGCCTCTTCGCCCTCCAGGAGGCCGCGTTCGCCGCGCAGCTGGGCCTCGCGCGCCGGCTGGGTTGCCCGGTTGTCGTCCATTCGCGGGGTGCCTTCCGCGAATGCGTCGCGCAGGTCGACGCCAGCGGGGTGGATTGGTCCCGGGTGGTCTTCCATTGCTTCACCGAGGGCGCCGCGGAGATGGCGGAACTCACGCGGCGCGGCGGGCGGGGTTCGTTCACGGGCATCCTCACCTACAAGAGCGCGGCCGAGGTGCGGGCCGCGGCCCGGGCGCAGGGCCTCGCCCGGCTGATGCTGGAGACGGATGCGCCCTACCTGACCCCGGTCCCCCTGCGCGGCCAGCCCAACGAGCCCGCCTACCTGCGCCACACCGCGGCGTACGCGGCGGCGGAGGTCTTCGGGGTCAGCCTCGAGGAGCTTTGCGCGGTGACTTCCGCGAACGTCCGGCACTGGCTGGGCCTGTGACCGGATCCGGGGCCGCCGGCGGGACGCGTTGCGCCCGGCGCCGGAGGGCGGCGCGCTCCGCCCGCGCCGCGTTGGACAGCGGGAAGGCGTCGTGGTGGGGCAGGCCGCAAAGGTGGCACATCAGCGGAGGCGGGAGTCCAGCCGCGCGCGCGCGCAAAGGCACGACTGGAATGCGGGCGGCCGGTTTCGATTCGCTTGCGGTCCGGGCGCCGGTGTCTTCAGTCGGCCCGATGCTTGCGGTGCGGCAGCTCAGCAAATCGTTCGCCGGTCCCGACGGGACGCGGGTCCCGGTCGTGGCGGTGGCGGAATTTGATCTGGCCGCGGGGGAACAGCTGGCCCTCCGGGGCGAGAGTGGTTCGGGCAAGACCACCTTTCTGCACCTGATCGCCGGCATCCTGGCGGCGGACGCGGGCGAGGTGCGCCTCGATGGTGTCGAGATGACCGCGCTGGGTGAGCCGGCGCGCGACCGCCTCCGCGCCGAGAAGCTCGGGTACATCTTCCAGACCTTCAATCTGCTCCAGGGCTTCACCGTGCTGGAAAACGTCCTGCTCGGGATGTCCTTCGGTCCCCGGGGGGCCGACCGGGCGCACGCGCGGGCCGTGCTGGAGCGGGTGGGCCTCGGCCACCGGCTCGGGCATTTCCCGCGGCAACTTTCCACCGGGCAGCAGCAGCGGGTCGCGGTGGCGCGTGCGCTCGCCAACCGCCCACGGCTGGTCCTTGCCGACGAGCCCACCGGGAACCTGGACGCCCGTCACGCCGGCGAGGCCCTCGCGCTGATCCGCGAGGTCTGCCGGGAGCAGGGTGCGGCGCTGCTGCTGGTCAGCCACGACGAGGGGGTCCTCGGTCAGTTCCAGCTGCGCCGGGATTTTGCGGAGCTCAACCAAGTGCTGCGGGAGGCCCGGCGATGACGCTGCCCCTCATCGTCTACCGGTCGCTGCGCCAGCACGCGCTCTCGACGCTGATCACCGCCGGCGGCATCGCCCTCGCGGCGGGGCTGTTGATGACCGTCTGGCGGGTCAAGGTCGAGTCGCAGGCGGCGTTCACCCAGACCTCGGCGGGCTTCGACGCCGTCCTCGGCGCCCGGGGGTCGAAGCTGCAGCTGGTGTTGAACGCCATCTTCCACCTCGAGGCTTCCCCGGGCAACGTGGCGGCGGCCGACGCCGAGGCGATCCGGCGGCACCCGCTGGTGAAGGCGGCGATCCCGATCGCGGTGGGCGACAACCTGCGCGGGTTCCGGCTGGTGGGCACCGTGCCGGAACTGTTCACGGGCGTGGAGTACGCGCCGGGGCGCAAGTACGTGATCGAGTCCGGCGGCCGGCTCTTCGCGGCGGACCAGCGGGAGGCGGTCGCGGGCAGCTTCGCGGCGCAGCAACTGGGGCTGCGCGTGGGCTCTGTCTTCCGCCCCTTCCATGGCCTCAATTTTGACCCGAAGGCCGAGCACGCGGAGGAGTTCACCGTCACCGGCATCCTCGCGCCCACCAACACGCCGGCGGACCGCGTGATCTGGCTGCCGCTGCGGGGCATCCAGACGATGGCCGGGCACGATCCGAAGGCGGCGACGGACGTCAGCGCCGTGCTGCTCCAGCTGCGGACCCCGACCGCCGGGTTCATGCTGGATATGCTCTACAACAAGCAGGGCAACCGGCTCACCTTCGCGTTCCCGGTCGGCGCGATCATGGCGGAGCTGTTCGGCAAGATCTCGTGGTTCGACCGCGTGCTGGAGTTGGTGGCTTACCTCGTGGCGCTGGTGGCGGCCGGTTCGGTGCTGGCGAGCATCTACAACTCGATGAGCGCGCGGCAGCGGGACCTCGCGATCCTGCGGGCCCTCGGGGCGCGGCGGCGGACGGTCTTCGGCGCGGTGCTGGCGGAAGCCACCGTGATCGGCGCCCTCGGCGCGCTGGCCGGCCTCGCCGCCCACTTCGCGCTTTACGCGGGCGTGGCGAGCCTCATCCGCGCCCAGACCGGCGTGGTCCTCACCCCGTGGGCCTTCCACGCCGTGCTCGTCCTCTGTCCCCTCGCGATGACCGCGCTCTGCGCCCTCGGCGGGATCGTGCCCGCGGTGAAGGCCTACCGCACCCCGGTGGCCGAGACGATCGCCCCGGTTTCCTGAGGCAAAGCCCTTTGACGAATCCCGCCCTGGCCCGCATCTTCCGCCCAACTCCGATGAATGCCCCGTCGCGCCTCCTCCGCCCCCTGCTCGCCGCCCTCGCGCTGACCGCCGTCGCGCTGGCGGCGGAGCCGGCCGGTCCGGACGCCTTTGCGAACCCGAACCTGCCCGCCCCGTATCCCGCCCCGCCGGTCACGGCCCAGCCGCCCGCGGACAACGGCTACCTGAAGCTCGGGTTCGACCAGCTCTCGTCCTACGTCTTCACCCCGCCGGCGTTCGACCCGGCCGCGGACCCGAACGTCAAGCCGCCGACCGGCGAGGAGCAGATTCCGCCCATCGTGAAGTCCTGGCACGGGAAGAAGGCGGTCGTCACCGGCTACATGGTGCCGGTGAAGATGGAGAAGGGCCTGGTGGTGGAATTCCTCCTGATGCGCAACACGCTCGCGTGCTGCTTCGGCACGGTCCCGAACATGAACGAGTGGGTGATCGTGAAGATGAAGCAGGGCGTGGCCCCGCTGATGGACGTCCCGGTCTCCTTTTACGGCCAGCTGAAGGTCGGCGCGATGTTCGAGAACGGCTACATGACCGGCCTCTACGAGCTTGAGGCGGAGCGGATGGGCGAGGTGCAGGGCTGAGCCGGCTGCGGGTCGTCGGTCTGGTGCGGCCGCGGTCGGCCCCACGGGCGTCGGGCACTTAAAACCCGAGCGCGCGCGGTAGGGCGAGGGAGAGCGCGGGCCAATACGTCACGAGCATCAGCACGACCAGCATCGCCGCGAAGAAGGGGAGGAGCGGGCGCCAGACGCGGGCGATGGTGGTCTGGGCGACGCCGCAGCCGACGAAGAGGCAGTTGCCCACGGGCGGCGTGCACAGGCCGATGCAGAGGTTGAAGATGAGCATCAGCCCGAAGTGCAGGGGCGACATCCCGAGCTTCTGCACCACCGGCAGCAGGATCGGGGTGAAGATCAGCACCGCCGGCGTCATGTCCATGAAGGTGCCGACGACCAGGAGGAGCAGGTTGAGGATCAGCAGCAGCAGCACCTTGTCCTCGGTGATCGCGAGCAGGCCGGCGGTGACCGCCTGCGGGATGTTGGCGAGGGACATCACCCACGACATGCCCATCGAGGTGCCGATCAGCAGCAGCACCACGGCGGTGGTGAGGGCGGAGTCGGTCAGGATGGCGGGCAGTTCGCGCCACGGGACCTCGCGGTAGATCAGCACCGAGAGGACGAAGGTGTAGGCGACCGCGATGGCGCTGGCCTCGGTGGGGGTGAACCAGCCGCGGATGATGCCGCCCATCACCAGCACGATCAGCAGCAGGCTGGGGAGGGCGCGGAACAGGATTCCGCCGGCCTCGCTGGCCGCGACCTTCTCGCCGGCCGGGTAGTTCCGGCCGCGGGCCAGGATCGCCACCGTCCCCATCAGCGCGAGGGAGAGGAGGATCCCCGGCACGTACCCGGCGAGGAACAGGGCGGCGATCGAGACCCCACCGCTCGCGAGGGAGTACACCACCATGATGTTGCTCGGGGGGATCAGCAGGCCGATGGGTGCCGCGGAGATGTTCACGGCCGCGGCGAAATCGCGGTCGTAGCCCTCGCGGCGCATCAGCGGGGTCATCGTGCCCCCGATCGCCGCCGCGGCGGCGACGGCGGAGCCGGAGATCGCCCCGAACAGGGTGCTGCCGAGGATGTTCACGTAGGCGAGGCCGCCCGGCAGGCGGCCGACGACCAGCTTCGCCAGGTCCACGAGCCGCCGGGCGATGCCGCCGCGGTTCATCAGCTGGCCCGAAAGGATGAAGAACGGGATCGCCAGCAGCGCGAAGCTGTCGAGCCCGGTGGCGAGGCGCTGCGCGACCACGGTCGCCGCCGGTGCCGGGTCGAGGGCGAGCGCCAGCGCGGCGACCGCCGCCGAGCCGATGGCGAACGAGATCGGCACGCCCGCAAGGAGCAGGACCGCGAAGACGAGGGCGAGGACGAGTGCGGCGGACATCTCAGTTGAGGCCGGAGGAGGTGGGGCCCGCGTCCGCGTCCGCCCCGCGGCGGATTTCGAGGAGCGACGCGAGGCTGTACAGGACGATCGCCGCGCCGGCCAGGGGCACCGCGAGGTAGACGAGGCCGACGTTGAGTTGCAGGGCCGCCGACTTCTGGCCGAGCGTGAGCTGCACCCAGACGAGGCGCCCGCCGCCGCCGACCATCACCAGCGCCGCGAAGGCCAGCACCACGGCGTGGATGAAGCTTTCCGAGGCCCGCCGCGCGCCGCCCTGGAGCCGGCCGGTGAGCAGGTCGAGCGCGAGGTGCGCCTTGCGGCCGGTGGCGTAGGCGGCGCCGAGCATCCCCACCCAGATCATCAGGTAGCGGGCGACCTCCTCGGTGAAGCTCGACGGCGTGCGCAGGATGAAGCGCGTGCCGACCTGCCAGAGCACGTTGAGGACCATGGCCGCCATCAGCCCGGCGAGGAGCGTGCCCAGCACGCGGTCGAGGGCGCCGCGGACCACCTTCACGGCCGCACCTCCCCGATCCGCCGCGCGAGGGGTCCGATCACGGGATCGTCGCGCACCGACTCCCGCAGCGCCTCCGCCGCGGCGTAGAACGCCGCCCGGTCCGGCCGGATCACCTCGACCCCGGCCGCCCGCACCGCGGCCAGCGAGGCCGCCTCCGACTCCGCCCACAGGCTCCGCTGGTACACGGCGGATTCCTCCGCGGCTTCCTGCAGCCAGCGGCGCTCCTCCGGCGTCAGCCGGTTCCAGAGGTCGGTCCCGACCACCAGCACATCCGGCACCGAGGTGTGTTCGTTGAGCGTGTAGAACCGGCAGACCTCGTAGTGGCGGGCGAGGTGGAACGACGGGGGATTGTTCTCCGCCCCATCCACGACCCCCTGCTGGAGGGCGGTGTACAACTCGCCGAACGCGATCGGCGTCGCCGAGGCGCCGAAGGCCCGGATGAGCGCGAAGGCCATCGGGCTTTCCTGGACGCGGATCTTCAGGCCGCGGAGGTCGGCCGGGGTCCGGATCGGCTGCTTGGTGTAGAAGCTGCGGCTGCCCGCGTCGTAGTAACACACGCCGCGCAGGAACTTCCGCTCGGGCGCCGCGAGGATCTCCCGGCCGAGCGGGCCGTCGAACACCGCCTGACGGTGCGCGGCGTCGCGGAACAGGTAGGGGAGGCCGAAGACCTTGAACTCCGGCGCGAAGCCCTCGAGCACGCTGGACGACACCTTGGTCATCCCGAGGCCCCCAAGCTGCACGAGTTCGAGGCACTCCCGCTCGCTGCCCAGTTGCCCGTTGGCGTACACCTCCACCCGGAGGCGCCCGCCGGACTTCGCCGCCAGCAACTCGCCCAGGCGGACCATCCCCCGGTGGACGCTGTGCGTGACGTCGAGGCCGTGCGCCAGCTTGATCACGCGCCCCGACTCGCGTCCCTGGCACCCGGCGCCCGCCCCGGCGAGGCCGGCGGCAAGCAGCGCGAGGAGCAGGATCTGGAGGGCACGCATCGGGGTCCGGGAACGCTCAGCCGTCCGTCCGGGGGTTGTCGAAGGGAAAAGCGGCGCCGCCCCCGATCTCACTTCGTCTTTGCCTCTCGGCGTCCCCTCTGTTGCGTCAGGGGCAGCATGGCCGACCCGAAGATCCTCGAAACCTTCCCGAATCCCGCGCCGGGGCGCGATTACCTGATCGAGCACACCCACCACGAGTTCACCTCGGTGTGCCCGATGACGGGCCATCCCGACTTCGCTGCGATCACGGTCCGTTACGTGCCGGACCGGACCTGCGTCGAACTGAAGTCCCTCAAGCTCTACTTCCACGCCTATCGCAACGAGGGCATCTTCTTTGAGGCCGCGACGAACCGGATCTGTGACGACCTGGGCGCCCGGCTGCGGCCGCGTTCCCTGACGATCGTCGCCGACTGGAAGGCGCGGGGCGGCTTCTCCTCGGTGATCACCGCCGAATGGCGGCCGGCCCGGCGTCGTCGCTAGTTTCTGTCCATCCGAGGCTTGCCACAGCCGCGGTTCCCCCTACGCAAATGGGAGTGATGCATTTCGGTGGCAGTCTTGCGCAACGGGCTTGCGATCGCGGGGTAGGTTCCCCGTGCGCGCGATGAGTCCGCCCCCGCTTCCGGCCCCTTCGGCGGTGAAGCCTGACCCGTCGGCGCTGCGCGAGGTCAGCCAGTGGCAGCGCACCTCCCTGCTGGTGCTGATCTACGCCGGGATCATCGCGGCCAGCTTCTACTTGGCGTACGAGATTCGCTTCGATTTCCAGGTGGCCGACGAACTGGAGCGGGAGCGCCTGCGGCTGATCGGGATGATCCTGCTGGTGAAGCTGTTCGCGCTGTATCTGGCCCGGCAGTTTGGCACGTTGATGACGTATTTCAGCCTGCCGGACTTGTTCCGGCTGGCATGGGCGATGGGCGGGGCGAGCCTGGTGCTCCTGCTGCCGCGCCTATTGGTGTACAAGCCCCTGGCGGTGCCCCGCGGCGTGCTGTTGATCGATTTCCTGCTTTGCTTCGGCGCGCTCTGCGCGGGCCGACTGGCGGCGCGGCTTTTCCGGGAACGCACCAGCGGGGCCGCCCGCGCCGCCCGTGGCCTCCAGCCGCAGATCCAGCGCATCGCGATTGTCGGGGCCGGGGACGCCGGGGCCTCCCTCGCGAAGGAATTCATCGGCGCGCCGCACCGCGGCTTCGAGCCGGTGATGTTCTTCGACGACGACCGCACCAAGCACGGCAAGCTGGTGCACGGCGTGCCGGTGGTCGGCCGGCCCGAGGACATCGGGCGCATCAACGGCGCGGCAACCCTCGCGAAGGCGATCATCGCGATGCCCTCCGCACCCGCCCGGCGCGTCCAGGAGGTGGTGAAGCTCTTCGCGCAGCAGGGGCTCAAGGTCGAAACGTTGCCCTCGATCGAGGAGCTGGCGTCCGGCCGCGTGCTCACCAGCCGCATCCGGCCCGTGGAGGTGCAGGACCTGCTGGGGCGTCAGGCGGTCGAGCTCGATTCCGCGGGCATCCGCCTTTCGCTGACCAAGCGGGTGGTGATGGTGACCGGGGCGGGCGGCAGCATCGGGAGCGAGCTCTGCCGGCAGATCGCGGCGGTCAATCCCGCCCGGCTGCTGCTGGTGGAGCAGTCCGAAGCGGCGCTCTTCCTCATCGAGCAGGAGTTGAATGAGGCGGGACTCGGCGGGGTGATCGTGCCGCTCGTCGCCGATGTCCTCGACCGGGACCGGATGAACTACATTTTCGAGCGCTACCGGCCCCAAGTGATCTTCCACGCGGCGGCGCACAAGCACGTCTACCTGATGGAGCGCCAGCCGGCCGAGGCGATCCGCAACAACGCGGTGGGCACCCGCCGGCTCGCCGAACTCGCCGCCGAGCACGGGGTCGAGGGCTTCGTGCTGATCTCCACCGACAAGGCGATCAATCCGACCAACGTGATGGGCGCGACCAAGCGGCTCGCGGAGCTCCAGCTGATGGCGCTCGCGGCCACGGTGGAACCCGTCCTGGCGGATCCACCGGCCGCTCCCGCCGCGGCCGCGAGCTCGCCCAGCCGGGCGCCATTCGACCGCCGGCCGCGCGAGCACAAGGGCCCGACCAAGTTCATGGCGGTCCGCTTCGGCAACGTCCTCGGCTCCTCAGGCAGCGTCATCCCCATCTTCAAGCGTCAGATCGCCAACGGCGGCCCGGTGACGGTCACACATCCCGAGGTCACCCGCTACTTCATGACGATCCCCGAGGCGGTCGGGCTCGTGCTGCAATCGTTCGTCCTCGGTCGCGGGGGCGAGATCTTCGTCCTCGATATGGGCCAGCCGGTGAAGATCGTGGACCTCGCGCGGCAAATGATCGAGCTGAGCGGATTCCGCGTCGGGGAGGATATCGAGATCGTGTTCTCGGGGCTCAAGCCGGGCGAGAAGCTCTTCGAAGAACTGCAGCATCACTCCGAGGCCTACACGCCCACCTCCCACCCGCGAATCATGCGGTTCACCAGCCGCGCCGCGGTGGTTCTGGACGACGTGCGGTCCTTGGAGGGGCGGTTGTTCCAGCTGGATTCGAACCAGCTGAAGGGCGAGCTCAAGCGCCTCGTGCCCGAGTACCGGCCGCACCTCGACTGAGCCGCCGGCGGGCAGGGGGCCTAGGCGGCGGTCACGCGCGGCGCGGTGGAACGCCGGGCGCGGCAGGCGTCGGAGCAGTAGCGCACCTCCTCCCACACCTTCGCCCATTTTCGGCGCCAGACGAAGGGCCGGCCGCACACGGCGCAGTCCTTCGTCGGCAGGTCAGCCTTGCGGCGCATCTTGGGCATCGCGCACGCAAACCGGCCCGCCCGGCGGCGCAAGTTGCCGTTACACGCGGAACGCGATGATGGTGCCCGCCACGCCGACGATTTCCCGGAAGCGGCCATCGCGCGTCGCCTCGAAGATCGCGCGCGTCACCCCATCCGCCCGGCTCCCGAAATCGTGGAACGCGATCACGCCCCCTGGCTTCACGAACGGCGTCCAGGCCGCGATGTCCGCCGCGCAGGCGGCGTGGGAATGGTCCCCGTCGATGAAGATCAGGTCGATCGCGCCGCGGCGCGCCGCGAGGTTCCGGGCCGCGGCGAGGGAGTCGCTCACCACCGGCTCCATCCGCGCGGCGAAGCCGAGGGCGGCGGCGTTGGCGCGAAAGATCTCGAGGGTGCTGTTGGCTCCGAGCCGGCGGAAGTGGCGCTGGTACCAGGCGGAGTCCTCCCCGCAGGTGGAGAGGCCCTGGAAGTTGTCCACCGCGAGGATCCGCGCGTCCGGCCCCCGCAGGCCCGCCGCGAGGAAACAGGTCGAGGCGCCCATCCAGGAGCCGACTTCCACGACCTGGGCGTCGGCCGGGGCATCCGCGGCCAATTGGTAGAGGTAGCCGCGTTCCGGGAAGCTGCCCATGTCGTCCCGGGTGAAGTGCCGCGCGACGCGGCGGAACTCGTCCCAGTCGAGGTCGGGCCGGCGCCGGCGCGCGCCGCGGAGGTAACGCCCGCATTTCTGGGCAAAGCGCAGGTCGCGGACGAGGGGCCAGTGCTTGAACGCCATCCCCGTTCGGTGCCCGAAGCCGCGCGGGGCCGCAGCAAAAAACCGCGGCGTCCGGCTGGGATCAGAGAATTTCCGCGTCGCCCGCGCCCGGGAAGGCCTCCCGCACCTTCTGCGCCCGGAGGGCGAAGATCGTGCGCAGCTTCCCGCCGATCCACACCGCGTGCCCCAGCCCGCCCAGCCAGCCCCAGCCTGGGTCGTAGGTGACCAGATCCGTCATCTCCACGCCCCCCGCCACGGGGCTGAACCGGTGCTGATGGTGCCACAGGCGGTACGGGCCGCAGCGCTGCTCGTCCACGAAGTACTCGCCCTCGCGCACGTGCGTGATCTCGGTCAGCCAGCGGGTCTCGATGCCCGGCACGATGCCGACGCGGTATTCGATCAGCTGGCCGGCGTACATCCGCGGCGCAACGTCGCCGACGATGCGGAAGCGGAGCTCCGGCGACGTGAGGCGGTCGAGGTTGCGCGGGGTGGAGAAGAACTCCCAGATGGCGGCCGGCGAACCGGGAATGAATTGGCGGCGCTGGAGGCGGTAGAGCACAACGGTGGTTCGTTCCGCGGCCGTCGCCGGATGCGGCGGGCCCGGCCTTGACAGCCGGGCGGGGCGGCCCCGGTCTCGCCCGCGTGCGGGAACTCGGCGTGGAATTCGAGGACGTGGTCGCGGGGCTGCTGGAACGTTTCCAGCGGCAACAGGGCTTTCCGTCGGCCGATCCGACGGTTCTGCGCGCGATCGCCGCCCGCCTCGGGGCGCTCGCCCGCGCCGCGGTGCCGGCGGGGGACCTCGCCGGCACCGCGGCACAGGTCGCGGGACCCGGGGCGGACGCCGGCCTCGCGGAGGCGGTGACGCAACTCGTCAAGGCGGTCACCTATCCCCGGCTCGACGTTTGCCGGGAATCGTACCGGGAGACCGCCGCCGACGGCACGTGCCGGCGGCAACTGGCGGCGCAGGCGCGGCGGCGGATCAGCGGCACGCACTGCGTCGATTGCCCGCATTGGCTCGCCTTTGGCGCGGACGAGCACGCGGCGTGGCTGCGGGCGGCGTGGCGGTCGGATCCGGCGGACTTCGACGCGGCGCGCGGCGTCTTCCTGCCGGAGGATTTTCGCGTGCTGCGACGCCTGCTTTCCGGGCCGCAATAAATGTGCGATTGCCTTCTACGTAGAAACGCTTATCCCCTTTTCCCATCCCCACCTCTCCATGCGAAAACTCCGTGCCGTTCTGATCGAAGACGAGACCATGTTTCGTCAGCTCATCCTCCTGACGCTCGGCAAGGTGAAGGATCTCCAGGTGATCGGAGAGTATGGGTTGGGTCGTCCCGGACTGGATTTCTGCCTGCGCGAGAAGCCGGATCTGCTGGTGGTCGACCTCGTGTTGCCCGACATCAACGGGATCGAGGTCGCCCGCGAGGTGCGCAAGGCGCTGCCGGACACCAAGATCCTCGTGATCACCGCGCACCCCAGCGAGCGGCTGCCGGCTGAGCTGATGGTGCTGGGGGTGAGCGGCTACGTCGACAAGACGGAGCCGATCGAGTTCGTGCTCAGCGCGGTCGAGACGGTGCGCGACGGCGGGATGTTCTTCGCGAGCAAGGTGCGCGGGAAGACGACAGGCAACGGGATGCTGATCGGCCGGCCGCCCCTCGAGAATCCGCTCACCGAGCGCGAGAAGGAGATCGCGAAGCTGGTCGCCAGCGGGCAGCTGTCCAAGGAGATCGCGGCGCAGCTCGGACTCTCCGTGCGCACGGTGGAAAAGCACCGCGCGAACATCATGGAGAAGATCGGGGTGCGCGAGGTGGCCAGCCTCACCCGCTGGTGCATTCAGGCCGGGATGGTCGACGGCTGAGGCCGCCCGACCTCACTCGCGCGCGAATTCCTGCAGCGTCGCGGCCACGGCCGCGAATTCCGCCTTGAGGGTCGCGAATTCCTGCGGGGTCAGGTCGCCCCCCTGTTCCTCGGAGAGACGTTCCTCGAGCAGCGCCAGGCGGGCGGAGAGCTCGTGCATCCCGATCAGGCGGGTGTTGCTCTTCAGGCTGTGCGCCTGCCGGTGTTGGGTGCGGCGGTCGCCGTGGCCCAGCTCCAGGAGGGATTGCGGAAAGTCGCGGAGGAAGGTCCGGACCAGCGTCCGCACGTTCTCGTGACCCAGGCCCTCGGCGAGGTCGGCGAGTTCGGCGGTCGGGGGTTGCGTCGTCATGCGTCTGAGATTCCGGTCCGCGCGGTCCTCCGCAAAGCAAAAAATCGGTGGCGACTACGCCCCGCGCGGGTGGGTGAAAAGACTGCAATAACGCCTTGTCTCCAACTCCTTGCGCGAGCGGTTTTGCTCAGGCGAAGCGATCGAGCGCGGCACCGGTGAGCCGGCACAGCTGCCACTCCGGGAGCCGCTGCGCGCCGAGTCGCTCGTAGAACGCGATCGCGGGCTGGTTCCAGTCGAGCACGTTCCATTCGAGGCGCCCGCAGCCGCGGGCGCGGGCCAGGCGCGCCACGTGGCGGAGGAGGGCGCCGCCGATGCCGCGGCCGCGGAGCGTCGGCGTGACGAAGAGGTCCTCCAGGTGGAGGCCGGGGCGCGCGAGGAAGGTCGAGTAGGTCGGGAAGAACAGGGCGAAGCCCGCGGGCTCGCCCTGCCAGAGCGCGAGCACGCATTCGGCGGCCGGCGTGCCCGCGGGGGGAAAGAGGGTGGCGCGCAGGCGGTCCTCCGTCGCCTCGACCTGGTCAAGCAGGCGCTCATAGGCCGCGAGGTCGCGGATGAAGCCGAGGATGACCGGCACATCAGCCGGGTTGGCGGAGCGCAACGCGAGGGACATCGGGGCATCCCGGCGGGACCCGGGGCGGAAAGCGAACCTTTCGCCGGGCGGATGCGGCCTAGGCCCGCGCCCGGCTCAGGGCTTGCGGAACCGGTAGTGGCTGACGATCCACTCCGCGCCGTGGCGGTAGCCCCAGAGCTCCGCGCACGCGAGGTAGAAGACCCGCCAGTAGGCCCACCAGCGGATTTCCTGGCCGGCGCCGTAGGTCTGGCGGAACAGCGGGAGGATCTCGGCGCGGTGCCGGTCCATGTTCTGCAGCCAATGCTCCGCCGTGCGCTGGTAATGGGTGCCGTCGACCTTCCAGTCGGCCTCCAGCCGGAGGTCATCCTGAAAGGCCAGGAGCAGGTCGTGCGACGGCATCTGGCCGCCGGTGAAAAAGTACCGCGACATCCAGTCCGTCTGGTCCCGGGCCACGAAGTGATACGCCAACCGCTGGTGGGTGAAGATGTGGACGAACAGCAGGCCGCCGGGGCGGAGCCACGCCGCCACCTTCGCCAGCAGGCGCTGGTAGTTCTTCATGTGCTCGAACATTTCCACGGAAACGACGCGGTCGAACTGCGCCGCGGGCAGCTCGAGGGTGTTCATGTCCTGGGTGAGGATGCGGACGTTGGTGAGCCCACGGCGGCGGGCCTCCGCCTCGATGTGTTCCCGCTGGGTGCGCGAGTTCGAGACGCCGGTGATGCGGGCGCGTGGGAAGCGCTCGGCGAGATAGAGGGAGAGCGAGCCCCAGCCGCAGCCGAGCTCGAGGATGTCCTGCCCGTCCGCGATCTGCGCGCGCTCGACGTAGAGCGCGAGCATCAGCTCCTCGGCCTGGTCGAGCGTTTCGGTGCCGGTCGGGTAGAGGCAGCCCGAGTACTTGAGGCGGCGGCCGAGGCAGAGCCGGTAGAACTCGGTCGGCACCTCGTAGTGCTGTTCGTTGGCGGCCCGGGTGTCCTCGGCGATCGGCCGCGTGCGCAGGTCGGCGACGTACGCCTCGCGCTGGTAGCGGCCCGTCTCCTCGCGCAGCCGCTGCGCCAGCAGGCGCCGGATGCCCCAGCGGAGCAGCGGGTCGGGCAGGAGGTCCTTTTCGAGCAGGGTATCGATCATGGGGAAGGCGGGGCCGACGGGCGGCGGGGGAACCACGGGACGAACGCGCTGGTGGTCGCCTGATAGCGGCGGTAGGCGTCGCCCTTGCTCCGCAGCGACTGTTCCTCGGTCAGCGGGATGCCGGTGACGCGCAGGAGCAGGTAGAGGATGGTCACGGGCGCGGTGACGGCGACCCAGCCGCCCGGCGAGCCAAGGGCGAGGAGGAAGAAGGCGACCCACACGAGCCATTCGCAGAAATAGTTCGGGTGCCGGCTGTACCGCCACAGGCCGCGGTCGCAGACGGCGCCGCGGTTCGCCGGGTCGCGCTTGAAGGCGGCGAGCTGGGCGTCGGCCAGCGCCTCGCCCAGGAGCGCGATCACCCAGAGCAGCGCCCCGGCGAACTCCAGCGGGTGCCACGCCGGCGCGGGATTGCGCGCGACCAGCAGGAAGGCGAGTCCGAGCCAGACCACCGAGGCCGCCTGCAGCTGGAAAAAGCCGAACATCTTCGGCGCGAAGTTGCCGGCCCAGTCCCGCCGGAGCAGGGCGTAACGCGCGTCCTCCACCGGGTGGTGGCCCGCCACGCGGCGCAGCAGGTGCGTGCCGAGGCGGAGGCTCCATAGGCCGCCCAGGGTCGCCACGAGGGCGCGGCGGGGTCCCCAGCCGCCGGCCGCGTACGCGTAGAAGCCCGCAAGGCCGGCGAACGCGTACGACCACGCGACGTCGACGATCCCGTAGTTGTTCAGCCGTCGCGCGAACAGGTAGAGGGCCGCGAACGCACCCGAGAGGCCGGCGAACGCGAGGAGGAACAGGGCGGCGGCGGACATCGCGGGTGTTACGCCCCGGCCGGCGCCGCGGACGCCCGCCGGAGGCGTCCGGCGGTGCGGGTCAAGGCGGGCACGAGGGGAAGGTACAGCAGCGCCGCCACCAGCGGGGCGGTCACGAGCCAGGCGGTGAACGCGTGAACGCCCGCCCAGCCGAAGCGCGCGAGGAACTCGCCCCACGAGGCGCCGGCGAAGGCCCCGAGCATCGTGTCGACGCTGAAGGCGCCGGCCGGCGCGCCCCACAGGCGCTCACCGGCGCGCACGTAGGGCAAGATCAGGAGCAGCTGGAGCGGCCCGAGGAGCTGATTCCAGCCTTGGAGCAGGGGCTGGTTCAGCCGGAGCGCGATCCCCACGGCGAGGTTGAGCAGCGAGGTGAAGCCGAGGAAGGGGAACAGCGAGCAGACGGTGCCGACCGCGAGGGTGGCCGCGAGCTTCCGCGGGGTCACGCCCTGCACCAGTTGGCGCCGGAGGGGGTCGAGCAGGCGCCGGCGCCAGAAGCCCCCGGCGGGCGGCCCCGGCGGGAGCTCCGGGGAGGGGGCGCTCATGCGAGCAGGTAGATGCCCACGCCGGTGGCGGCGAGCAGCGCGGGCAGCACCGGCGACCCGGCGTTCGGACGCGTGATCACCGGGGTGAGCGACCCATCGGCCGGGATGCGGAACAGCTCCCGCAGGCAGTAGGTCGCCATCGCGAGGTTGCCCAGCGCGAGGATCGCCACGAGCCACAGCAGGCGCGCGGCCGCCGTCGGCTCCTTCCACGCCACCCACAGGTAGAAGGTCACGAAGCCCCAGTACGCATCCGCCATCGCCGCGATGAACCACGGGTGCGCCCAGACCGATCGCGGCAGCTCCGACAACGGCGTGTGCAGGCTCGCCCACACGGTCACCCCGAGCATCGAGGCGAGGATGAGGACGAAGAGGAGGCGAAGGGCGATGACCATCGGGGCGGGCGCTCAGAGCGCGGGGTTGTTGGCGCGGCTGTGCAGCGTGTGGACGACCGAGATGTTCCGCCCCGCGAAGGCGGCCTCGCAATAGCAGAGGTAGTAGGTCCACTTGCGGATGAAGCGGTCGTCAAAACCCAGCGCCCGCACCGCGTCGAGCCGCGCGTGGAAGGTCTCCCGCCACAGGCGCAGCGTGCGCGCGTAGTCGGTTCCGAAGTCATCCAGCGCGTGCAGCGTGAAGCCCCCGGCGTCCGCCAGCAGCCCGTTCATCCGGTTGAGCGACAACAGCAGCGAGCCGGGGAAGACGTGCTTCTGGATGAAGTCCACCCCGCGGCGGAATTCGTCGTACCGCGCGTCCGGACAGGTGATGAACTGAAGGGCGACGAGCCCGTGCGGCGCCAGCAGGCGGGACACGGCCTGCGCGAACACCGCCTGGTTGCGGTGGCCGACGGCCTCGAGCATCTCGATCGACACGATCTTGTCGAAGCGGCCGGTCAGGTCCCGGAAATCGCGCAGTTGCACGTCGACGCGGTCGGCGAGGCCGGCGGCGGCCACCCGGCGCCGGGCGAGCTCGTGCTGCGCGGGCGATAGGGTGATCGTGGTCACGTGGCAGCCGCGGGTGCCGGCGGCGTGCAGGGCCCAGCCGCCCCAGCCGGTCCCGATCTCGAGCACGCGGTCGCCGGGTTGCAGGCGCAGGTGGCGGCAGAGGGCCTCGTTCTTCTCGCGTTGGGCCGCCTCAAGGGAGAGGTCCGGCGCGCCCGCGGGCCAGCGGGCGGAAGAGTACATCAGCGAGGGGTCGAGCCAGAGCGCGAAGAAATCGTTCGAGAGGTCGTAGTGCTCCGCGATGTTGCGCCGCGCGATCCGCCGGGTGTTCGGCCGCAGCAGGTGCCCGATCCGGTTCGCCCCGCGCAGGAGGTTCAGCGCCCAGCCGCGCGCCCGCCGCGAGCCCGAGAGGGTCGGCGCCGTCTCCACGTTGCGGACAAAGTGCGCGATCACCGCCGTCAGGTCCGGCGTCTCCCAGTCGCCGTCCACAAACGCCTCCCCGAAGCCGATGTCGCCCGACCAGAAGCATTTCCGGAAGAACGCCTCGCGGCGCACGCGGATCAGGGCGTGGGGTCCGGCTCCCGCCGGGTCGCCGATGAGGTGCGCGTCACCGCCGGGCAGCTCCAGCCGCAGGCACCCGCGGTCCATCCCGGAGAGGGCGTCGAGCACGAGGCGACGGGCGAACGAGGGCTCGGTGGCGCGGGCGGCGGCTGATCCGGGCGAGACGGTGGTGGAGGGGGAACTCATGACGCGGACGGGGCGGACGGGAGCGGGGCGGGCTTGAGGGAGGCGTGGGGCCGGTAAAGATCCCGCTGGTCGGCGGCGCGTGCCGCCTTGGCGAACCAGGGCACGCGCTTCGCCCACAGCAGGAGGGCGTGCCAGTGAATGAGGGCGATGACCCGCAGCGTGAGCAACGGATACTTGAGGGTGAACCACGCGAGGCGGCCGGTGGTGAGCGTGCGGCGCGGCCCGGCAAGGGTGCTGGTGAGGGTGCGCTCCTCGCCGACGTAGTCGTCGATGCGGATGGCGAGCTGGTCCCCGGGCAGGCGCAGGTGAAAGTCGAACGCGACATCCACGTCCGAGTAGGGGGACACGTAGAACTGCTTCGGCACCCGGAGGCGGAAGACGCCCCGCCCCGCGTCCGCTGGGTCCGCGGGGACGAAGAACGGCTTCATCTCGCGGAAGGTGTTGGTCACCTCCGCGATGGCGCCGAGCGGCCGCCCATCCCGGTCGCGGCAGAAGTAGAAGGAGACCGGGTTGAAGAGGTAGCCGGCGATGCGGGGCAGGGTGACTAGCAGCACGCTACCGTCCCCGAGTTCGATCCCGTGGCTCCGGAGGTAGGCGGCGACGCGCGCCTTGAGCCCGGGGGTGGCGCCGGCGGCGGCCGCGGGCGCGGCGGGGCCGGACGGATGGCGCGGCTCGTCCACGGGGAGGAAGTCGCGGTCGTGCAACGCGTAGAGGTGGCGGCGGTTGTGGCCGAACAGGCCGATGCGGCGGGGCAGGTCCGGCAACTCGTCGAGATCGAGCGCGAAGAGGAAGATCCGGTACGCGAAGCGGTGGCGCCGCGGCGAGAACCGGGCGTGCATCACCTCGCATTCGTACAGGCAGGACTTCATCTTCGGACCAGCGTCGGGACTACGTCCGCGGGGTCGGGGCGGATGCGGGCGCACGGCGGAGGCGGGAAGACGCAACCCGCCCGCGGCGCCGGTGGCAAGGACGCGATCGTGAAATCTCCGTGCGCCCGCCGCCTAGCCGCGCGCCGCCCAAGGATCGCGGCCCAGAAGCAGCTCCGCCACCCGGACCGCGCTCAGCAGGCCATCCTCGTGGAAGCCATAGCGTTGCCAGGCCCCGGCGTAATAGGTCTCGGTGGCACCCCGGGCAGACGCGTTCAGCCCAGGGATCTCCGCCTGGGCCCGCACGGCGCCCAGGCTGAAGAGCGGATGCTCGTAGGCGATGCGGCGCAGCACCCGGGCGGGATCGATCGCTTCGGGTCGCCCGATGCTCACGAAGTAGTTCTCCCGCTCGGAGACACCCTGCAGGGAGTTCATCCAGTAATGCGTGGCGGTGGCCACGCGGCCGTCCGGCCCCGGGTTGATCTCGTAGTTCCAGCTCGACCAGGCCAGCCGCGTGCGCGGCATGACCCGCGCGTCGGTGTGCACGGTCGCGGGGTTGGGCTGATAATGGAATTCGGCGAGGGTGTGCCGCTCGGCCGGGGTCGGATCGGCCAGCAGCCGCAGCGCCTGATCCCCGTGGCACGCGAGGATCACCCGGTCGAAGCGCGCGGTCGCGCCGTCTGCGGTGGTGATTTCCACGCCGCCGCCCCCACGCCGGACCCGCGCCACCGGGCAGCCGGTGCGGATGCGGTCCCGCCAGCCCGCCGTCAGCTTCTCGACGTAGGTGCGGGCGCCGCCCTCGACCGTCCACCACGGGTGCTGCGTGTGGAGGCCGAGGAAGCCGTGGTTATGGAAGAACCGCAGGAGGGTGGTGGCGGGGAACGCCAGCATCAGCTCCGGCGGGGTGCTCCACACCGCCGAGCTCATCGGCACGAGGTAAAGGTCGAGGAAGTCCTGCCCGTAGCCGCGGCGCCGCACGAACTCCCCGAGGGATTCCGCGCCGGCCGCCGGATCCTCGAGCGCGGCCACCGCCTCGCCGTTGAATCGGCTGATCGCCCGCAGCAGCCGCCAGAAGCGCGGGCGCAGCAGGTTGCGGCGCTGCGCGAACAGGTGGTTCAACGAGGAACCGCAATACTCCAACCCGCTCGCCGTGTGGCGGACGCTGAACGACATCGAGGTCGGCTTCACCGGCACCGCCAGCTCCCGGAACAGCCGGTTGAGGTGGGGGTAGGTGACCAGGTTGAAGACCATGAACCCCGTGTCGAAGGCGACCTTCCGGTCGGTCCCCGGCTCGGGGACGTCCACGGTGTGCGAGTGACCGCCGATCCGCGGGTCCTGCTCGAAGACGGTGACGTCGTGCGCGTGGCGCAGGAAGTGCGCGCAGCCGAGGCCCGCGATGCCGGAACCGACGATGGCGAGCGAGGGCATGGGCGGGAGCGGTGGCGAGAGAGTTGGCGCCGCGGCCCGGGCTTCCGGCCTCAGCGGGCGTCCGGCTGGGCGTCGGTCGCGCGCTCGGTGGCGGGGGCGCCGTCGGCCTTTTCGGGGAGCTTGGTCCCCGCGGCGGTGGCGGTGGCGACGGCGATGGCGGCCGCGGCAGGGACCACCCGTTTAAGCGGGGAAACGTCGAAGTGGACCTCGCGGGCCTGGCGCGCGGCCGCGATGCTGTGCGCGTGGTCGGCGCGCGCGGCCTCCTCCATCACGGACTTCGGCACGGCCTTGAGGCCCCAGATGAAGCCGGTCCACGAGAGCGCCTTGAGGCCGTAGTAGGTGAGGTCGAGCTCCCACCAATAGAAGCCGTTGCGGGTGGACGACTGGTAGCGGTGGTGGTTGTTGTGCCAGCCCTCGCCCAGAGTGATGAGGGCGAGGATGAAGCTGTTGCGCGAGTCGTCGCTGGTGTTGAAGCGCCGGCGGCCCATCAGGTGCGCCATCGAGTTGATGCAGGCCGTGCCGTGGAACAGCGCGGTGGTGCTAATGAAGAAGCCCCACACGAGCAGCTGCCAGCCGTTCGTGCCCAGCCCCGGGGCGTGGACCGCGAGGAGCTCGCCGGTGCCGAAGATCGCGAGCCCGAAGAGCAGGGGCACCACCGTATCGAACCGGTTCAGCCACACGAGCTCAGGGAAGCGCGCGAGATCTTTAATGGTCGAGTAGTCGGTCGGAAAGTTGCGGCGGCTGGTGATCCAGCCGATGTGCGACCACCAGAACCCGTGCACGTGCGGCGAGTGCGCATCCTCCGGGTCGTCCGAGTGCTTATGGTGGTGCCGGTGGTGGTACGCCCACCAGAGCGCCCCGCGCTGCACTGTCGTGCCGCCCCACAGTGCGAGCAGGAACTGGCCGGCGCGCGAGGTGCTGTAGGTCTTGTGCGAGAAATACCGGTGGTAAATGCCGGTGACCGCGAACATCCGCACGAAATAAAGCGCCACCGCGGTCCAGACCGCCACCGGACTCGCGCCCACCCAGATGACGCCCAGGCAGCCCAGATGCAGCACGATGAAGGGGATGCAGCGCATCCAGTCCACGCGGTCCGGCTCCTGCCGCAGCAGCGCCGGGTCACCCGGGGTGTAGTCGGAATCGATCCACTGTTTGAGCGCGGTGAGGGGACGGGACAGGCGGGCGGATCGTTCGGACATGAGAAGGTCGGGTCGAGGCAACGGGGCCCGCCGTCGCCGTGCAAGCCGCCATTCGGGGAGGAAAAGGGTTTTTTTCCGCGGTGGCGCCCCCGCCGTGAAATCCTGCGCCCCGGCGCCCCCGGCGCCCGCCTTCAGCGGGCCCCGACCACGTGCAGTTCCACCCACACGATTGCCTCGGCCGGTCCGTCGTCCTCCTGCGCCAGCCGGACCTCGTTCAGGCCGGCCCGCACGGACCCCGGCGGGCAGGCAAAACGCAGCGCCCGGCCCACCCCACCGAGGGTGGTCACCTCCTCGCGGTCCGGTCCCACGGCCAGCGGTCGGCCATTCAGGGTCACCTGCAGCCGGGCCGTGGCCGCCGTTGCGCTGGGCGCCAAGCCAGCCACCAGCCACGCCGCGCCGTCCCCGGCGCCCGGGCCGGCCGCCACGTGAACGGTGCCGCCGGGCCGGCCGGAAAGCGGCAGTTGCACGCCGGTGGGGAATCCCCGCGGGGCGGTGTCGATGTAGGTCACCACGTGGCGCCGCTCGCGGCCCGCCAGCGCCGCGGGCTCCAGCCCCTCCCGCAGCAACCGCCCGTAATCTGCCGCGCTCACCGGTCGCGTCTGGCTGTCCATCCAGTTGAACAGGTAGATCCCTTCCGCCCCCTCGTGCCACATCTGGGCGGCGAACCCGCGCAGGGCGGCAAGATCCAGCGGGACACTCTTGCCCAACGGGTAGGCGCGGAGGTTGTGTTCCACGCCGGGCAGGAAGGCGACGCCCGGGGCCGCCGCGGCGAGGCGCGCCCGCCACTCGCCCGTGGGCAACACGAAGTCCGAGGTCGACCAGTAGGGCGAGGCGACTACGAGATCGACCAGCCCCTCGCGGGCCCACGCGACGGCGTCCATCCCGAGGCCCGCGGCGGCGTCGGGGTGGCTCGGCACGCGCACGCCGAGGAGAATCGACCGGCCGCGGCGGGCACCCCACTCGCGGGTTAGCCGCCGCGCCTCGCGCACGATCCCAGTCAGGTGGTGGGCCTCCTCCGTCTCGCGGCCGGGCGTGAGGTGGTGGCCGAAGCGCATCCAGTCGAGCTCCAGGCCGTCGGGGGCGTAGCGTTCGAGGAGTTCCCGCAGGAAATCGAGGACGTGCGCGCGCACTTCCGGGTGGCGGAAGTTCAGCGCGCCGTTGGCCGAGGGGGGGAATGGCCCGTCCGGCTGGCGCCGGAACTCCCGGTGGCGCCGCCAGAATTCCGAGTGCATGAAGTTGGCCGGATCGTCGACGGAGTGCGCGTCGTTCATCCGCATCGTCAGCCACGGGGACAGGCCGCGGTTCCGGGCGCGGTCGATCCACACCGCGTAAGGGTCGAGGCCGGCCGCGTCGAGGCGGCGGGCGTTCCGCGGCCAGAGGTGGTCCGGCTCGCGGCCGTTCACCGGGTCCCAGATCGCCTCGCGGGTCCGGCTACGAAAGCTGGCCCGCATCGCGTTGGGATTAAGGAACAGGTGCGTGACCCGCGTGCCGGCATACTGGTCCACCCACGCGTGCAGGCCGGCGAGGGTCATCTCCTCGGGCGGGCGCGAGCCGAAAAAGTGACTGTTATCCTCGTTCACGACGAGCATCCCCCGCAGGGCGGGCGGAGTCTCGGCGGCGGGGACAGGGAGGACAGCGAGGGCGGCCAGCAGCAGGCCGGCGAGGCGGGGGAGGGCGGGCATCCGCCTTCAGCCGAAGCGGTTCCGCGCGCGGCGCAAGGCCGATCCGCCGGCGGTCAGAGGCGGCCGAGGATCGCCTTCACGCGGGTCCAGGCCTCGGCGCGGGCGCGCTTGTTCGCGTCGGACCCCGCCGGATCCTCGCCCGCGCGCATGAACCCGTGGCCGGCGCCGGCGTAGGTGACAGGCTCGAAGAAGCGTTGCGCGGCCTTCATCGCCTGCTCGGTCGCGGGCAGGCCGGCGTTGATGCGGGCGTCGTTCTCCGCGTAGAAGCCATAGACCGGGGCCTTGATCCGGGATACCGCGGCGGCTTCCGGACCGGACCCGTAGAACACCAGGCCGGCGGCGATCGCGGGGTTGTGGGTCGCGTAAAGGAAGGTCTTGGCCCCGCCCCAGCAGAAGCCGCCGACGACCACCTTGCCCGAGCACGCGTCGAGGGCGCGCACGTGCTTCACCGCCGCGTCGAGGTCGGCGTCGATCTGCGCCTGCGGCAGGCCTTGGATCTTCGCCCGCGCGCCATCGGGGCCGCCGAGGCTCTCGGTGCCGCCGCCGTTCGGGCCCGTCCCCGAGAGGAAATCCGGCGCGATGGCGATGTAGCCGGCCGCCGCGAACTGGTCGACCATCCCGCGCACCCAGTCGGTGAGTCCGAAGATCTCGTGGATCAGCACCACCGCGGTCGCCTTGCCCTTCGCCTCGGGGAACCCGAGGAAGCAGCGGACCTGGCGGTCGCCGTGCTTGAGGGTGACCCACTCGAGGTGGCGGGGCGACTGCTCGAGCCGCGCCTTGGCCCAGTCCTGGGCGGCGGCGGTTCCGGCGGAGAGGGCGAGGGCGGCGGCGAGGAGGAGGATTTTCATCGGGGGCACGGGGTGGTTGCGGGGAGGCAAGCGGGACCCGGCCTCGACGCAAGGCGGGACCGTGAAAGCCTCGCCAGCCCGTCACCTCCGACCCAGCTTAGCGTCTTCCCCCGCCGTCCATGCGCTTCGCCACCCTGCTTGCCCCCCGGTTTGTCCTGACGCTTGCCGCCGCCACGTCCGTCCTCGCCGCTGCGCCCGCCCCGGCGCCGTTGGCGGAGGAGGCGCGCGCCGGTCTCGCGCGCGCGACTACCTTTCTCCGCAGTCTGAACACCGGGGGCGGCTACCTCTGGCGCTACTCGCCCGACCTCCGGGAGCGGGCCGGGGAAAACACCGCCACCCCGACGCAGATCTGGGTCCAGCCCCCGGGCACGCCCGCGGTCGGCCAGGCCTTCCTGCGGGCGTGGGAAGTGACCGGCGACCCCGCCTACCTCGACGCCGCGCAGGCCGCCGCGGATGCCCTCGCCACCGGGCAGTTGGAATCGGGCGGCTGGGATTACCTGATCGAGTTCGACCCCGCGCTCGCCTCCGCGTGGTACCGACGGACCGATGTCGGCCGGATTCCGCCCGCCGAGGGGGCGAAGCGGAAGAACACGACCACCTTCGACGACGACAACACCCAGAGCGCGCTGCGGTTGCTGGTGGCGGTGGTGGCCGCCTCCCCCGCGCCGGGCGGCGAGCGGGAGGCCCGCCTGCGCGCGGCCCGCGACTACGGGCTCCGACGCCTGCTCGAGGCACAGCGCCCTAACGGCGGCTGGCCGCAGCGCTGGAATGGGCAGCGCGTCGACCCCGCCGATTATCCGGTCCGACCCGCCCGCTTCCCGGCGGATTACCCCCGCGAGTACCCGAAGACCAACTACAACGGGCACTACACCCTCAACGACAACACGCAGCGCGACTGCATCCTGACCCTCCTGGAGGCGGCGCGCGCGACCGGGAACCCGGAGTACCGCGCGGCGGCGCTGCGCGGCGTCGACTTCCTCCTGCTCGCGCAACTGCCCGAGCCGCAGCCCGTCTGGGCCCAGCAGTACAACCCGCAGCTCGAGCCCGCGTGGGCCCGCGCCTTCGAACCGCCCAGCGTCTGTTCGGGCGAGAGCGTCGGCGCCCTCCGGCTGCTGATCGAGATGCACGTCGAGACGGGGGACCCCCGTTACCTCGAGCCGGTGCCGCGCGCGCTGGCCTGGTTTGACCGCTCCGCCCTCGCATCCGGCCGTTGGGCCCGGATGTACGAACTGGGGACCAACCGGCCGATCTACGGGGACCGCGACGGCAAGATCAAGTACCGCCTCGAGGACCTCAGCGAGGAGCGCCGCACCGGGTACTCGTGGGAGAGCGATTACGGCGTCCCCAGTCTCCGCCGGCAGTATGAGGAGGTCCGCACCAAGGGTCGCGACGCCCTGCTGGCGCAGCGCCGGGCCGCCGAGGAGAAGGCGCGTTCCGCCGCTCGGCGTGCCGCTGAGGCCCGCGCCCTCGAGCCCAAGGTGCGCGCCGCGCTGGCCGCCCTCGACGCCGAGGGCCGCTGGCTCGCGCCGGCCGGCCGTCGCTCCGCCGGCCCCTGGATCACCACGTCCGCCTACCTCGCCAACGCCCGCGTGCTGTGCGACTACCTCGCGGCGGTCCGTCCCTGAGTCCAGCTGAGTCAGGCCGAAGTCGCCGCTCGGCCGCCTCCGCCGGGGCGATTCAGCGGTAGAGCAGGGCCCGTTCGCGGCGGGCCGCGAAGTCGCGCAGGCCGGGTTCCCACGCCGCCTTGATCCGTGCGAGGGGTTCCCCGCGCCGGATCGCGTCCAGCGTCGCGTCGTCGCCCAGCAGGCGGCCCATCGCGTCGACGTTGAACTCCGCCGGGTACAGCCGCCGCAGGGCGAGCGCCAGCTCGAGGCCGACGTCAACGACTGGGCAGGCCGCGCGGTCCGTGAGGATCACGCGGACGCCGCCGCACTCGCGGTCCTTGTGCTTCAGGGCCGAGGCGGGGCCGGGATAGAAGTCCATCGAGGGCGTGAAGCGCACGGGCTCGAAGCGCACGCCGGGCAACCCGCGCGCGTTCAGTTCGGCCGCGAGGCGGACGCCATCCACGAACGGCGCGCCGACCTGCTCAAAGGGCCGGATCGTGCCGCGCCCCATCGAGATCACGGTGCTCTCCAGCAAGCAGAGCCCGGGGTAGAGCGTGGCTGCGGTGAGGCTGCGCATCGAGGGCGACGGGTTCACCCAGCCGAGGCCGGTTTCGTCGAACCAGCGGTCGCGCGACCAGTTCGCGCAGCGGACGACCTCGAGGTTCGCGCCGAAGGCCCGCTCCGCGTTGAAGAACACCGCCAGCTCCCCGAGGGTCATCCCGTGGCGCACCGGCATCGGATGAAAGCCGATGAAGCTCGGCGGCCGCGTCATCACCGGGCCCTCCCAGCGCGCGCCGGTGATTGGGTTGACCCGGTCGAGGATCATCAGGCGCTTGCCCGCCCGCGCCACCGCCTCCAGCGCTGCACCCACCGTCGCCGAATAGGTGTAGAACCGCGCGCCGATGTCCTGCAGGTCCACCAGCAGCACATCCAGGTCCCGCAGGTGCTCCGCCTTCGGCGCGTGGGCGCGGATGACGGCTTGGTCGTGCTCGGCGGCGGACATTCCGGGGGCGCGGCGCGGGGTCTCGCCGTAGAGGCTGTAGACGGGCAGGCCAGTCTTCTCGTCCACGGTGTCGCCGACCTTCTCGTCGGCGGTGCCGCGGATGCCGTGCTCGGGGCTGAAGAGCGCGGTGAGCTTCACCCCGGGCGCGCCGTGCAGGAGGTCGATCGTGGAACGGCCCTGCCGGTCGCGTCCGCTGGGGTTGGTGATGAGGCCGACGCGCAGCCCGCGCAGGCGCGCGAAGTCCTCCGCCACGAGCACGTCGATCCCGTTGCGCACGGCGTCCCGGTCGAGGCCCATCGCCTCCGCCGCGAGGGTCGCGATCTCGCGGCGGATCGGGGTGGAGTCGCCCTTGCCGTCGGGGTGGACGCGGTTCGCGAGGAAGATGACGAACGCGCCGGAGCCGGGGTCGATCCACACGCTGGTGCCGGTCCAACCCGTGTGCCCGAAGCTGCGGCCGGCGGGGAACCAGCGGCCACGCGGCCCCGAGTACGGAGTGTCGATATCCCAGCCGAGGCCGCGCCGGGCGGAGCCGTCGTTCTGCACCCGGGTCATTTCCGCGACGCTCTCGGGCCGGAGGATGCGCACGCCGTCGAGCGTGCCGCGGCCGAGGATCATCCGGCAGAAGCGCGCGAGGTCGGCGGCCGTGAGGAAGAGCCCCGCGTGGCCGGCGACGCCGCCCATCCGCCGCGCCGTGGGATCGTGGACCTCCCCGTGGATCATCCGGCCCCCGACCTGCTCGGTGGGGGCGATGCGGTCGCGGCGCGCGGCGGCGGGCCGGAACCCGGTGTCGCGCATGCCGAGGGGCCCGAAGATCTCCGCCTCGCAATAGGCGTCGAGCGGCCGGCCGTCCGCGATCCGCACGATTTCCCCAAGGAGGATGAAGTTGATGTCGCTGTAGACGAAGCGGCTGTCCGGCGCCTGCTGGAGCCGTTCCGCGCACGCGCGCTCGATCGCGGCGGCGGTGCCCTCCCAGGCCGGCGTGGCGGGGATCCCGGGGCGCAGGCCGGACAAGTGGGTGAGCAGGTGGCGGACGGTGACCCGCTCCTTGCCGTGCTGGGCGAAGGCGGGGAGGTAGCGGGCGACGGGGGCGTCGAGCTCGAGGCGGCCGCGCTCCACCAGCTGCATCACCGCCGTGGTGGTGGCGATCACCTTGGTCAGCGAGGCCGCGTCGTAGATCGTGTCCTCGGTCGCCGGGGCGGGGGCGGGCACCAGCGCGCGTTGGCCATAGGTGCGGCGGTAGGTTTCGCCCGCGCGTTCCAGCCAGAGGACGCCGCCGGGAATCTTGCGGTCGGCGATCGCCCGGTCGACGGCCGCGTCGATGGCCGTGAGTTTCTCCGGGAGGAACGGGACGCGCGCGGTCGCAGGTGCGGGCGTCGCGGGGGCGACGGCGGGGGGCGGCGGCGTGCCGCAACCGGCGAGGAGGGCGAGGCCGAGCAGGGCGGGCAGCCGGAGGGGAACGCGGGGACCGGGCATTCCGCGAGGCAAGGCGTCGTGGGCGGCGGAGTCGAGGCTGCAGCCGGGGGGCGGTTCCAGATTGCGGTTGCCCTTGCCCGATCCGGTGCGGTTTTCTTCGGGCGTTTCCCACAACTTACCCAGTAATCCCATGAAGTTCCGTGCCCTGCTGACCACCCTTGCCCTCGCCCTCCTTGCCGGTCCCTTGGCGGCCGACGAAACCGAGCTGGGCGCCAAGATGGAGAAGATGGGCGGCGCCTTCCGTGCGCTCCGCCGTCAGATCTCCGACGCCTCCAAGAATGCCGACTCCCTGGCCAAGCTGGCGGTGATCCGCCAGAACGCCGAGGCTTCGGCGAAGCTCGATCCGGCGATGACCAAGGACATCCCGGCCGCGAAGCAGAAGGAGTTCGTCGCGCGCTACCAGGCCGAGATGAAGAAGTTCCTCGAGCTCACGGCCAAGGTGGAGGCGGCCCTCAAGGCCAACAACAACGCCGAGGCGGCCAAGCTCGTGAGCCAGCTCGCCGATGCGCAGAAGGCGGGCCACAAGGAGTTCAAGAAGGAAGACAAGAAGAAGTAAGGCCGCGTCCGACGCGTCCCCCGTTTCCGCCGCCGGCCCCGCGCCGGCGGCTTTTTTACGGCTGGTTCCCGCCCGCTCAGGGCACCGGGACCCACTGGACGGCGTCGATCACGACGAAGCCGTCCGTGCCGGCGTTCGTGATCTCGACCCGGCCCGCCTGGCCCGCCTCAAACCGGAACTCACCCACCGGCTCGAGGAGGTCGTCCACCGCCGGCTTGCGGCGCTGGTTGAGGGTCACGCGCGTCTCGCCGTCCGCGTGGCGGATCAGCACCGGCACGCTGGTCGCCCGATTGGCATTATGCGGGTACGCCACCAGCACGCGGTAACGGCCGGCGCGCGGGAGGTCGGGGACGAAGCGCGCCCACTGGTCGCCCTTGCCCGTGTTGTTGTCGTGCGCGTAACCCGAGTCGACGTAGGTCGGATGCGCGGTGCTGCCGCGGTCGAAGCCATGGCGCTGGGCCTGCAGGTCGTCGACCACGATGCCCGCGAGCTGCGTCCGGGGCTTGCGGAGCACGACGGGCAGCGGCGGGCTTTCGAAATCGAGCACCTGGCCGTCGGCGAGCAACCGCGCGCGGAACCGTTCCGCGTCGATGGCCTGGACCGCGACGCCCTGCTCGAGGGCGTGCACCGCCGCGGTGGCGGCGCTTTGGCCGAGCACCATGAAGACCGGCTCCATCCGGATCGAGCCGTAGGCGATGTGCGAGGCGCTGAGGCAGACGGGCACGAGCAGGTTTGCCGCCTCGGCGGCGCGCGGGCGGATGCTGCGGTAGCTGATCGGGTAGGGACGCACGCGCACCTGCACGTCCCCCTCGTTGCGGACGTGGCCGTCCTTCGTGACGTAGCGCTGCACGTGATGGGAATCCATGTTGTAGGCGCCCATGCCCACGCTGTCCGCGACCACCTCCGCCCGGGTGCAGTGGCGTTCGGTCATCACGTGGTCGCTGATCATCCGGCGCGCCTCGCGCACGTAGAGCTGGCGCGGCCAGTTGTCGTTTTCGGTGAACTCGTCCCGCGCGAGGCCGAGGCGCTGGAACTCCGCGCGGACCTTCTCCGGCACGCGCGGGTGGTGCGCGAGGGTCCACATCAGGCCGCGCTGCCAGTCCTCGTGCGCCTGCCGGATCTTCTCGCGGGTGGCGTGGTCGGCTTCCGGGTAGTCCCAGTTCTGGCCGATGAAGTCGGTGCTGACGGCGTAGTTGTTGTTGGTGTCCGTCTTGCGGTTGGGCATCCAGACGGGGTTCCACGGCACGCGGTGGTCGCCGGCCTCGAAGTTGCGTAGGAGCAGCTCGTACCAGCGCGGGTCGTAGCGGGCGGGCTTTTCCCACGCGCGGCGGTTCTCCGGCACGTCGGTGGTGCAGAGGCGGAAGTTGTAGGCCTGCACCTTGCGGTCGCCGGCGAATTCGGTCCCGGGGCCCTCGGGATTGATCCCCGGCAGGAGGCCGCTGCGGGGGTCGCCGGGGACGACGTACGGGTCGACCGGGCGGATGAACTGGTGGCTGAAGGCGTGGCCGGCCTGCACGCCATTGATCGTCTCGCCGTAGGTGGCGTTGGCCTCGCGGCCCACGTGGTAGCTCACGCCCGCGCGCGCCATCAGGTCGCCCTCGTAGGTCGCATCGATGAACATTTGCCCGGTGAACGCGCGGCCGCTCTCCATCACGATCCGGGTGATCCGGGCGCCCTCCTTGAACACGCCGCGGCCCGGGGCCAGCTCGAGCCGCTCGCCGCGCACCACGGTGACGCGCGCGCCCGCCTCCCGGAGCATCGCGTCGTAGACCCGCGTGGCCACGTGGGGCTCGAAGGTCCACAGCGTGCGCTCCGCGGGGTCATTCGCCGTGCCGCGGCGGTTGACGTAGTCCGTGCGGACCTGGCGGGTCCAGGCGGAGGGCTGCTGGTAGTATTCCCAGATGCGGCCGTAGAACTCGCGGGCCATCCCGCCGATCGCGCGCTTGTTGCCGATGTCGGTCGCGCCGAGGCCGCCGGTGGTCAGCCCGCCGAGGTGCTGCGTCGGCTCGATGAGGAGCGCGGTCCGGCCGAGGCGGGCGGTCTGGAGGGCGGCGGTGATGCCGGCGGAGGTGCCGCCGTAGATCACGACGTCGGCCGAGGCGGGCGGGGGCGTGGCCGCGCGGAGGACGGAACCGGCGAGCGCGAGGCCGGCGAGGAGCAGGCGGGAGGGGAGCAACGGGAAGGGGAACCGCATCCCGCGAGCGAACGGCTTTTGCCGCGCGGGGCGAGCCCGTTCCCGCCCGGAGGAAACCGGTTCCGCTCCCGGTTCAGGAGGCGGTCTCGGTGAAGCGGGATTCGCGGATCACCGTGACCTTGATGGTGCTCGGGTACTGGAGCTCCGTCTCGATGCGCTTGCGCAAGTCGCGGGCGATCTCGCGGGCGCGGTCGTCGGTCACCTCCGTCGGCGCGACCACCACCCGCAGCTCGCGGCCGGCCTGCACGGCGAAGGCCTGCTGCACGCCCTCGATCGACGTCGCCAGCCGTTCCAGCCGAGCGATGCGCTGGATGTAGCCGTCGAGCGAATCCGCGCGCGCGCCGGGGCGGTTGGCGGAGAGCGTGTCCGCGAGGATGACCAGCCCGGCGTAGATGGTCTCGGGCCGGACCTCCTCGTGGTGGGCGGCGACCGCGTTGACCACGATCGGCGTCTCGCCGTGGCGGCGGATGAATTCGGCGCCGATCGCGGCGTGGCTGCCCTCCAATTCGCCGGGGGCGGCCTTGCCGATGTCGTGCAGCAGCCCCGCGCGCTTCGCGACATCGGGGTCGAGGCCCACCTCGCTGGCCAGCAGCGAGGCCAGGAACGCGGTCTCGACCGAGTGGTCGAGCACGTTCTGGGTGTAGGAGAACCGGAACTTGAGGCGGCCGAGCAGGCGGATGATTTCCGGATGCAGGCCATTGATGTGCAGCCGGGCCACGGCCTCCTCGCCCGCCTGGGTCGTCACCAGGTCGATCTCCTCCTGGGCGCGGCGCACGTACTCCTCGATCGAGGCGGGATGGATGCGGCCGTCCTTGACCAGGCCCTCCAGCGCGACGCGCGCGACCTCGCGGCGCACGGGGTCGAAGGAGGAGACGAGCACCATCTGCGGGGACTCGTCGATGAGGAGCGTGACGCCGGTGGCGGACTCGAAGGATTTGATGTTCCGGCCCTCGCGCCCGATGATCCGGCCCTTCATCTCCTCGGAGGGGAGCTGGATGATGGTGGCGGTGAGGTCGTTGTTGGGCCGCCCGGCGATCCGCTGCATCGCGGAGATCAGCACGCGGCGGGCGTCGTCCTGCAGTTCCCGTTCGGACTTCTCCAGGGTCGCGCGGCGCAGGGCGCGGAACTCGTCCTGGCACTCCAGCAGCACCTCCTCGCGGAGTTGCCGCCGCACGGCGTCGGCGTCGAGCTGGGAGACGCCCTCGAGGCGTTGGCGGACGCTCTTGGAGAGGCTGCGGATGGCGTCGCGCGCCTGGCGCAGGGCGGCGTTCTCGCGGTTGAGGCGCTCCTGCCGCTGTTCCAACTGGTAGTCGAGCAGGGCGAGGGATTCCTCGTGGGCCTTGATCTCGCGGAGGCGGATGTCGCTCTCGATCTCGCGGCGGTCGTACTCGCGGTTGAGTTCCGCCCGCTTCTCCTGGATCTCGGCCTCGGCCTTCTGGCGCAGTTCCTCGCCGGCGACGGCGGCCTCGCGGCGCGCGACCTCGATCAGTTCGGCCGCCTGCTCGTGGGCCACCCGGCGGGTGTGGCGGGTGAGCGCCCAGACGACGCCGAAACCGGCCGCGAGCCCGACGAGCACCGACGCGGCCTCCAGCGACCAGTCGAGCAACTGGCCGCCCTCGGCGGAAAGGATCGCAAGTTCGGACGCGCCCACGGGAACCAACAGGTCAGCGACCCTACGCGTTGCCGCCGGCAAAGCTCAAGCCCGGGTTTGCGGCCAGCCTGCGGGCTTGGCGTGCGGCCGGTTTGCGGCTGGCCTCGGCGGCATCCCCGCATGCCCGCCTTTCCCCTCACCGACGCGCACGTTCACTTCTGGGATCCCGCCGCGGGCCGCTACGCTTGGCTCGACGGCGTTCCCGCGCTGGCTGGCCGCCGGGGCCCCGGCGAATTCGCCCGCGCCTGCGGAGCGGTCGCCGTTGATCGATTGGTCTTTGTCCAATGCGGCGCCGCCGATGCCCTGGCCGAGGTCGCGTGGGTCGACGGTCTCGCCGCGACCGAACCCCGCCTCGCCGCGATCGTCGCGCATGCGCCGGTGGAGGCGGGCGCGGCGGTCGAGCCTTGGCTGGAGCAACTGGCGTCCCGGCCGCGCGTCCGCGGCGTGCGGCGGTTGCTGCAGGATGAACCGGACGACGCCTTCTGCCTGCGGCCGGAGTTCGTGGAGGGCGTACGGCGGCTGGAGCGCTTCGGGCTCAGCTTCGACCTCTGCCTCTACGCCCGCCAACTCGGCGCCGTGGTCGAGTTGGTCCGCCGCTGCCCCGGGGTGCGCTTTATTCTGGACCACGGGGCCAAGCCGGACATCCGCGCCGGGCGGCTGGACCCGTGGCGCGAGGAGATCCGCGCACTCGCGGCCCTGCCCAATGTGGACTGCAAACTCAGCGGCCTGGCGACCGAGGCCGATCTGCGGGCGTGGACGACTGCCGACCTCCGACCTTACGTCGATCACCTCCTCGCCACCTTCGGTCCCGGCCGGCTGCTCTTTGGGGGCGACTGGCCGGTGAGTACCCTCGCCACAGATTACCCGCGTTGGGTGGCCACGGTCGAGGCGTTGCTGGCGGGCGTCTCCGCGGAGGATCAGAGGCGGATCTGGTCCTCGAACGCCGCGCGGGTCTACCGGTTGTGAGGCGAGACGGGGGCCGGACCGATCTCCGGTTCCCAGCCGCTCCCGGTGGCCCGCGCCGTCAGCGTGCCGGCGGGGGTGTTCGCGAGAAACAGGGACGGCAGGCTGGCCGCGTCCGCGAGGGCCGGTCCCGCTGCCGGTCCGAGGACGAACAACCCCGTCGCGAGGGCGCTCGCGCGCTGGCTCGTCGCCGCGCGCACGCTCACCGAGAGCAGGCTGCTCTCCGCCGGCCGGCCGGAGCGGGGATCGAGCAGGTGACCGGCGCCCGCGGGACCGATGGGCGCGCGGTTGCGGTCATTGCCCGAGGTGGAAAGGGCGGCATCGCGCAGGTGCAGGCGGCGCGCGACGGCGGCTGTCGTGGTCCCGGGCGTCGCGATGCCCACGGGCCAGCCCGCGCCCGTGGTTCCCGGTCCCGCCGCGCGGAGGTCACCGCCGACGGCGGCGAGGTGGTTCGGCGCGCCGAGGCGGAGCGCGAGGTCGCTCAGCTCGTCGGTCGCCCGTCCCTTCGCGGGGGAGGAGAGGTCGATGCGGGTGTCCGCTCGCGCGCGCCGGACGGCCGGGGGATCCGCGCGGACCTCGAGGCGGCGCCAGTCTACCTGCCGACGGAGACTTTCCAGCTCGGCGGGCGGGGGCGGTGGACCGGTGCGTGCGGCCGGACCGTGGCCCCAGGGGCCGAGCAGCGGCTCGACGGTCGGGTCAAAGGCGCCGCCGGTGAGCGCGGCGACGTCGAGGGCCTCCGCGACGATTCCGGCGAGGCGTGGCGAGACGGGCAGCCATGCGCCGGCCGCGGCGGCGTTCAGGCGGTGGAGCGCGGAGTCCAGGCGCCAGGCGGAGAGTTCCGCCTCGAACGCCTCGAGCAGTGCCGTCGCCTCGCGCTGCACGACTGCGGGATCGGGGGTGCCTGGTCCCGGCACCCACCGCAGCGACCAGGTGGTGCCGAGGGCGCGGCCACCGGCCGCCACGGGCTCGGCGGCGCCGCCGGCGGCGGGGAGGGCCGCCAACCCCAGGGTCCACCAGAGGCCCAGGCGGATCAGCCGACGTGCTTCATCCACTGCTGCAGGGGGACGTCCCAATGGTTGAGCGCCCCGGCGATCGCCACCAGCACGAGGGCCGCGGCGTCGCGGGCGGAAAAACGGTCGGTGGCGCCGCGGGCGCGGACGAAATTGAGCAGGGCTCCGGTCGGGCAGCCGAACCGGCAGTAGGCCTGCGGGACGAAGACCGAAGCGACCAGCCCGACCGCCGCGACCCCGAGCGTGGCGATGCCCGCGGTGCGGAAGACCCACGCGTCAAACGGCTCCAAGCCCGCGAGGTTGAAGGGCAGGGCGGTCATCGCGACGACCAGACTGAACAGCAGCAGCGCGGCCGGCAGGTAACCGAGGCCGCGGGCGACGTCCGGACGGAGGGTGGGGGTCCAGCGTCGCGGGCGGATCCGGCCGATGAGCTCCTGGGCCGCGCCGTGCGGGCAGACGTGATGGCAGTAGAACGGCTTCCGCGTCGCCCATGGCAGCACGAGGGAGGCGCCGAGGAGGAGCGCGAGGCCCGGGGCGGTCTCCCACGGCACGCCGCCGCGCGCCCAGCCCGCGAGGAGCGATTGAGCGAGGAGGTCGCCGCTCACGAGGCCGACATAGCCGACGAGCAGCAGCTGGTGCGGCAGTTTCCCGCGGCGCCGCCAGTCCGCGGGCCCGTAGGCCTGAAGGGCCGCGAGTCCGATCACCGCCAGCAGGCCCCAGTCGCGCCAGCCGGGCGAGAAGGTCGGCCGGGCGAGCATCTCATCGCGGCTGGCCTGCAGGCGCGCCTTCACGCTGCGGGCGATGGCCATGCTGGTCATCGTCGAGCCCGAGACGCCCTCGATGCCGGCCGCCCGGAGGTCGAGGCCCGCCGCCTGGTCCCAGCTCATCCCATTCCACTTCTTCAGGAACTTCCGATCGGTGACCACATCGCGCAGGTGCTCCGCGGTATCCTCCGATGAACGCACCTTCAGCCCGAGGATCTTCCAGTCCGGGTCGAGGGCGACCAAGGTGTCCGTCACCCCGCAGTAGCCGATGATGTCCTGGCAGCGGGGCTGCGTGCGCACCACGTAGCCGAGTTCGCGGCCTGCGCGGTCGAGGACGAAGAGGCCGTCGCGCTCCGAGCTGTCGGGGCGGAGGCGGGCGGCTTCCGGGAAGAAGCCGCGGACCTCGGTGACGTCGACCGGGGCGTCGCCGTGCGAGCGCTGGTGCACGGCGACGTCGCGGACCAGCCAGGCGATGGCCGCGACGACGGCGAGGCGGTAGAACTGGAGGAGGGCCGGCCGCACGGGGAGTCCGGACCCGCCGGCTCAGGGGGCGGGCAGGAGCTGGACCGCGTCGATGTGGGCGTTGCCGTTGGCCGTCGCGGCATCGACGACCACCGCGTGGGTCTCACCGGCGGTGAAGCGGTAGGTGCCGAGCGGGATCCAACGCGTGTCGATCGGCGGGGTGACCCGCTGGTTCACGGTGACCTTGGCTTCGCCGCCGGCGTGGCGCACCGTGACCGCGGTGTTGCTGGCGCGGTTCTCGTGGGCCGCGCTGGCGAAGCGGACCTCATAGTTGCCGGTGGTCGGCACCGTGAACTCGAAGGTGGCGGTGTGGCCGGGGCCACGGGCATAGGCGTAGTCGTTACCGACGAAGGCCAGGCCACCGCCGTTGGTCCACTTGCCGGTCAGTTTCGCCTTGGTGTTGTCGACGACGATGCCCTTGAGCGCGGTGAGGGCGACGCCGCGGCCGCCGTTGTCGTCCACCGGGCCGGGGGTGGGGCCGCTGAGGTCAAAGGTGTTGTCCGGAAGGCGCCGGGCGCGGCCGGGCAACTGCAGCAGTTGGTCCATCTCGGACCAGTAGAGCGTGTAGACCTCGCGCGGGGTGCAGTTCCGCCGCACCGCGACGGAGGCGGCCTTGCCGACGACCTCGCCCATCATCCCGATCGTCTTCATCACGCGCACCGTGCCGAGGGCCACGTCGGTGACGCTGATGTTGCGGCCGGCCATGAACAGGTTGCTGATGTTGACCGAGTACAGCGTGCGGTAGGGGATCGGGTAACCGTACTGCCGGTCGACGCGGCGATCGTGGTCCGCGTAGGAGATGAAGGGATTGTCGGGGAACTTCTTCGCGTACTCCTGCTTCGGGAAGTGCAGGTCGATGCTCCAGGTGCTCGGCACGCAGCCGTCCGGGAAGTCGCGTTTGTTCACGATGTCCTCCTGGGTGAGCATCACGTCGCCGACGATGCGGCGGGACTCGCGGGTGCCGCCGATGTACGCCACCCAGTCCAGCTTGGCCTTGGGGTGCTCGGCCTTGCCGTCGCGGTTCTTCATCGCGTTGAAGGCGCCGAAGACCGCGCGGAGGTTCCAGTCGCGGATCAGCTCGAGGTCGTTGATCGGGTGCTTGTTGAAGCCGCTCTCCCAGAACCACTCGCCCTTGCCCTTGTCGGCCATGTCGGCGCGTCCCATCTTCGGGTACGGGAAGTCGTCCATCGTGAGGTCGAGGGCCCACGGGGTCTCGGGGAAGGCGCGTGGTTCGGCGGCGTTGCTCCAGACCCACATGTTGCTCATGCCGAGCAGGTCCTTCAGCTCGATCTCGTACTTGGCGCCGGCGAGGTGGGCGAGGTTCCCGTGGCCGGTGCAGTCCACGAAGAGCTTCCCGCGGAAGCGCTTCTCGCGGCTGGTGGTGGTGTTGAGGGAAGTGACCGAGAGGATCTTCCCGTCGCGGCTCTCGGCGGCATACACGTGCTCGTTGAGGAACAGGCTGATGTTCTTCTCCTTGCGGACGTGCGCCTCCTTCTGGGCGTCGCCGAACTCCTCGTACATGCCGGGGGAGTTCTTCGCGCGGTCCGCGAACTCCTCCACCATCTCGCCGATATTCGGGTACTTGCCGCGGCGGATCAGGCCCATCGACCACACGCGGACCTCGGAGCTGCCGTTGCCGCCCAGCACGGGGCGGTTCTGGATGAGGGCGACCTTCAGGCCCTGGCGGGCTGCGGAGATGGCGCTGCCGAGGCCGCCGTAGCCGCCGCCGACGACCACCAGGTCGAACTCGCCCATGTCCTCCGGAGCGGCCGGGAGGCCGAGCGCGGCCTTGCGCCACGCGGAGAGGGGCGCGGAGTCATCCGGCGGCGTCTCCTTCAGGTCCTGCGTGAAATAGATCGCGTCGCAGCGGCCGTTGAAGCCCGTGAGGTCGCGGAGGGCGACCGCGAGGCTGGCGCTGGTGGCCTCGATCACGCCGCCATCCTGCCAGGACCAGGCCTTGCCCTTGGTCCCGAACGTCTCGGCGAGGGGCTGGCCGTTGACCAGCACCTGGAAGCGGCCGGGCGTGCCGGGCGCGCCCCAATGGGCGACCCAGTCCTTGGTGCGGACCCAGACGCGGTACTTGCCGGTGGCGGGGAGGGTGGCGGTGGTGGTGGCGTCGGCGACCGGCTGGCCCAGCCCGTGGGCGAGCAGGTAGGGCGAGCCCATGATCTCGATGAACTGGGTGTCGAGCGACCAGCCGCCCGGATTACGGAAGCTTTCCGCCTCGAGCAGGAGGCGGGGCGACGCGGCCGCGGCGGGGAGGGGGGACAGCAGGCCGAGCAGGCCGGCGAGGAGCGGGAGGGGCAGGCGCATAGGGAAAGGGGCGGGGTTAGTGGGGGCGGCAGGATGCAACGGGACCCCACGCGAAATCCAGCCGGGAATCGCCGGCGGGAAAGCCCGCCGGCGCTTTCCCGCGGTGGCCGGGCGCGGCCGGTTTTGAAAAACAGAAACGGATTTCTGTTTTTCCAGGACCGCCGCCCACGGCGGCGATCCTTCGCTTCTAGTGTCGGCGGAGTTTACAGATTAGTTTGGCGCCACTGGCGATCGTAGACGGCGCACGGAAAAGTTATTCCCATAAAGCCTTAATTGGAAAAGGTTTGAGCTGATTTAGAGAACGCGTGATCCGGCGCGGTACGGAAGATGCTGACGGGTAGTAGTTCCCCGTAAGCTCAATCCCAACCCCCTCCCAATACGATGAACGCCCTGCTCTTCCTTGCCTCCAGAACGCCGGCACCGGTTGCCGAGGTCTCCACGAGCTCCCTCCTAGTTGCCGGTGGCCTGATGGCCATGATCGCCGTCGTCCGACTGGTTCGCCGGAAGGACCGCTGAGCCACGCCGAACCCGAAGAGCCTTCAGCCGCCGTCACGGCTGCTGGGGTCTCCCGGTTCGCGCGGCTGCGGGCCCGCATTGCCGCCGCCACCGCCGCTGTCGCGGGACCCGAACGGGTCCCACAGGCGCCCCCAGATGCCGCGGGGATAGCGGTCCATTCCGTCGAAACCCAAGCGGGCGGGCGTCTCCGGTTGCTGGGGCAGGTAGGCGGTCCCGAACAGCCAGTCCCA
>JAIXQE010000142.1 GCA_027485815.1 Opitutaceae bacterium
ATCCGCTGTGGGCGTTTGTGATTTGAGGGGTTCATTCTCTAGTACGAGAGGACCGAGAATGACGAACCTCTGGTGTTCCGGTTGTCGCGTCAGCGGCAGCGCCGGGTAGCTATGTTCGGAAGGGATAAGCGCTGAAAGCATCTAAGCGCCAAGCCCATCCCAAGATAAGATCACAATCCCCGCAAGGGGTGAAGGGTCCGGGTAGACCACCCGGTTGATAGGCCGGAAATGTAAGCGGGGTAACCCGTTGAGTTTACCGGTACTAATGACCCTTCCGGTTCATGCAAAACTCCCATCGTTCTAGGCGTTTATTTTACCTCCTTAGGTGCACTACCCTCGATTTTCCCTCCCTTGCCCGGGTTCCCCGGGCTCCCCTTTCTGGTGACCATATGCCAGGGGTCCCACCCGTTCCCATCCCGAACACGGCCGTTAAGCCCTGAGCAGCCAATGGTAGTAGGACGTTAGGTCCCGCGAGAGTAGGTTGTTGCCAGAGTTATGGCCCGGTTTCTCCACAAGAGAGACCGGGCCTTTTTCTTGTCCGGATTCCGGCGCCAAGGTCCCCGAGCTGTCAGTGTCAACCCAGCCCCAGCCTGGGCGAAGTGACCTCGGCGACGAGGCCGCCAGCGAGAGATGGCTGCGGCTGCAGCCGCGGACGATCCCGAAGTTACCGATCGAGGCCTCCCGAATTGCCCTGCGGGCCGACGGTTCTTCCGCCCGCATCCGCGGCAACTGCCGCAGTCACATCCACCCGCCCGCCTGCCCGGGGCTCAGGTCGTGAGGCCCAGTTCGCCCCGCGTCAGCTGGAAATCGACGTTCCCCTGCGCGGTCGCCACCGGCGTGTGCCGGCCGCCCACGACCCGCGCCACCAGCGCCAGCAGGGCGTCGGCGTCCGCCGTCGGGTTTCCGGTCAGCTCCGCATCGATCTCAACCGCCGCTCCGGCCGGCAGCACGCCCGGCGCCGCCACCTGCAGCACCGGCAGCAGGGGATGTCCCTGCCGCGCGTGCTCCTGCACCAGGGTCAGCGCCAAATGGGCCCCGCAGCCGCCTAGGCCGGTCAGGTTCTCGGTCCAGTGGCTGGATTCGGTCGCGACCACGTGCAGCCCCTCTTGGCCCAGCGGTTCGCCGTAGGCGAGGGTGGGGCGGGGTTCGTCGGCCCCCAGCACCGCGTCCCGGAACGCCCCTGGCGCCAGGAGCGGATCGGACGCGGGCAGCAGCACGGACCCTCCGGCCGCCAGCACGGTCGCCGCGACCGCCGCGAACGCCTGCGCCGTCGCGGGATCCGCCGGGCCCGCCGACTGCAGGGCCAGGCGCAGGCAACCGGGACCGCCCGTGACCGGCATCGCCGGCGGCAGCGCCGCGAGACGTTCGTCGAACCAGGCGTCGATCCGCGCCAGCACCCGCTCAATGCCTCCGTCCAGCTGCACGCTGGCCCAGCCGAAGCCCGCGGGATCGACACCCGCCGCCGCGAGGTGGTGGCGCATCACGTCGTTCGGGACCTTCTCGCAGCCGTGCTCGAGCAGCAGCGCCACGGCGACGTTCGGGTGCGTCAGGTAGCCCCGGTAGGTTCGGTGCAGGAGCTCGTACATGGTCTGGCCACCGAAGCCGCAGCCTTCCGTGTGGGTGAAACCGAGGAACCGCGTGACCCCGGCCGCTCGCCCCGCGGCCCGGGCGTTCAGGCGCTCCGCCGCCAGCCGCGCGATCTGGGTGGAACAGAGGCTGGTGGGCAGCACCAGGCCCACCCGTTCCGTCGCGGGGCGACCATCCGCCCGGCGGAGGATCGCCAGCGCCGGCGGATTCGGCCGCGGCGTGACGGCCGGAGTCACGGCGAGCGGTCGCCCATCTGGCGGGACCCGGGCGCGCAGCGCGGCGAGGCGCGAGGTGTCGGTCTGCCGCCAATTGCGCCACAGGGAAACCTGGGCGTGGCCGGCGCGTTCGCCCTGGGTGCGCGCCCCCCCGGCCGTCGTCAGCAGCTGTTCGAACCCATCGGCCACCACCGCCGCCATCGGCTCGCCGTCGAGGTAACGCCCGGCGTTCAGGTCCATCTCGTTCCGCAGCAGCTCGTGGCGCCGGGTCGTGGTCGTGATCTTGAGGGTCGGAACGAACGGGAAATTGGTGATCGAGCCGTTGCCGGTGACGAACAGGATCAGGTTGCAGCCCGAGGCCACCTGGCCGGCGATCCCCTCGAGGTCGTTGCCCGGCCCGTTCATGAAGGTGAAGCCCGGCGCCGGCAGGTCGCGCAGCGGCTGGGCGTACTCGATCACGGTGTCGAGGCGGCTGCGCGGGTCCTTCTTGTGCACGGCCCCGAGGGATTTCAGGGCGATGTTGTAGAGCCCGCGGAAGCGGTTGCCGGCCGAAGGGTTACTCTCGGCGGTCAGCCCGTGCCAGGCCATCTTGTCGCGGAATCGGTCCAGCATCGCCAGGAAGGCCTGCGCCGTGGCCGCGTCGCGCACGTTGCCCAGCAGGTGCGCCTCCCCGCCCATGGTCTCATCGGTCTCGGTGAGCACGCCCGTCGCGCCGTGGCGGATCGCCTCGTGCACCAGAGCGCCGGCCAACGGATTGCCCGAGACGCCGGAAAACGCGTCCGAGCCGCCGCATTGCAGGGCGATGCGGAGCCCGCTCAGGGGCTCCGGAGTCCGCCGCTCCGCCGCGACCGCGGGCAACCATTCCCGGATGCGCCGCTCGCCCTCGGCCAGATCCGCCTGCAGGCCCCGGCCCAAAGTCAGGAACCCGTGGCGGACGTCATCCAGCGGGTACCCTTCCACCCGCATGAACTGCTCCAACCGGGCGTTGTGGATCGGTTCGACCCCAAGGTCGACCGCCAGCACCGCCCCGACGTTGGGATGGACCAGAAAGCCGGCGAGCGCGCGGAGGATCTCCGGCGCGTTGTTGGGCTCCTCCCGGTCCCCGCCCTCGGTGTGCGCGATGGGCACGATGCCATCGAGCTCCGGGTGCACGCGTGAGAGCGGTCGCAGGCGGTCCGCGAGGAG
>JAIXQE010000164.1 GCA_027485815.1 Opitutaceae bacterium
AGCGTGCCCAGCTTCAGGAGATTGGGCGCCGCCAGCAGGGTACCGGCGCCCGCGGCGCCGCCCCACTTGAGCACCGGCAACGCGGGACGCCACAGGATCGCCACCACCGCGAGGAGAACCCCGCCGGTGACGACGGACAGCCAGTCCTCATTCGCCCACCAGGGCCGGCGGTCGGAGGGCGCGGACATCCCGATCAGTCGACCAGCACCTCGCAGATGGTCCACGGGGTCTCGGCCCGGGCGGTGACGTTCCGCACGATCACGTACCGGCCGCGGGTGCCCGCGGGAAACTTCAGCACCGTCCGGTTGCGCTGGCCCTTCCCCGAGAGCACGACGGGCCCGGGCACGGCGGGATCGTCGGTGACGTGGACCTCATACTGTTCCGGAAATTCCCCCGCCCGCCCTGATTGGTCGAACGTCAGTTCCCGCAGCGGCCGCGCGACACGAAAATCGAGTTCCAGCCATTCCTCGCCGAGCGCCGGGGTGCTCCAGCGGGAGGTGGTCTTGCCGTCGAACAGGTTGCCGAGGCCGGAGCCCTGCGAGGCGCGGGCGCGCGGGCGGCCGGCAAGGTTGGCCTGGACCGCCTCGGCGGCGTAAGCCGCCTCCCCCCCGAGGAAGGGGTCGGAGCGCAGACCCTCCGCATACTTGAGGGCCGTGGGATCGTTCGCCCGCGCCAGCACGCGCAGCAGCTGGAGGTCATCCTCCTTGGTGCCCGCCTCCATGAAGCGGCAGAACAATGCGGTCGTCCCCGGCGTCCAGGCGGTGCGGTCCCGCTCCAGTGCCTGTCGGCCCGCCGCCACGGCGGCGGCCTTCACCTCCGGGGTGCGCGCGTTCTCGGCCGCGCTGGCGAGTCCCGGTAGATTGGTGGCGTCGGTCCAGCGGGCCAGCGTGTCGACCGCCGCCCGAGCGAGGGCGGCATCGGGCGCCGCCGCCAGACGACCCGCGACGGCCGCCGCCTCCGGGGTGCCGAGGCGGACGAGGGCGGGAAGCAGGCGACGGGCGACCTCCGGGGCAGCTGCCTCCAGCCGGGTGTAAAATGTTCCCGCCAGTCCGGGCTCCGTGCGATGGCGCTGGAGGAGGGTGACCATCGCGCGCAGGGTCCGTCCCTGCTCGTCTTCGTCCTTTGCCTCTGCGGCCCAGTCGGTGAGGAGGGCCAGATCCGCCGGGGGCGCGATCTCGCCGAGGGCGGCCGCGGCGGCGCCGCGGATCGCCGCGGAGGGATCCGCGCGCAGGTTCCGGAGCAGGGCGAGCCCCTCGGTCTGGCGGCGGAGGGCCAGTTGCTCCACGCAGGCGAGGCGGCGCGGCTCGGGCCCGCGCTCGGAGCCCTCGAGCAGGAGGGCCGCGACCTCCCCGCCCTTGAGACGGGTCAGGCTTTGGCGCGCCTCTCGTTGCGCGGGGACGAGCTCCAGCAGCCGGTCGACGACCGCGCGGGAACCGGGCAGCGAGCCGAGCGCGCGGACGGCCTCCCCGCTCACTTCCGGATCGGGGTGGCCAACCGCCGCGAGCACGGCCGGAACGACCTCGCTGAGGCCGGAGCGTCCGAGGGCCGCCACCGCGCCCGCGGCCGTGGCCGGGTCAAGGGAGGGGATCAGGGCCGCCACGGCGGAGAGGTGAGCTGGGTCGCGTCGATCCGCGAGGGCCTCCAGCGCCGCCGCCCGGCGCGGGAGGGAGGAGCCGGCCAGCGCGTCGCGGATGCGTTCCGGCGCCGCGGCGGGCTCGCGGTCCAGCAGGACGCGGAAGGCGCCGGTGCGCACGGGGAGCGGGAGCTGCGTGTCCGCCTCGAGGGTGCGCAGCACGGCGACGGCCTCCGCGGCTGGCAGGTGGGCGGCGGCCTCGAGTCGGGCGGCGCCGATGATGGCGGGCGGCACCGTGCTCGCCCCGCGCAGGGCCGCTTCCGCGGGGGCGTTGCCGATCCGGCCAAGGGCGGCCGCGGCGGCCTTCACCGTGGCCAGGTCGGCGTCACCCAAAAGTGTCGCGAGGGCGGGGACGGCGCCGGCGTCCCGTCGGCGGCCGATGGAATCGAGCAGCCCGAGTCGCAGGCGGCCGGTCGCCTTGGCCAAGGCCTCGAGCAGGGCCTTTTCCGCGGCCGGGCCCGGCACCTGCTCCAACACCTGGCGGGCGAGGTCGGCGTCACGTTCGTCCGCGAGCATCGTGGTGAGGGCGCGGGCGGTCGCGGGGCGAAAGGCGCCCGCGGGGCCGCCGGCGAGCACGAGGGCCAGGCGCGGGGAGGCCGCCTGGCGCGCGGCGAAGGTCGATTCGGGCCGGCGGAGGAGCGCGACGAGCCGCTCCTCCAGGGCGGCGAGCTTGCGGGCGTCGCGCCCGGCCTCGCGCCAGTCCCGATCCAGGGCGTCGAGCGCGGCCTGGTCCCCGGAGTAGGTGAGGGCCTCGAGGGCGGGGCTGGGGGGAAGGGCGGGGCTCGCGGGTTCGCCGGCGGCGGCGGGAAGGTGGAGGCCCAGCAGGGCGAGGAGCGGGAGGGAGGAAGCGGCGCGCATGGCGGGAGCGGGGTGGTTCAGAGGGAGTAGCCCGCGCGGCGGGGGCGGTCGAGGAGGGTGGAGGCGGCCGGGTCGTCGAGCACGGCTTCGGCGCGCGGATCCCACCGGACGGGCCGGCCGAGTTGGGCGGCGATCACGTTCAGGTGGCAGACGGTCGCGCTGCGGTGTCCAATCTCGACGTCGGCGATCGGCCGCTGGCGCGTGCGGACGCAACGGAAGAAGTCCAGGTGGTGGTGGTCGCTCGCGTAGAGGTGGACGTCCTCGCCCCGGAGGGGCTGGCCCGCGAGGCGCGGCGGGTTGGTCTCGAGGAAGTCGTCGCGGGAGACCCAGACGGTGCCCTCAGTGCCTTGGAACTCGATCATCGACTTCTGCAGGTCGTCATCGCGCTCGACGCGGATGCCGTTGGCGTAAACGTGGGTCTGGAACCGGCACCCTTCGAAGCCCCTGGGGATGAACTCCACCGGTCCGGAGTGATCCATGCCCAGCGCGTTCTGGATGATGTCGAAGTGATGCGCGCCCCAGTCCCCGTTCTTGCGGCCGCCGTATTCGAGGAAGCAGCGCCAGCCGCCGCCGTAGTCCCCCTTCACCCGCCGTTCGTTGTAGGGGCGCCACGGGGTGGGGCCGAGCCAGCGGTCGTAGTCGAACCCCGCGGGCACCGGCTCCTCCGGCAGGGGCAGGGCGGGCGGGAACTGCCCGAGGCGGGTGCGCACCAGCTTGATCTGGCCGATCCAGCCGTTGCGGACGATCTCGGCCGCCTTGCGGAACGACTTGTTCGAACGCTGCTGCGTGCCCGTCTGCAGGATGCGCCCGTGCCGCCGGGCAAGGTCCGTCAGCACGCGGCCCTCGCGCACCGTCAGGGTCAACGGCTTCTCGCAGTACACGTCCTTCCCGGCCCGGATCGCGGCCGCGGACACGGCGGCGTGCCAGTGGTCCGGCGTGCACACGAACACGACGTCGATCCCGGGGTGGGTGAGCAGTTCCTCGTGGGTGCCGTAGACGGCGACGCTCCCCTTGGCCTCGGCGCCGTACGCCGTCTCGATGCGGGCGCGCACCTTTTCGGCCTTCGCGCGGTTGACGTCGCACGTCGCGAGGATCCGGCACTCGTCGGTCAGGCCGAGCAGGGTGCCGAGGTGGCTGGAGCAGATGAGGCCGTTGCCGACCAAGCCGACGCCCAGCCGGTTGGAGGGCGCCGCGGCCCCGAACAGGGTCCGCGGGAGCAGGAGGGGAGCGACGCCGGAGGCGAGCGCGGACTTCAGGAGGGAACGACGGGAGAGCGCGGGGGACATGGGGGAGCGGCGGACAGGGTAAGGGTGGGAGTAATGACGCCGCGGTGGAACCGTGCCGAGCCGATTCTGCGCGGGACGCGCCGGGCGGGTTTGACTCCGTCCGCGCGGGAGCCTGACGTTGTCGGAGATGTCACCCCGCCGTCCCCGCGCGTTCCGCCGGCTGCTCGCCCTCCTCGGCGCGGTCTCATCCGCCGCCGCCGCGGAGCCGATCGACTTCAATCGCCAGATCCGGCCGATCCTCGCCGACGCCTGCTTCCATTGCCACGGCCCTGACGCGGCCGCCCGCGAAGCGAAGCTGCGCCTCGACGAGCGGGACGGACTCTACGGGGTCCGCGAGGGCGTCGCGGTGGTGGTGCCGGGCAAGCCGGAGGAAAGTGAGCTCCTGCACCGGATCGTCAGCCCGCACGAGGACGAGGTGATGCCGCCGCCCCGCGCCGCGCGCCAGCTGCAGCCCGAGGAAAAGGAGTTGCTCCGGCGCTGGGTTGCCGCCGGCGCGCCCTGGGGCCGGCACTGGTCGTTCTCGCCCCCCGTCGCGGCGGCGGTGCCGGACGTGCCGGAACGCCGGGGTTGGCGGTCTACGCCGCAGGTGCGCAACCCGGTGGACGCCTTCGTGGTCGCCCGCCTGCAACGCGAGGGCCTCGCGCCCTCCCCGGAGGCGCCGCGCGCGGCCCTCCTGCGCCGGGTGAGCCTCGACCTCACGGGCCTGCCGCCGTCGCCGGAGGAGCTGGATGCCTTCCTCGCCGATTCCCGGCCCGACGCCTATGAGCGCCAGGTGGACCGCCTGCTCGCCTCCCCGCGCTACGGGGAGCGGTGGGCCTGGGACTGGCTCGACGCGGCCCGCTACGCCGACACCAACGGATTCCAGGGGGATCCCGAGCGCACGATGTGGCCGTGGCGGGATTGGGTCGTGAATGCGCTCAACGCGAACCAACCCTTCGACCGTTTCTCGATCGAGCAGCTGGCCGGGGACCTGCTGCCGGGAGCCACGCGCGAGCAGAAGATCGCGAGCGGCTTCCACCGGAACAACATGTTCAACGGCGAGGGCGGCCGCATCGCCGAGGAGACCCGCGTGGAAAATGTCTTCGACCGCGTCGAGACCACCGGGGCGATCTGGCTGGGGCTCACGCTCTCCTGCGCCCGCTGTCACGACCACAAGTACGACCCCGTGACGCAGGCCGACTACTACGCGCTCTACGACGTCTTCAACCAGATGTCCGAAACCGGCCGTGGGGCAGGCGGTCGTAGCGGCGCCATCGCTCCGGTGATCGACCTGTCCACGCCCGCCGAAGCGGAAGCGGTGCGCAAGGCGCAGGCCGCCATCGACGCCCTGGCGCCCGAGATCGAACGGTTCGAGCTCAAGAAATTCCCGCGGCCCGAGGGCAAGGCCGTCATTGATTCCCCCGCGGCGCAGCGGCTGCCCGGCAACCTGCCCGCCACCCACGCCCGCACCGAGGTGAAGCGGCGCAGCCTCGACGGGCTCCTCGAGGCGCTGCCTTTCTTCCGCGACACCGAGCCGGACCCGGCCTACGTGAAGCTGCTCCAGCGGCATATCGCCGCCCTGCGCGCCCGCGACCGGGCGAATGATAACATCACCCGGGTGATGATCATGGACCAGCTGCCGGAGCCGCGGGAAACGTTCGTGCTCAACCGCGGCAGCTACGAGGCGAAGACGGAGACGCGCGCTTACGGTGCCGTGCCCGCGTTGTTCCGCCCGGCCGGACCCGCCCCCGGTCCCGATCGCCGGCTCAACCGCCTCGACCTCGCGCGCTGGCTGGTCTCCCCGGAAAATCCGCTCGCCGCCCGCACCGCGGTCAATCGCGCTTGGCAGGCGTTCTTCGGCCACGGCTTCGTGAAGACCGCGGAGGACTTTGGCGTGCAGGGCGATCCGCCGTCCCACCCGGAACTGCTGGATTGGCTGGCCGCGGACTTCGCGGCCGCGGGTTGGGACGTGAAGCGGTTGCACCGGCAGATCGTCACCAGCGCCACCTACCGGCAGTCCTCCCGGGTCAGCCCCGCGCTGCGCGAACGCGATCCGGAGAACCGCCTCCTCGCGCGGGGGCCGCGGCATCGGATGCCCTCGTGGATGATCCGCGACCAGGCGCTCGCCGCGGCCGGGCTGGTGAACCTCGCCGTGGGCGGTCCTTCGGTGCGGCCCTACCAGCCGGCGGGCATCTGGGAGGAGGCCACGTTCGGCAAGAAGACCTACGTGGAGGACCAGGGCGACGCCCTGCACCGGCGCAGCCTCTACGTGTTCTGGCGGCGCATCGTCGGCCCGACGACGTTCTTCGACGCCGGCGCGCGTCAGGTCTGTACCCTCAAGGTGCCGATCACCAACACCCCGCTGCACGCGCTGGTGACGCTCAACGATCCCGCCTTCGTCGAGGCCGCGCGCGTGATGGCGCAGCGGGTCCTTGCCGGCGCGGCGGGCGACGCCGCGCGCCTCCGCCTCGCCTTCCGGCTGGTGACCGCCCGGCCGCCGTCCGCCGCCGAAGAAGGGGTCCTGGCCGCGCGGCTCACCCGCCTGCGAACCGACTTCGGCCGCGACGGCGAGGCCGCCCGGCAGCTTTCCGCCGCCGGCGCCTCGCCGCGGCCGGCCGGCCTCGCCCCCGATGAGCACGCCGCGTGGACCGCGCTCTGCTCCCTGTTGCTCAACCTGGACGAAACCCTCTGCAAGGAATGAACCCGCTGCCCCCGCTCGAACCCCTCCTGGACGCCCGCGCGCTCCACACGCGGCGCCAGTTCTTCGGCCGCTCCGCCCTCGGCATCGGCACGGCGGCCCTCGCCTCGCTGCTGGGGCGCGACGCCCGCGCCGGCGCGGCGCCGCGGGGCCAACCCGGGATCGGCGGCCTGCCCCACTTCGCGCCGCGGGCGAAGCGGGTCATCTACCTCTTCCAGAACGGTGCGCCCTCGCACGTCGACCTGTTCGACTACAAGCCGATGCTCCGCCAATGGCATGGCAAGCAGATCCCCGACGAGGTCGTCGGCGGCCGGCGCTTCTCCACGATGACCGGCGGCCAGACGGCACGGCCGGTGCTTGGGGAGATCACGCGCTTCGCCCAACATGGTCGGAGTGGGGCGTGGGTTTCGGACTTCCTGCCGCGCACCGCGGCGATCGCCGACGACCTTTGCTTCGTGAAGTCGATGCACACCGAGGCGGTCAACCACGCCCCGGCGATCACCTACTTCCTCACCGGCGCGGAAATGGCCGGGCGCCCCTCGATGGGGGCGTGGCTCAGCTACGGCCTCGGCAGCGAGAGCGAGGACCTGCCCGCCTTCGTGGTGATGACCTCCCGCGACAAGGAGGCCAGCTGCGGCCAGATTTTCTACGACTTCTACTGGGGCAGCGGCTTCCTGCCCTCGAAGTATCAGGGCGTCGCCTTCCGCGGCCGGGGCGACCCGGTGCTCTACCTCTCCAACCCCGCGGGCATGAGTCGCGAGATGCGGCGTGGGCTGCTCGATGACCTCGCTGCCCTCAACGAGGCCAAGCGGCGCGACTTCGGCGACCCCGAGATCGCGACCCGCATCGCCCAGTACGAGATGGCCTACAAGATGCAGACCAGCGTGCCGGAGCTGACCGACTTCTCGCGCGAGTCGCCCGCGACCCTCGCGCTCTACGGTCCGGACGTCACGAAGCAGGGCTCCTTCGCGTACAACTGCCTGATGGCGCGCCGGCTCGCCGAGCGCGGCGTGCGCTTCATCCAGGTGATGCACGCCGGATGGGATCAGCACCGCAACCTGAACACCCAGCTCAAGATCCAGTGCCAGGACGTCGATGCCCCGTCGGCGGGCCTCATCCAGGACCTCAAGCAGCGCGGCCTCCTCGACGACACACTGGTCATCTGGGGCGGCGAGTTCGGCCGGACGCCTTTCCTGCAGGGCAAGATCGAGGAGACCAAGCAGTGGGGCCGGGACCACCATCCTTACGTCTTCACGATCTGGATGGCGGGCGCGGGGGTGAAGCCCGGGCTGACCTACGGTTCCTCGGACGACTTCGGGTTCAACCCCGCCGAGCGCAAGGTCCACGTGCACGATTTCCAGGCCACGGTGCTCCACCTGCTCGGCATCAACCACGAGCGCCTCACCTACAAGTTCCAGGGCCGCAACTACCGGCTGACCGACGTGCACGGGCACGTCGTGCGGGACCTGCTGGCGTGAGCGGCGGGGTGCTGGCGCCGGTTGCGGTGCTCCGCACGCCGTTCGGCGGCAAGTTCGGCGTGCCCCGGCAGGCCGGGCTCGTGCCGGTCGCCGAGGGCAGGGTGGAGTTCCTGCCGGCCTACGCCGCGCCGGAGTTCACCCGGGGCCTGGAGGCGTTCTCCCATCTCTGGTTGGTGACCGGCTTTCACCTGAACCCGCCGTGGAGCGGGAGCGCCGTGGTCCGGCCGCCGCGTCTGGGAGGGAACGCGCGGGTGGGAGTCTTCGCCTCGCGCTCGCCCAACCGGCCCAACGGGCTCGGCCTCTCCCTGGTGCGGCTGCTCGGCCTGGAGCCGGGGGCGTTGCGGGTCGGCGGAGTGGATGCCGTGGACGGCACGCCGATCTACGACGTGAAGCCGTACCTGCCGTGGGCGGAGGCGGTGCCGGACGCGCGCGCGGATTGGGCGGATGAGCCCCCGGAGCGGCGGGAGGCGGAGGGGGTCGAGATTCCGACGGAGCTTGCAGCGCGCCTCGGACCAGAGCGGACCGCGCTGGTGCGCGAGCTCCTGCGGCTCGAGCTGAGGCCCGCCTACCAGGACGCGGGCGAGCGGACCTATGGGATGACCGTGGCGGGCTGGAACGTCCGGTGGCGCACGTCCCCCGCCGGGGGGCTCGCCGTGGTCGAGGCGGAGCCCGTCCGGGCGGAGTGAGGCGCCCCGTTCAGCTGGCGGCGGCGCGGATGCGCAGGAGAAGGTCCTTCGACTCGACCGTGTCGCCGAGGGCGACGTGCAGTTCGGCGACGACGCCGTCGCAGGGGGCGTAGACGGAGTTCTGCATCTTCATCGCCTCCATCATCAGCAGCTTGTCGCCCTTCGCGACCTTCGAGCCGACCGACACCGACAACTGGGCGACGAGGCCCGGGATCGGAGCCCCGACCTGCGTGGGATCCGCGAGGTCCGCCTTCGGCCGGGCCTTCGACTTCGGGGCCACCGACTTGTCGAGGATCAGGGTCTCGCGGGCGATGCCGTTGAGCTCGTAGCTGATCGCGCGGCGGCCGTCCTTGTCCGGTTGGCCGACCGAGATCAGGCGGATGATGAGCACCTTGCCCTCCTCGATGTTGACGGAGATCTCCTCGCCCGGCCGCAACCCGTAGAAGAAGGCCGGCGTCGGCAGGACGGAGACGTCGCTGTAGGTCGCGAGGTGCTTCGCGAAATCCGCGAACACCTGCGGGTACATCAGGTGGGAATAGAGATCGTCGTCGGTGATGGGCCGCCGGAGTTTCTCGACCAGTTCGGCGCGGGTGCGGTCGAGGTCGAGCGGGGGCGTGGCCGTGCGGCCGCGCTTGCGGCTGGCGGCGGCGTGGCGGGCGCGGGCCTCGCGGTGGCGCTTCTCGCCGAGCACAACCAGCGACACGCGTTCCGGCCAGCCCCCTTCGGGCCAGCCGAGGCCGCCCTGCATCATGTCGATCACGCTCTCGGGGAAGGGGAGCGAGCCAGGTTCCAGGTTGACCACGTCCGCGGGCTTGATGCCGCGGCTGAAGAGGAACAGCGCGAGATCACCGACGACCTTCGAGCTGGGCGTCACCTTCACGATGTCGCCGAGCAGCTGGTTCACCTCGGCGTAGGTGCGGGCGATCTCCGGCCAGCGGTGGCCGACGCCCATCGAGGCGGCCTGCTCCTTGAGGTTCGTGTACTGGCCGCCCGGCATCTCGTGGAGGTAAACCTCGGCCGAGCCGCTGCGGGGCGCCGTGTCGAACGGGCGGTAGTAGTCCCGCACGACCTCCCAGTAGTCCGAGAACTGGTTGAGGGCGTCGAGGTCGAGCCCGGTGTCGCGCGGCGTGTGCTGGAGTGCGGCGACCACCGAGTTGAGGTTCGGCTGGGAGGTGCTGCCGCTCATCGCCGCGAGGGCGAGGTCGACGACGTCCACGCCGGCGTCCGCGGCCCGGAGCACGCTGGCGGCCGCGATCCCGCTCGTATCGTGGGTGTGGAAGTGGATCGGCAGGTCGACGGCCTCCTTCAGCGCCTTCACCAGCTTGTGGGCGGCGTACGGGCGGCACAGGCCGGCCATGTCCTTGATCGCGAGGACGTGGGCGCCCATCTTCTCGAGCTCCCGCGCGAGGCGGACGTAGTACTGCAGGGAGAACTTGTCCCGGCGGTCATCCAGGATGTCGCCGGTGTAGCAGAGCGCGGCCTCGCACACGCCGTGCGTCTCCTGGACCGCCTCCATCGCGACGCGGAGGTTGGGCAGGTAGTTCAGCGAGTCGAAGACGCGGAAGATGTCCATCCCGCTGGCGGCGGCGTGGCGCACGAAGCCGGCGACGACGTTGTCCGGATAGCTCGTGTAGCCGACGGCGTTGGCCCCGCGGAACAGCATCTGGAAGCAGATGTTGGGCACACGGGCGCGCAGCTGACGGAGGCGTTCCCACGGATCCTCGCTGAGGAAGCGCATCGCCGTGTCGAAGGTCGCGCCGCCCCACATCTCCAGCGAGTAGAGGCCGGGGGCGCGCCGGGCGAGGGCGTCCGCGCAGGCGAGCATGTCGAAGCTGCGCACGCGGGTCGCCATCAGCGACTGGTGGGCGTCGCGCCAGGTGGTGTCGGTCACCAGCAACCGCTTCTGGCGGGCGGTCCAGCGGGCGAACTCGCGGGGGCCGAGCTCCAGCAGGAGCTGGCGGGTGCCCGGGGGCGGGGAGACGCGGAGGTCGGCCGCCGGCGCCGGCGCGGCGGGCAGAGGACGGTCGGGCCGGTAGCCCTTGGCGTGGGGGTTGCCGTTGACGATGACCTGGCCGAGGAAGTTGAGCAGCTTGGTGGCGCGGTCGCGGCGGGGCTTGAACGCGAAGAGCTCCGGCGTGGTGTCGATCAGGGTCGTGGTGGCCTGCCCGGCGCGGAACTGCGCGTGGGCGATCACGTTCTCGAGGAACGGGATGTTCGTCTTCACGCCGCGGATGCGGAACTCGCTCAGCGTCCGGTGGGCGCGCCGCAGGGCGATGTCGTAGGTCTGTCCGCTGGTGATGCTCTTCACCAGCATCGAGTCGTAGAACGGCGTGATTACCGCGCCCGCGTAGCCCATGCCGCCGTCGAGGCGCACGCCGAAGCCGCCGGGGGAGCGGTAGGCGACGATGCGGCCGTAGTCGGGGACGAACTTGTTCTCCGGGTCCTCCGTGGTGATGCGGCACTGGATCGCGTAGCCGTTGCGCGGGATGTCGGCCTGCCGCGGCATCCCCACTTCGGGGGAATGCAGCGAGTGGCCCTGCGCGATCAGGATCTGCGCGCGCACCAAGTCGAGGCCGGTGATCACCTCGGTGACCGTGTGCTCGACCTGGATGCGGGGGTTCATCTCGATGAAGAACCACTCGTGGTGGTCGAGGTCGTAGAGGAATTCCACCGTGCCGGCGTTGTCGTAGCGGATCTCGCGGGCGATCCGGGCCGCGGCATCGCAGAGCTCGTTGACGATCTTTTCCGGCAGGCCGAACGAGGGCGCGACCTCGATCACCTTCTGGTGGCGCCGTTGCACCGAGCAGTCGCGCTCGTGGAGGTGGATCACGTTGCCGTGCTGGTCGCCGAGCACCTGGACCTCGATGTGCTTCGCGCGGGGGATGTATTTCTCGAGGAAGACGGCCGGATTGCCGAAGGCGCGGCCGGCTTCCGCCTGGGCCTCGTCCAGGAGGTTGGCGAGGTCCGCGGCGCGGTGCACGACGCGCATCCCGCGGCCGCCGCCGCCGAAGGCCGCCTTGATGATGAGGGGGAAGCCGATCGTGCGGGCCGTGGCGAGGGCCTCCTCGCGGTCGGTCAGCGGATTCTCGGTGCCGGGCAGCGTTGGCACGTTGATCCGTTGGGCGAGGGCGCGCGCCGCGGTCTTGTCGCCCATCATCTCCAGCAGCTCCGGTCGCGGGCCGACGAAGATGATCCCCGCCTTGGCGCAGGCACGGGCAAACTCGGGATTCTCCGACAGGAAACCGTAGCCGGGGTGGATGGCGTCGACCCCCTTCTCGCGGGCGACCGCGATGATGCCCTCGATGTCGAGGTAGGCCGCGACGGGGCCCCGGCCCGTGCCGACGACGTAGGCCTCATCCGCCTTGTAGCGGTGGATGCACAGCCGGTCCTCCTGCGCGAACACGGCCACCGTGCGCAGGTTCAACTCCGTGCCGGCGCGGAAGATGCGGACGGCGATCTCGCTCCGGTTGGCGGCCATCAGCTTGCGGATGGGGCGCAGCGGAACGACGGGGGACGGCGGGGTGGGCTTGGCGGAGGAGGGCATGGCGCGGCAGGGTCGGGATTAAGGCCACGGGGCACGGCTTGGGAAGCGCGAAGCGTGCCAGACCGGCGAAAAAAAGGGCGCCCGGAGAGGGCGCCCTGGGGCCTGCGGGGAGGAGCAACGCCGCTCAGCGGCCACGACCGGTGCGGCCGAGCGTGTAGGTGAAGAACACCGAGCGTTCCTCGCCGAGGAGGCGGTTGGCGCGGCGGTAGTCCTGGTCCAGGGCGTTGTTCACGTTGATCGCGAACGTCTGGTCGTAGGCCGAGCCGCGGCCCTGGAGCCGGTAGCGGACGCCGAGGTTCCAGAGGGTGTAACCGGGCGTGCGCAGCCGCCACTGGTAGGTGGTGCGCGTGACCACCCGCTGGCCGTTGGCGGTCGTGGCGTAGGTGTCGCCGGCGTTCGGGGCTTCGCTGGGCGTCGGTCCGACGTGGGTCACACCCAAGTTGGCGGAGAAGCCGCGCAGCGAGCCGGCAGTGGGCGCCCACTTCAGGTAGGCGCCGCCGTTGACGGGAGCGATGCCCTGCACGCGACGGCCGACCGCGAGGGGGAACGCGCTGCCGAAGTCGGTGTAGATCGAGTAGACGTGGCCCCAGCTGCCACCGGCGGACAGGGCGTCGGTCAGGCGCCAGTTGAGGTCGACCTCGAAACCGCGCACCAGTTGGTCGCCGTCGCGGCGCGTAGTCGTCTGGTAGTTGCCGGAGCCGGGCGGGGTCTCTTCCACCTCGGTGACCAGCACGTTCTCGCGGATGGCGTAGAAGCCGGACACGGTGAAGTTCAGGCGATCGTTCAGGAGGGATCCCTTGAACCCGTAGTCGTAGCCGCTGGCGACTTCGGACTTGTAGCCCGGATCGGCGACCACCGGGGTGGCCTCGGACTGCGGGACGAAGTAGCTCTCGCTGTAGTTCGCGAAGAACCGCAGGCCGGCGCCCAGCTTGTAATTGATGCCGAGGTTCGGCTTCAGGGCGCTCATCGTCTTATCGAGCATCTGGCCCGGGGCGAAGCCCGGGGGCGGCTGGGTGAAATCGCGGTGGCGGAAGCGGACCGTGTCGTAACGGCCGCCCGCGTAGGCCAGCAGGCGCCCGTCGAACAGGGCGGCTTGGTGCCGGATCAACCCGCCCACCACGGTGACGCGCTGCTTGCGGATGCGGGTCGCGACTTCCTGCCCCCATTGGAACCACTTCGGGAAATAGGCGACCGGGGTGGTCGGGGTGAGCGTGAGCGGATCCAGGCGGGCCGTCCGCACCGCGTTCCAGGCCACGAGGTCCGGATTTGAGGCGTTCGCGAACTGGCGGATCGGGTCCCAACGGTAGTAGTCGTTGACGTCGATCGTCGCCAGGGAGCGGTGCTCGATGCGGCGATTGTTCGTCCAATAGTGGGCCAGCACGTCGCCTTGGAAGCCGCCGCCGTCCTCGAAGATCAGGCCCTTCTGGGGGGTGGCGCCGCGGGCCGATTGGACCGGCGTGGTGGCGACGGCGGGGTTGATGGTGATGCCGCCCCAACCGGTGTTCTGGTTGTAGTCCCAGCGGCGCACCAGATAGTAGTTGCCGGAGGCACGGACGCTCCAGACCTCGTTGATCCGCTTGTCGTAGTTGGCGGTCAGGCCGGAGTACCCGCGGTTGAGCTCGGAGTTGGGTCCGAACGGGTTGACGCGGGCGAGGTTCCACGCGTAGCCCACGGCCTCGTCGTCCAGGTTGGACGCGGTGCCCTTCTGGTCGGTGATGAGCGGCGCCGCGTTCAGCGGGGCGTGGCGCATCTGCAGCAGATACTCGGCGGCGACCAGGAGGTTGGAGGAGTCAGGGAAGGTGTGCTTCAGGGCGCCGTAATACTCATAGTTCCGGTTGCGGGCGTATTCCTGGCCGAAGTCCCGCTGGTAGTGGCTCGCCGTGACGATGTAGGAGGTTGTGCCCAGCGAGGATTTGGCGAGCGGTCCAGTGGCCTCGAGCGTCACGCGCTCGGTCCCGTAGGAGCCGTAGTTGAAGGTGACCTTCTGGTTCTCCCGGGTCTTGGGCGCCTTGGAGATCATGTTCACCATTCCGCCGGGCGAGGAGCGGCCGTAGATGGCGGCGTTGGAGCCCTTGATGACCTCCATCCGGTCGATGTTGGACGAGCCGTAGCGGCCCAGGCGGAAGAAGCCGTCGCGCAACTGGAAGCTGGAGCTGAAGCCGCGCAGGTTGAAGTTTCCGCCAATGTCGAGGCCGGTGAAGCTGCCGATGTGCACGATGTTGTCGGCGAGCTCGAAGATGCCGAAGTCCTCGAAGAACTCCGCCGTCAGCACGTTCACCGTGTAGGGCAGGTCGATGATCTTGGTCGCAACGCGGGTGCCGGTCATCGTCTCGGCGGGCGCGTACCCGCGGTCGCCGCTCGCGGACACGCTGAACTCGGACAGGCGGACGACGTCCTCACCGGCGGGCGGTGCGGATTGCGCCGGGGCCGCGGCCCGCAGGGGCAGCGCGCAGCCGAGGGCGAAGGCCAGCAGCGCGGAAGCGCGGCGGCCGGAAGCGAGGCAGGGTCGGGTCAGGGTCATGGTTTGACGGGGTGGGGAAGGAGACAACCGCGCCACTCCGAGGTCAAGGCTCCCGCCCGGGCTCGCCGCGACCTCAGCCGAGGATCCGTGACTGCTCCTCCGGCGTGAAGGGAACGGCCGTCGCCGCATCGCCCCGTCGCCGGCGCGCGGCCGCGACTCCGCGGTAGACGGCATCCAGCCACGCGGCGGGGAGGCAGCGCAGGGCGCCCACGGCCCAGCGGGTCCCAGGGAGGAGCGCGAGGGCGCGCAAGGCCCCGTCCGCCCGCAGGAACCACGGCCCCTCGAGCCGGCGACTCCAGTCCGCCACCAGGATCAGCGAATCCGGCGCGTCCCCCGCCGCGCCGAGGACCGCGCGGATCGCCCGGCCCTCTGCGCCGCCGAGGTCGGCGAAGCGCAGCCGCGCGCGCCGATCGCGCCGGATCAGCCACCGCACCGTCCGCCGGCAGAGCGGACAGGCGGCGTCGAAGAGCACCACGGGCTGTGCTTCGCGGGACATTGTTTGCAGCGTGCGCGGACCGGACCTCGCCGCAATCCCGGGTTGCCCTGCGGCTTTGACGCGTCCGGATTTCCGCCCACGCTCCGCCCGCCGATGCACGCCGCCACCCACATCCACATCAAGGGAGCCCGCGAGCACAACCTGCGGAACCTCGAGGTGAAGCTCCCGCGCGGGAAGCTGATCGTGATCACGGGCCCGAGCGGCTCCGGCAAGTCCTCGCTCGCCTTCGACACCCTCTACGCGGAGGGCTACCGGAAGTACATCGAGTCGCTCAGCGCCGCCGCGCGGGCCGCCCTCGACCAGCTGAAGCGGCCCGAGGTCGACTTCATCCACGGGCTCTCTCCCGTGCTCGCGATCGAGCAGCGCACCGGCGCCGGCGGGCCCCGGACCACGATCGCCACCGCCACCGAGATCGCGGATTACGCGCAGCTCCTCTGGTCGCTGGCCGGCGAGCAGCGCTGCCCGGCCGACGGGGGGCGCGTGCTGCAGCGCTCGCTCGACGACAACGTGCAGCACGTGCTCACCGCGTGCGCGGGCGAGCGGATCCAGATCCTCGCTCCCTGCCTCCGGGCCCGCCCCAGCGTCCTGCGCGACGAGTTGCCCCGCCTGCGGCAACGCGGATTCCAGCGCGTCCGGATTGCGGGCGAGGTCCGTTCCCTCGATGACCCGGGGCTGCTCCCGCCGGGCAGCGGCAACCGGGAATTGGAAGTGGAGCTGGTGGTCGACCGGCTCGTAGCGAGCGCGGAGCAGCGCAGCCGGCTCGCCGATTCGCTGGAGCTCGCCTTCCGGGAGGGCCGGGACCGCGCGCTGGTGCTGGCGCAGCCGAAGGCCGACGCGCCCTGGCGCGAGGTACCGCTGAGCCAGTCCCTCGCCTGCGAGGCCTGTGGGGAGGTCTTTCCCCGGCTGACGACCCGGCATTTCTCCTTCAGTCACCGCGACGGGGCCTGCCCCGACTGCGACGGCATTGGGCGGCGGCTGCGCTTCGCCCCGGAACTCGTGGTCCCGGATCCTGCGAAGTCCGTCGACGACGGCGCCATCAAGGCGTGGCGGATCGGCGGCAAGAACCTGATCATCCGCCACAACGCGCTCCTGCGGCAGCTGGCGGAGCAGCTGCCCTTCGACGCCGGGCAGCCGTGGGCGGACCTGCCGGCGGACGTGCGCCGGATCCTGCTGCACGGCGCCGGCGAACGGCAGTTCGCGTTCAAGCTGCGCCGGATGCGCGAGGCGCGGGCGATGCCGTTCCCCGGCGTGATCGCCGACCTCGAGGAGAGCTTCCGGGAGACGGACAGCGATGGGTTCCGCGCCCGCCTCGCCACCTACATGGTCAGCGGCGAGTGTCCGGGGTGCCGCGGGGCCCGCCTCAATCCGCGGAGCGCCGCCGTGCGGCTGGGCGGGGTTTCCTTCCCGGAGTTCATGCGCCTCGACGTCGCGGCGGCGGCCGCCGCGGCCGAAGCCCTGGCCGGCGGACCAGCGGCCGATCCGGCGCTCAAGGAAGTCGTCGGCGGCGTGCGCGAACGGTTGCGCTTCCTCCTCGAGACCGGCCTCGGCTACCTGACGCTCGACCGCGACTACGCCACCCTCTCCGGCGGCGAGGCCCAGCGGGTGCGCCTCGCCACCCAGCTTGGGATGGGCCTGATGGGGGTGATCTACGTCCTCGACGAGCCGAGCATCGGCCTGCATCCCCACGACAACCAGAAGCTCCTCGACACCCTCACGGCCCTGCGCGACCGGGGGAACACGGTGGTCGTCGTGGAGCATGATGAGGACACAATGCGCCTCGCGGACGAATTGCTCGAGCTTGGACCGGGTGCGGGGGTGGAGGGCGGACGCCTCCTCTTCCAGGGCAGCCCGGCGGATTGCCAGCGCCGGACGGCACGGGAATCCCTCACCGGGGCCTATCTCGGCCGGCGCCTGCGGGTCACCCGGGAGGCCGCACCCAAGGCTCCGGATGGCGCTTGGCTCTCCGTACGCGGCGCGCGGGCCAACAACCTGAAGGAGATTGATGCCCGATTCCCCGTCGGGCTGCTCACCTGCGTCACCGGCGTCAGCGGCTCCGGCAAGAGCACCCTCGTGCTCGACATCCTCGCCGCGGAGGCGGCGCGGCGGCTCAACGGGGCGCGAACGATTCCCGGGCCGCACCGGCGGATCGAGAACCTCGATTTCTTTGAGAAGCTCGTGCAGGTCGACCAGGAACCGATCGGCCGCAGCCCCCGCTCGAACCCCGCGAGCTACGTCGACCTGCTGCCCCTCCTCCGCGACCTCTACGCGCAGGTGCCGCTGGCCCGGGTGCGGGGCTACAAGGCCAGCCGCTTCTCCTTCAACGTCCGGGGCGGCCGCTGCGAGCGCTGCCAGGGCGACGGGGCGATCCAGTTGGACATGCAGTTCATGCCGGATGCGTTCGCGCCGTGCCCAAGCTGCGGCGGCCGGCGCTTCAACCGCGAGACCCTGGAGGTCCTCTTCCACGGACATTCCATCGCAGATGTCCTCAACCTCTCGGTACGCGAGGCGCTCAAGCTCTTCCGGAACGTGCCCCGTGTCGTCGACAAGCTGGCCACCCTCGACGCCGTCGGCCTCGGGTACCTCGCGCTCGGCCAGTCCGCGACCACGCTCTCCGGCGGGGAAGCGCAGCGCATCAAGCTCGCCCTCGAGCTCAGCCGCCGCCAGCAGGGCGCGACGCTCTACATCCTCGATGAGCCGACGACGGGCCTGCACTGGGCCGACATCCAGCGGCTGATGGACCTGCTCTTCCGGCTGCGCGATGCCGGCAACACCGTGATCGTGATCGAGCACAACCTCGACGTGATCAACCTGGCCGACTGGATCATTGACCTCGGTCCGGGCGGTGGCTCGGCCGGCGGGCGGTTGGTCTACGCCGGGGATCGGGGCGGCATCGAAGCCGGCGCGGAATCGCTCACCGGCCGCGCGCTGCGCCGCTGGCGGGAGGCCGTGCCCGCCGCCGGAGGTTGAAGCGCCGTGCGGACCGGCGGGGCCCGCCCGGGGGTGGGGCGACGGTGACGGGAGAAGAGGGCCCGGCGCCGCGGCTGGGTCCCGCGGCGCCGGGGAGGCTTACTTGGCCTCCGGGGTCCGCTTCTGGCGGGCGCCCTTCCGCGGCGCCGCCGCGGCGTACTCGTCGCTGGCAAGCGCACCGTCCTGGTTCTTGTCCAGTTCCTTGAAGCGGGTCTTGGCGGCGCCCGCCGACAGGGTGCCCTTCATCGCGGTGGCGAATTCCCGCGACGTCACCTTGCCGTCGCTGTTGGCGTCGGCGGAGGCGAATGGCGGCGGGGTGGACGCGTTGGCGGCGGCGCGCACGGTGCCGGCGGCGAGCAGGAGGGCCACGAGGGCGGGGAGGATCGGGATCATCAGGTTGCTTTCTCTTTCGGATTTTGCCGCCGGCCGGATTGGCCGGTTGGGCAGGGCGGAGGCTGGGCGCCGGGGAGGGGCGCGTGCCATCCGCGCTTGTCCCCGAAATTGAGGCCGACGCGGTCCGCTTGCGCGGCGCCCAGATGCCCCTACGGTCCGCGCGATGAAACTCACCACCCTGCTCTGCTGCCTCCTCGGCCTCGCCGCCACCGCGTGGGCCGCCTCGTCCAAGGTTCCCGCGATCTCGCACGCGGACCTCGCCGCGGCAATCGCCGCCAAGTCGGTCACGATCCTCGACGTGAACGGGTCCAACTCCTTCAAGGAAGGGCGGATCCCCGGCGCGCTGGATTACGCGGCGCAGAAGGCGCAGCTGGCGGCGCTGCTGCCGAAGGACAAGAACGCGCTGGTCGTGGCCTATTGCGGCAACGAGCACTGCACGGCCTACCTTTCGGCAGCGACTGCCGCGCAGCAGCTGGGCTACACCAACGTGAAGCACTACGCCCCGGGCATCGACGGCTGGAAGCAGAGCGGCGCGAAGCTGGACCGCGGCTGAGTCCCGCCGGCGCCCCTCCGCGCGCCGGATCTTTCCGGGCGGCGTCCCCTGCGGACGCCGCCTTTTTTGCGCCCCGATGCCGCGCGTTCTTCGCGCAAACGTAACCGGAGCGCCACGGATTCGCGACAGAGCTGCCCCACGGTGACGCCAGCCAACCCGTGAACCTCGCCCTCGTCACCGAAACGTTTCCGCCGGAAGTCAACGGCGTGGCGATGACGTTCGGGGTCATCGCGCGGGAGCTCGGCCGCCGGGGCCACGCCCTGACGGTCTACCGGCCGCGCCGGGACGATCTCGCGGCGCTTCCGGCCTCCGATGATTATTCGGTCGTCTCGCTCCCGGGCTTCGCGGTCCCCGGCTATCCGCTGATCCGGCTGGGGCTGCCCGCGGGAGGCCGCCTCCGCGCCGCTTGGGTGAAGGCGAGGCCCGATCTGGTGCACGTCGCGACGGAGGGTCCGCTCGGGGCTTCCGCCGTCGCGAGCGCCCGGGCGCTGGGTATCCCGGTGACCTCGAGCTTCCACACCAACTTCCACGCCTACGCCCGCCACTATCGGGCCGGACCATTCCGTGGCATCGTGCTCGCGTGGCTTCGCTGGTTGCACAACCGGACCCGGCGGACCTTTGCACCCACCCGCGAACTCATCGCCGAGCTAGCCGGGGCGGGGTTCCGCGACCTGGCGCTGATGTCCCGCGGGGTGGATACCCTCTGTTTCCACCCGCTGCGCCGTTCGGCGGAACTGCGCCGGACCTGGGGGGCGGATGACGACCACCCCGTCGTGCTGCACGTCGGCCGGATGGCGCCGGAGAAGGACTACGACCTCCTGTTCCGCTGCTACGCGGCGATGCGCGCGGTCCACCCCGGGCTGCGCTTCGTGCTGGCGGGGGAGGGACCGTTGCGGGCTGGGTTGGAGCGCGCGCATCCCGAGTGCCACTTCGCGGGCTTCCTGTCCCGCCCGGAGATCGGCGCCTACTACGCCTCCGCCGACCTCTATATCCACGCGAGCCGAACCGAGACCTTTGGTAACGTGCTGACCGAGGCGATGGCGAGCGGGCTGGCAGTGGCGGGCTTCGACTACGCGGCGGCCCGGCAGTTCGTGCGGCACGGGGAGAACGGCCTCGTCGCCCCGCTCGACGCGCCCGAGGCGCTGATCGCCGCCGCGGAATTGCTGGCGGGTGATCCCTTCCTTCGCGCACAACTCGGGCGCGCCGCGCGGCTGGCGGTCGAGCAGCACTCCTGGGAACGGGTGATCGCGGATTTCGAGCGGGATCTGCTGCAGTCCGCGGCCCTGGCGCCCGCGGGCGGAGGCCTCTCATGACCCGGCGCATCCTCGTCCTTACCGCCGGCTTCGGCGATGGCCATAACGCCGCGGCCCGCGCGGTGGCGCAGGCGTGGGACGAGCGCGAGGGGGAAGGCGCCGCCGTCATCGCCGATCCCTTGGCCGACGCTTACCCCGCCACCAACGCGGTCCTGCGGCGGGCGTATTTGGCCGCCATCAACCGGCTGCCCGGGGCGTGGCGTGCACTCTACGGATGGATGGATCGATCCAAGCTGCTGCCGCAGCTGCTGGGGCGAGCTCCCGGCGATGCGCGGGTCCTCCGCGCGCTGCTCGAGCGCCATCAGCCCCTCGCGGTGGTCTCCACCTTCCCGGGACATAACTTCACGCTCCGGCACCTCGAGCGGGCCGGCGTGCCCGTGCCGCCGCGCTTCACGGTGGTGACCGACTCCATCAGCCTCAATTCGCTCTGGTGGACGGGGGAATCCACCGCGTGGTTCGTCCCGAACGAGGACTCCGCCGCCGTCCTGCGCGCGGCCGGCGTGCCTGACGAGCGGGTCGAGGTGACTGGGTTCCCGGTGCCCCCCGTCTTCGCGCGCCTCGGCAGCACGCTGGCGCCCCCGGCCCTCGGCGCCGGAGGGCGTCCCCGCATTCTGGTGATGATCCACTCCGGCCGGCGCGGAGCGGAGCGGACGGCGCGGCTCCTGCTGCGGGAGACCGGGTGGGACCTGACGTTCGCCGTGGGGCGGGACGACCGCCTGCGCGCGCGGCTGACCGCGCTCGCGGCCCACCGGACGGGTGTCACGCTGCTGGGTTGGACCCGCGAGATTCCGCAGCTGCTCCTGACGCACCACGTCGTGATCAGCAAGGCCGGCGGGGCCACGACCCAGGAGGCACTCGCCGCGGGCTGCCCGATGGTGGTCAGCCAGGTCGTTCCCGGGCAGGAGGAGGGCAATTACGAGTTGCTCCGCCGTCACGGGATCGGCGCGCTGGCGGAGACCCCGGAAGCAGTGGTGAGCGTGCTGCGGGAGGCGTTCGCGCGGGAGGGGGCCGTCCTCACCCGTTGGCGGACGGCAGTGGCGGGGCTGCGGCGGCCTCACGCAGCCAGGGAGATCGTGGACCGGGTTGAGGCGCGCCTCCGTGGCGAGGCCGCCGGGGCGGCGGTGGTCCGATGAAGGCGGTCTTCATCCTCAATCCCCACGCGGGGCACAACCGGCGGCGGCCCGGCCTGCGGCAGCAATTGCGGGAGTTTGCGGCCACCTGTGCCGGGGGGGGCAGGTTGGAGGTCACGGAGGGTCCGGGGCACGCGCGCGAGTTGGCGCGTGCGGCGGCCCAGCAGGGCGCCGAGGTGGTGGCGGCGGTGGGGGGAGATGGTACGATGAACGAGGTGGCGCAGGGCCTCCTGGGCGCGCCGACCGCCCTCGCGCTGGTGCCCTGTGGCTCGGGGAATGGCTTAGCCCTGCATCTCCGGGTCCCCCGGTCCCTGCCGGGCGCCCTGCGGCTCGCGATCGATCCGGAGGCCACGGTGCGGGAGATCGATTCCGGGGAGGTGGCGGGGCTGCCGTTCTTCAACGCGATGGGCATCGGGCTCGATGCCGACATCAGCCGTCGCTTCAACGGCTTGGAGCGCCGGGGCCTACCCGCGTACATCCGCGCGGGCTGGTCCGCGTGGCGGGAGCGCCGGCCGGTGCAGTGCACGCTGGAGGTCGGGGCCGAACGGCACGCCCTCGCGGCGCTGCTGGTCTCGGTGTTGAACTCGGATCAGTACGGGAACAACGCGCGCATCGCCCCCGGGGCGGAGGTCGACGACGGCGCCCTCGATCTGGTGGCGGTGACGGCGCCCGGCGTGTTGGGCGTCGCGCGCCTGCTGCCCCGCCTGTTCTTGGGCTCGCTCCAATCGGCGCCGGGGGTTCTGCGCCGCTCCGCCCGTCGTTTCGCGCTGGTCCGGACCGCGCCCGGTCCGCTCCACACCGACGGCGAGGTGCACGCCGGACCCGCGCGACTGGAGGTCGTGGTTCGCCCTCGCAGCCTTCGGGTGCTCGTGCCCGGGTTGCCCGGCCGCGTGGCCAGGCCCATCGACCAGGCCGCGCGTTCCTTCGCCCTCCTGATCCCATGAAGCTCAACGTCCGCACCGTGATCCTCTCGGACCTCCACCTCGGCACGACCGATTCCAAGGTCGATGAGGTGAACCACTTCCTGCGCCACATCCACTGCGCGAAGCTGATCCTCAACGGTGACATCATTGACGGCTGGCAACTGCGCCGCGGCGGGCGCTGGACCAAGGCCCATACCCGCTTCGTGCGGATCGTGCTCAAGAAGCTCGAGAAGCGCGACACGCAGGTCGTCTACCTCCGCGGCAATCACGACGATGTCCTGGGCGCTTTCCTCCCGCTCGAGTTCGAGGGCCTCGCCGTGGTGGAGGAGCACATCCACGAGGCCGCCGGCGGCCGCTACCTGGTGCTGCACGGGGACATCTTTGATACCGTAACCAAGAACTTCGTCTTCCTCGCGCACCTGGGCGACTGGGGCTACGGGGTGCTGCTGACCCTCAACCGCCTCTACAACCGCTGGCGCGCGTGGCGGGGGAAGGAATACTGGTCGCTGAGCAAGGCCATCAAGGCGCGGGTGAAGGAGGCGGTGAACCACATCTCCAATTTCGAGCAGCACATCGCCCAGCTCGCGCGCGAAAAGGGCTGCCAGGGCGTGATGTGCGGCCACATCCACACGGCCGCGGACAAGCGCATCGGCGACATCCACTACCTCAACTCCGGGGACTGGGTGGAGTCGCTGACCGCGATCGTCGAGCACTGGGACGGGCGTTTCGAGCTGGTGGATTTCGCGTCCTTCGTCCGCCGGTTTCCGCTGCCGGCCCCGGATGCGATCGAGCCGGGCGCGGAACTGGCCGAGGTCTGATCCCCGGGGCTCGGCGCGGGTGACAATTGCGTTACGGCCGGTTTCGGCCTCGTTCCGGCTGCCCACCCCCGGTTACCCTTTCCCAGTGAGCCCTGCCCGCAAGTCCGCCTCCCGCCTCCGTCATCCGGTTCGTACTGAGCCCGCCTTGCCGGCTGGCGACCCCGCCCGCTTCGGCAACCGCGAGCAGAGCTGGCTCGCCTTCAACCAGCGAGTCCTCGATCAGGCGCGAAACGAGGCCAATCCCCTGCTTGAGCGGGTCAAGTTCCTCGCGATCGCCAGTTCGAATCTCGACGAGTTCTTCGAGATCCGCGTCGCCGGGTTGCGGCAGCAGGCGGATTCCGAGGTGGCTCCGCTCAGCCTGGACGGGCTCACGCCGCGCGAGCAACTCCGGCGGGTGCGGGTCGAGGTTGGCGCGATGGTGGACGCGCAGCATCGGTGCTGGCAGGAAGAGCTGGTGCCACTCCTGGCGCGCGAGCGGCTCGTCTTCCGTCCCGCCCAGGAGCTGGACGCCGCGGAGCTCGCCTGGGTCCGGCGTCATTTCAGCGAGCAGGTGCAGCCCGTCCTCACCCCCTTGGCGGTGGATCAGGCGCACCCCTTTCCGCTGCTCGGCAACAAGACGCTGAGCCTCCTGGTTCTGCTGCGCCAGGAGGAGGATCCCGCCGCGGAGCCCGTGCTCAGCATCGTGCCCGTCCCCCGCAGCCTGCCGCGCATCCTGCGTCTCTGCCCCGGCGAGCCCGGCCCGGACCGGTTCCTGTTCCTCAGCGAGATCCTCAAGCTGTGCGTGGGGGAGCTGTTTCCAGGCTACTGCGTCCTCGGGGCCCACGCGTTCCGCGTCACCCGCAACAGCGACCTCTACATCGACGAGGAGGAGGCGGAGAACCTGCTCAAGAAGATCGAGGACGAGCTGCGCAACCTCCGCCGCGGCGCCGCGGTGCGGCTCGAGGTCGAGCACGGCGTCGATCCCTGGGCCCTCGCGGAGCTGGTGCGCCACCTCGGCCTGCCGGAGGACGCGGTCTACGCGCAGCCCGCCCCGCTCAATTTCCTGCGCCTGATGGCGCTGCACGACCTCGTCGACCGGCCGGACCTCAAGTACCCGCCCTTCACCGGCGCCGACTGCGCGGCCCTCGCCGGGGGCCGCCCGGTCTTCGATGCCGTCCGCGAGCGCGACCTCCTGCTGCACCATCCCTACGACAGCTTCGCCCCCGTGGTGACCTTCGTCCAGGAGGCGGCGCGAGACCCTGAGGTGCTCGCGATCAAGCAGACCCTCTACCGCACCAGCGGCGACTCGCCGATCATCGAGGCCCTGATCGAGGCCTCACTGGCGGGCAAGCAAGTGACCGCCCTGGTCGAGCTGATGGCCCGCTTCGACGAGGCCAACAACATCAAGTGGGCCCGCGAGCTGGAAGAAGCGGGCGTGCACGTTGTCTACGGGGTGGTCGGCCACAAGACGCACTGCAAGTGCTGCCTCGTGATCCGACGGGAGAGCGGAGTGCTGCGGCGCTACGCGCACCTCGGCACCGGCAACTACAATCCGCGCACGGCGCGGCTCTACACCGACCTGAGCCTGCTGACGGCGCGGGAGACGCTCACCGCCGAGGTGGCCCAGCTCTTCAATTCGCTCACCGGCCTCGGCCGCGCCCCTGAGTTCCGCCATCTGCTGGTGGCCCCGTTCAACCTTCACGCGCGGATCCTCGAGCTGATCGCCGCGGAGACGGCCCACGCCCGGGCGGGTCGGCCGGGACGCATCATCGCCAAGATGAACAAGCTGGTGGACCCGCACGCCATCGAGGCGCTTTACGCGGCGTCGCAGGCCGGCGTGGAGATCGACCTCATCGTCCGTTCCACCTGCTGCCTCGTGCCGGGGGTGAAGGGGCTCAGCGAGAACATCCGGCTGCGCAACCTCGTGGGCCGGTTCCTCGAGCACGCGCGGATCTTCGTGTTCGGCCAGGGCGGAAATCCGGCGGTGTACGCCGGGAGCGCGGACTGGATGCCCCGGAACTTCTTCCGGCGCGTGGAGGCGGTCTTCCCCGTGGAGGATCCGGTCCTGCGCCACCGGATCCTCGACGAGATCCTGGCCTCCGAGTTGCGCGACACGGTCGACGCCGCGGGTCTGCGGTCGGATGGGACGTACGCGTCGCTGGTCCCGGCGGAAGGCGCGGCGCCCTTCCAGGCGCAACGCCACTTCATGACCCTCGCGCAGGCGCGGACCGCGGCGGCCGCGCCTTGAGCGGGAGGCGGCCTCAGGGCTGCTTCGGCGCGCGGCGGTGCTCCCGCGGGAGCGCCTCTTCCAGCACGTTCGGCTGGCCGGTCCGCTTTCGCAGGGTGAACGCGTCGTAGAGGCGGTTGGTGGCGGTGCGGGCCTCATAGCGGAGCTCGTCGCCATCCACCGTGATCAGCTGGAACAACTGGGTGTCTTCGGCGAACCGCACCGCCCACGCGTCGCCCGGGGAAAGATCGTACATTTTGGGCCCGCTCACCGAGACCACGTACACGGTGCCGATCGCCGGGTCGTAGGCCTGGTTGTAGCCCTTGGGCAAGTTGACCTCCGCCGCATGAGCCTTCCGGGTGACGTCGCCGCTGCGGGCATAGGTGTGGTCGTGGCCGGTGAGGACCAAGTCCACCTTGAACTCATCAAAGACGGGCTTCCAGAGCTCCCGGAGCTTCGCGTTGTCGCGGTTCCGGGCCGGCGAGAAGATCGGGTGGTGGAAGGTGATCACGGTCCAGCGCTGCGGGTTGTTCCGCAGCACCTCGCGCAGCCAGGGCACCTGCTCGGCCGGGAGGTCATTGGAATTGAGCGAGATGATGCGCGCGCCCTGATAGTCGAAGTAATACACGGTCTCGGCCAGCGCGGGCTGGTCGCGGGGCCCGTTCTCGGGGAGGGTGAAGTGCGGGCGCCAGTTGCGGCTGAGGATCCGCGGGGCCGCCGCGTCCTTCTCGTCGAGCTTCCCGTACTCGTGGTTGCCCGGGGTCGGAACGACCGGGATGGTGGCGTTGACCCAGCCGGGAGCTCCGAGCCACTCGCCCCACTGGGCGTCGTTGTGGGCGTTGTTGATCAGGTCGCCCGCGTGCAGCGTGAACGCGGCCCGCGGCGCCTCCTGGAAGGCCTCGCGGAAGACCCGCGACCAGTGCGTGCGGATGTCGTTCTGCGCATCCCCGAAATAGATGAACGTGAAGCGCGCGGGTCCCGCGGCGGCGGTGCGGAAGTGGAACCATTCGCTCCAATTGACCCCGTCGCCCACGCGGTACGCGTACAGCGTGCCCGGGGTGAGGCCGGTGAATTCCGCCGCGTGCGCGAGGGCGGAGCCGAGGCTGGACTCGTAGCGGGCGGAGCGCACCGGCACCGGAGTCCCCTTGAGCTCCTTCCCGGAATCCAGCGCGCGCGTCACCTCGGCGGTTGCCCGGGTCACGGAGAGATCGGTGCGCCAAGTCACCGCTTGAGTGGTCGCGGGGTCGCCGCTCCAGGTCAGCACGATGCGATCCGGGAGCGGACGCGGGGCGTGCGTCTCCTTTTCCGGGAAGGCGGCGGGGGTCGGAGCGGTCTGGGCGCCGGTGGAGACGACGGCGAGGGCCGAGCAGAGGGCGAGGGCGGGCAGGAATTTCATCGCGGGGAGGGGAGGGGACGGACGGGGAAGGGCAGGTTGAATTGGTGGGACGCCGAATCGGGAAGCAAGCGGGTGGAGGTTACGATTTCGCGGCGAGGAGCGCGCTCCGGATGAGCGTACTCGGCTGCGGTTACGGAGGGGCGACGTGCCGGTGACGTCGCGGCAATACCGGTCCGGGACGCGCGGCGCCGGACGCAAAAAAGCCGCCGGGGGGCCGGCGGCTTCGGGGTGAGGGAGCGGGGAATCGCGCGTGGCGCCTCAGAAGCGATAGGAAACGCCCGTCGTCGCCCGCCAGGAGTACGTCGTGTAGTCCTCCGGGTTATCCGGCCGGCCCACGCCCTGATACGAGATCTGGGGCTCGTCGGTCAGGTTGTTCACGTTGAAGAAGAGCCGGGTCTGGCGGTTGAGCTGGTAGCTCGATTCCCAGTTGAGGGACTCGTAGGCGCCGAAGTAGTCGTCGAAGAAGTTGTTCGCGTCGAGGCCCTCGAGGAAGTCGGACCGGTAGGTGTAGGACAGCCGGGCCCGGAAGCCGCCGCCGGAATACTCCAGCGCCGCGTTGTAGATGCGGTCGCTGAACCCGTAGGTCGGGAGCTTCTCCTCAAGGCGGCCGGGGTACTTCCCGTCGCTCTTGGTCAGGGTGGCCGAGAGCGACACGCCGAGGCCGTTCAGCGGGGCCGGCAGGAAGAGCAGGCGCTGGCGGGCGATGAGCTCGAGGCCGTAGTTGGTCGCCCCGAGGGCGTTGTCCTGGGTGGTGTAGAGGCGCGCGCCATTGGGGTCCGCGATCGGGTAGCCGTTGGCGTCGGTGTTGGTGAAGCGCAGGGTCGAGTCGTAATAGAAGCCCTTCATCTTCTTGTAGAAGACGCCGGCGGAGTAGAGGCCGCCCTTCGGGGTGTAGTACTCCAGCTGCACGTCGAAGTTGTCGGCGGTCGAGGGCTGCAGGTTGGGATTGCCGCCGGAGATGTTGCCGGTTTCCGCGTTGAGGTTCAGGCCGGCGACGAGGGAATTGACGTCGGGCCGGCTGTAGCTGCGGTTGTAGCTCTCGCGCAGGATCAGGTTCTTCGCCAGCTCGTGGCGCAGGTGCAGGCCGGGGAGCCACATCGTGTAATCGCGCTTGGCCTTGACCGGCGTAGGCACGGCCGGGGCGTTGCTGTTGTAGCGGTAGGTGAGGGACTCGAACGTGTTGTGCTCCATCCGCACGCCGGTGATGAGCGTGGTCCGGCCGAAGCGCAGCGTGCCCATCGCGTAGGCGGCGGAAGTGTCCTCCTGCGCGCGGTAGTCGTTGATCACGTCATTCTGGAGAGCCGACGCGGTCTGCAGGGCGAAGAGCTCCGGACGGGTGCGGCGGAGGTCATCCAGCTTGCCGAGGTCGGGGTACTGGTAGATCGGCAGGGCGCCGAAGACCTTGTAGTCCGTCCGCTGCAGGATGCTCGCGTAGGGGAAGCCCGCGGCGTTGGTCCCCGTCACGTACACGACCGAGGCCTGGTCCTGCTCCTTGACGTTGGAGCGGAACTTGCCGCCGAACTTGAATGCGCCAGCGAGGCCATCGCCGGTAAACTTGCGCTCGACGTCCAGGCGCAGGCTGGAGGCCTTCTCCGCGGCATCCCGGGGGGAATAGGTGAGGTCGCCGCGATTGATGGAGGTGACGTCGTAGGGATCCTTGCCGTTCAGGATGGTGTAGACCGGCTTCCAGCGGATGGTCTGGTCGTAGCCGAACTGGTAGCCCTGGTTGCGGATCACGTACGCGAGGGAACGGTCGCGGTTGGACTCGTTGTTCGAGCGGAAGAGATCGAGCGTCACGGTCGTGGCGCCCATCTGGTGCTGGCCGCCGAGGGAGGCGCCGTACACGTCGTTATCCACCACGCTGAAGTCGTTCTGGTAGCGCAGTTCCGTGAGCACGGTGGAAAGGCTCCGGCCGGTGTTGTAGGAGGCCTCGGCGATGCTCTTCGTGCCCGTGGCCGAGTTGAAGTTGTGATTCGCGTTCACGTAGTAGCGGGCGCGGGGCTTCTCGGAGTCGGTCTCCTGCTGGCGGTAGAAGGGGCGGAAGTAGACCGTGGTCGCGGGGCCGACGCGGTAGTCCAGCGAGAGGTTCGCGCTCAGCGCGGCGGAGTCACGGTAGTTCGTCTGGGGGGCGGCGTTGGTATGGAAATAGAGCGGGCTGGTGAGCCGGAGCGCCGGCTCGAACTGCGGCTGCAGCACCGCGTAGTCCTTGTCGAGGTTGTCGTAGTCGCGCGAGGTCTCGGACCAGGCCAGGTTGAGGCCGACGCCGAGGTTCTTCCGCTCGCCGCCGACGTCGAGGAGGTCGAGGTAATTGAGGGAAGCGTTGCCGCTCCACGAACGACGCATGTCGTAATAGAGCCCGCCGACGTTCAGCTCGACCGCCCGCCCCTCGCGCTGGAAGGCGGAGCGCGAGATCACGTTGATGATGCCGCCGAGGGCGTCGCCGTCGCGGTCCGGCGTCGCCGCCTTGATCACCTCGATGTTGGCCACCGCGTCCGCGTTGAGCTGGCCGACGGGGAAGGCGCGCGAGTTGCCGGAGGTAGGCATGCGGTTGCCATCCACCTGCACGGAATTGTACTTGGCCTCGAGGCCGCGGATGTTGACGCCGGAGGGCTCGCCGTCCTCGCCCTCATTGACGCTGAGGCCGGGCAGTTGCTGGAGCGTGAAGCCGAGGTTGCCGCCCAGATTGGTGCTGAAGGTCTCCTCCGAGACGATGTTCACCAGTCCGCTGGCGGTCTTCTGCTGGTTGATGGCGAGGGCTTGGCCGCGCACGGATTCGGCGACGGTGAAGGCCTCCAGCTGGAGGGTGCGGCTCTCGAGCCGGAGTTCGACTTCCACCGTGGTGCCGGCGGTGAGGGCGACGCTGCGCCGCAGCGGATCGAGGCCGACGTATTCGACCTCCAGCGCGCGGTTACCGGCCGGCAGGCCCGCGAGACGGAACCGGCCATTGGCGTCGGTGTACGCCACGGCGGAGGAACCGTCGACGCGGATCACGGCACCTTGGAGGGAGTAGCCGGTACGGGAGTCGGCGACGCGGCCGGCGACGGCGGCGGTGTCCTGAGCGGAGGCGAGGGCGGGCAGCAGGAGGGCGGCACAGAGCCGCAGGGCACGGGTGAAGCCGCGGAGGAGGCCGCGGGGTGCGATGGGATGGTTGGGCATAGGGCGGCGAGGACCCTGCCCGGCCCGAAAGGCATTTCCGCGTCGCCGCGGTTACGGTTGAGTTAACCCGGAGCTCGGGCACGCTGCGCCTTCCGCGAAATTCACGTGTCCGCCACATCCGGCCACCCTGTGTGGCGAAGCGGTCACGTGGCCGTGAAGATGCGGTGTCGGGGCCGAATTCGATTTGCCGGGTCCCGCCGCGCCGCTGTTGCTGCCTTCCGTCAGTGGTTTGTTCCAGGGTCAGGTGTCATAATGCCGGCCGCCCCAGGGGTGGGGCGGCCGGTCCTGGAGCGGCCCCCGTTACAGCGGGGTTACGCTCCCCTTAAGAATGGGTCACGGCGCCGGTTGAGGTTTGCCGGCGCCGTTCGGGACGCGATCAACGCAGGCGCATGTCCTTGCTTCCTTCGCTCCGTCCGCGCCCGCTCCCCGCGGTCGCGCTCCTCCTGCTCTCCGCCACCGCGCTGCCCGCGGCGACGCCCGCCCCGGCGGCCCGTGAGGCCGATCCCGTGCAACTCCAGCGCGTGCTGGTCACCGGCTCCAATATCCAGCGCGTCGACTCCGAGCGCTCCGTTCCGGTCAGTGTGATCGACCAGGCCGCGATGGAAGTCCGCGGCGCCCTCCTGCCCGTCGACCTGCTGACCTCGCTCCCTTCCGTGGTGAATCTGCCGGAAAACGAGACGCGGCTCGGCTCGTCGGGGGCCCGCGGCGACAACGCGAATCTCAACCTGCGCAACCTCGGCGCCACGGCGACGCTGATTTTGGTGAACGGCCGCCGCATGGCGATCAACCCGATGACCGCCGGGCTCTCCCAAGCGGTGAACGTGAACCAGCTGCCGACCCGCGGGGTCGAGCGCATCGAGGTGCTGCGGGATGGCGCGTCGTCGATCTACGGCTCGGATGCCGTGGGCGGCGTGATCAACTACGTGCTCCGCCGCGATTACCAGGGGGCCGAGACGACCCTGCGGTTCGGGCTGCCGGAAGCCGGGGGCGGGGAGAGCGTGCAGGCCACACTCACCTTCGGCTCGCCGCTGGCCGGGGGCCGCGGGCGACTGTTTGCCACGGTGGAGAGCCTCTACCGGGACGCGATTTTCCTCACGGAGCGTGACTTCAGCCGCAGCGCGGACAGTTCCGCCCGCGCGGAGCCTCCCTTCAACCTCCCGGGCGGCCCCTTTGACGCGCGTTCCGCCCGCGGCTACTGGCCGACCTTCCGCGTGGGCACCGCCACCGCGGCCAATTACTTCCGCCCGGTCAACGGCACCCCGGTGCTGACGACGGCGGCCCCGAGTCGCGTGACGGACGGCGACTTCTTCCTCGACCTCAACCAGTTTGGCATGGCCGCCCCCCGCGTGCGGCGCGGCAACGCTTTCGTCTCCGCGGAGTTCGACGTCTTGCCCGGACTGACCGCCTTCGCGGACCTCTCCTATTATAAGTCGCGGTCGACGATGCGCCGGCAGCCCCTGGCGCTGAATGCTCCGACGTCGGACCAGCTCGCGGTGATGGCGGTGGACAACCCCTACAACCCGTACGGCTCCCGCTTCTACCACCCCACGGGCGCGGCGAATGCCGACGGTTCGGCGCGGCTCACCGGTGCCCCGCGCACCGTCAGCTTCACCGCGATGACGCTCGCCGGCCTGGCCGCCGAGACCGTGAACACGCGCGCGGATGTGGTGCGCTTGGCCGCCGGCCTGCGGGGGCGCCTGGGCGGCACCTGGTCGTGGGAGGGTTCGGGCTTCTTCAACGAGGTCGCGGGCGTGGACGAGGCCTTCCCGGATGTGCGGGAGAGCCGCCTGCAGGCGGCCCTGCAGCGCACCGACGCCTCGGCCTATAATCCCTTCGGCTACACCTTCCGCGTGCAGGGCAACTCCGTCGTCGCCGACCGGCCCTACGTCAATCCCGCGTCCGTCGTCGATTCGTTCTCCGAGATCTACGCGCGTGAGGCGTGGAGTTCCATCGCCAGCGGCGATCTCCGGGCCACCGGCCGCCTGTTCCGCCTCCGCGGCGCTGAGGTGATGGCGGCCTTCGGGGCCGAGTATCGCGCCGAGGACCTGAAGGACCTGCGGCCCCCGTTCAGCGGCGAGAATCCCGAGGGTTCGGGCCTCGATCCCACGAACAACGACTTCCTCCTGCACCCGCCCCGGCCCGACGTGAGGGGCGACCGGCGGATCAGCAGCTTCTTCGGCGAGGTCATCGTGCCGCTCGTGGAGCGCGCGCGGCCCCTCCCGCTCGTCCAGTCGCTCGAGCTCACCGCGTCCGCGCGGCACGAGCGTTACAGCGACTTCGGCCAGACCACCAAGCCGAAGGTGGGCGTCAACTGGCGCCCCCTGCCCGCGCTGATGCTCCGGGCCTCCTACAACGAAGGCTTCATGGCGCCGAGCCTCGCGGCCCTCTTCACCAGCCCGCGCTGGTCCATCTCCGCCGGTGCCGGTGACGTCGACACGTACCGCAATCCGCTCCTCAACGAGGGCCCCTACGTGCAGCGGACCTATTTCGGCGGCAATCCGCGGCTGAAGGCGCAGGAGTCCGAGGGCCGCACCTGGGGCGTCGTGCTCGACATCCCGGCGTTCCCGGGCCTCAGCGTCACCGCCGACCACTGGGACATCCGCCGGACGAACCTGCTCGGCCAGCGCAGCGCGGCGCAGATCCGCGACAGCGACACCGGCTTGCTCCGCGCCTACACGCGCGCCCAGCTCGCCGCGGGCGTGCCGGCCGCGGCGATCGATCTCGGGAGCGGCACCCCGGCCTACAAGGGCGATCCCGATGTCGTCCGCTTCGCCCTCACGCCGGAGGATCGCGCCGCCTTCGCCGCCTACAACGCGGCCAACCCCGGTAATCCGCAGGCGGCCGCGGGACGCGTCTTCTCGCTGAATCGGCCCTTCCTGAACCTCTCCTCCAGTGCGCACGCGGGCTGGGACCTCGGTGTGAACTACGTCGTGCCGCGGCTGCCCTTCGGGCAAGTCACCCTCAACTCCGACTGGTCCTACCTCGCGAAGTCCGAGTCCACGCTGGCCCCGGCCAATCTGCCGCCGACCACCACCAACGGCCTCTACGCCGGCGGCGCCGCCCGCTGGCGCGGGACGACCAACGTCGCGTGGCGCCGCGGGGATTGGGCGGGCTCCTTCGGGGCCTACTACGTCGGCCGGACGCACGATGCCGGCGCGACGACCACCGCCACCGTGTACGAGGCGCTCGGGCGCCCCGGGTACATCGAGCCGTTCTTCAACGCCGGGCAGACCGTTTACCGCCGCGTGATCGACCCGACGCTCAGCTTCAACCTGCTGGTCAGCCGCCGCCTGGGCGCGGGCGCTCCCGCGGTGCTCCGCGGGGTGCAGATCCGGGTGGGCGTGGTCAACCTGACGGACGTGGAGCCTCCCCTCGCGACCTCCGAGGGCTTCAGCTACGACGCCTCGGTCAATCAGGCGCTGCTGCCCGGTCGCACCTGGACCCTCGAGTTCGCGCGGCGTTTCTGACCGCGCGGCTCACCGGCGGAGTTGCAGCTTCGCCAGGTTGAAATCGGGCTGGGCCCGGGTCGCGGCCGCATGGGCGGCGGCGGCGCGGGCCGGGTCCCCGACCTGCTCCCAGAGGTTGCCCAGCCGGTGGTGGACGAGCGCGAGCGTCGAGGCGTCGGCATCCGGCGGCGGCGGCAATTGGAGGCAACGCTCCAGGGCCGCGATCCCCTCGCGCTGACGGGTGCGGGCGAGGTCGGCGCAGCGGCCGAAGTGGTAGAGCGCCGACGGGTCGTCCGGGCGCTCCCGCAGCACGGCTTCGAATTCCGCGAAGGCTGGCTCGGGGTTTTTTTCCAGGAGCGCGAGGGTGGCGCGCGCGATGCGGCCTTCCATCTCATCTAGCCCGGCCAGCGCCTCCGCCTGGCGCAGGGCTTCCGCGCGTTCGCCGCCGACCAGGCGGGGTGCAAGGGCATGGAAGCCGAGGAGGCTCCAGCGGTAGGCCGGATGCCGGGGCTGCAAGTTCGCCGCGCGCTCGTAGGCGGCGAGGCATCGCCGGGCCAGTCCCGGCTTGCGCCAGAGGGGCGCGGTCGTCGCCGCCAGCCCGTAGGCGTCGCCCAAGGCATTGTGCAGCCGGGCGTCGCCGGGCTCGGCGGCGACGGCGCGCTCCAGCCGAGCGAGCGCCTCGCCGGCATCGTCGAACCAGAGTGCGAGTCGGCCGAGGTGAAATTCCAGGTCCACGTCCGCCGGTCGGCCGGTTTCGGCGGCCCGGAGGAGGCGCCGGGCTTCGGCGTAGCGCCCGGACTGGTAGCAGTCGAGGCCGCGGGCGATTTCGGTGGTGGCGCGGGCGGTCGAGCCCGCGAGCGCCGCGCCGAAGGCGAGCAGCGCCCAGCGGCGGATGCCGTGTGCGGAGGTCATGGGTGAAGCCGGGTGGGGAGCCGGCGGCGGGAGCGAGGCCGGTCGGCGTGGCGCGGGCAATCCGCGGGCGTGACAACCCCGTGAATTTCGGCGCCGGGAGTTCGGTTGATTGTGACGCGGCCGCCGCGGGTTCGTAACCCGGCTCCTCCATGGTCTCCCGCGATGCGTCAACTCCCCCTCATCTTCGCCCTGTTCTCTGCCAGCCTTCCGGCCGTGGCGGCTGAGCCCGCCCGGGTTGCTGTCCTCGGCGGCCAGGTCTTCGTTAACCACGGCCTCGTCGGGGTCGGCCGGATCCCGGCGGCCCAACGCGACCGCTTCGGCGAGACGTTCGGCTCGTTTTCCGCCTTTGCGTTTCAGCCCGGCACTTGGCGGCGGGAGCGCGATGGCTCCTACCGCGGAATCCTCTACGGCCAGCCCGACCGTGGTTATAACGGCGCGGGCACGACGAACTACATTCCGCGTTACAACCGTCTGGCGGTCACGTTCCGGCCCGCCTCGGCTGGCGCCGCCACGCAGGACCAGGTGCTGCTCGAGCTCGTGGATTCCGTCCGTTTCGCGGAGGCGGATGGTCGCCCCTTCACCTCCCTCGATCCGGTGAGCGCTGGCACGGGCACCCGGCCCGGCTTCCCCGCCCTCCCGCAGGCCTTCAACGGCCGGCTTTCGCTCGACGCCGAGGGCATCGTGGTGAACGCCGACGGTTCCGTCTGGGTCAGCGACGAGTACGGCCCCTACGTCTTCCGCTTCAGCGCCGAGGGGCGCCTGCTCTCCGCGTTGCGCCCGCCCGAAGCGCTGATTCCCAAGCGCGGGGGCGCGGATTCCTTCGCTTCCAACAATCCCGGAGCGGGCCAGCCGGCCCCGTCCCCCGCCGACCCGGTCACCGGACGGCAGAACAACCAGGGGCTGGAGGGCCTCGCGCTTTCGCCGGACGGCAAGACGCTCTTCACCCTCCTGCAGTCGGCCGCCCGCCAGGATGGCGGCACCGGTGCCACCGGCCCGCGCCGCCACACGCGCCTGCTAGCCTATGACGTTACGGGCGCGGAGCCCCGCCTGACCGGCCATTACGTGCTCGCGCTGCCGACCTTCACGGTGGGGACCGCGACGCGGGTGGCCGCGCAGAGCGAAATCCTCGCGCTGAACAACCAGCAGATTCTGGTGCTGGCGCGCGACGGCAACGGTCGGGGGCTGCCGAATCCCGTCTCCGCGTACCGCTCCATCCTGGTATATGATCTGCGCGGGGCGACGAACCTGCTCGGCACGGCGTACGAGACCGCCGGCACGCCGGTGGCTCCCGGCGGCAACCTCGTGGCGGGCATCGTGCCTGCGAGCTCAACCCCGCTGGTCGACTTGAACGACGCGGCGCAGCTGGCGCGCTTCGGCCTGAACAACGGCCCCGTAGATAATGCCAATACCCTCTCCGAGAAGTGGGAGGCGCTCGCCCTGGTGCCCGCCCTCGATCCGGCGGCGCCCGACGATTGGTTCCTCTTCGTCGGCAATGACAATGATTTCATCACTACCGCGGGCTTCCAGGACGGCGGCACCTACGCGGAGCGCTTTGACAATGACAACATGGTGCTGGTCTACCGCCTCTCGCTTCCCACGCGCCTCGCGAATTCCTCGAGCCGGGGCATGGCGGGCGCCGGCGAGGCCGCGCACATCCACGGCTTCGTTGTCACCGGCGCGCGGCCGCGGCCCGTGCTGATCCGCGCGGTGGGCCCCTCGCTCGCCGCCTACGGCGTGGCGGGTCTGCTCGCCGATCCCCAGCTCGCGGTGCACGACGCGGCCGGCCGGCGGATCGCCCTGAACGACAATTGGGCGGAAGCGGATGCGACGGTGGTGCGGGTGGCCGCCTCGCGCGCGGGAGCCTTCCCGCTCACCGAGGGTGGCCGCGACGCGGCGGTGATCGCCCAGCTGGATCCCGGCGCCTACACGGTCACGGCTTCCGCCGCGACCGGTGCCGGCGGCCTCGTCCTGGTTGAGGTTTACGAGCTGCCCTAAGGACTCTCCGATGAACACCTTCGCCTTCCCGGGGACGCCCTTTCGTCCCGCCTCGCTGCTCGCGCTCCTGCTCGCGGTCCCGTCCCTGCCGGGGGCGGCGCCGGCAGGTGAACCCGAGCGGCTCGCCTCGATGGTGGTCACCGGCACGCGTCAGCTCGGTCGCTCCGTCACGGACTCCCTGGCGCCGATCGAGGTGGTGCCCTCGGCCGTGATCCGCAGTTCGGTCTCCTCCGAGCTCACCGACGTCCTGACGCAGGCGGTCCCCTCCTTCAACGTGCAGCGCCTGACGATCGGGGAAGGGCTCGCGTTCGTGCGTCCGGCGCGGCTGCGGGGTCTTTCCCCGGACCAGACCTTGGTCCTGGTCAACGGGCGCCGGCGGCACCGCTCCGCGTTCATCAGTCCCTCGGGCTACCAGGCGGCGGATCTGGGTCAGATCCCCTCGTTCCTGCTGCAACGCGTCGAGGTGCTGCGGGACGGCGCCTCCGCGCAGTACGGTTCCGACGCCATCGCCGGGGTGATCAACCTCGTCCTGAAGGACAACCTCGGCTTCGAGGGCTATGGCCAGGTCGCGCAGTACTTCGGGGGCGACGGGCTGAACCGCCAGGCCGGGCTGCATTACGGGTTTCCCGTGGGGCGGAATGGGGTGGTTTCGTTCGGCTACGAGGCGTCGAACGCGGAACGCACTTCCCGCTCGGTGCAGCGCGCCGATGCGCTGGCCTACGTGCGCGCCCATCCGGAGCGGGCCCGGCTGGTGCCGGATCCCGTGCAGCGTTGGGGTCAGCCGGACCGGCGGGCCCAGCGGCTGGCCGTGAACACCCGCCAGGAGGTCGCGCCCGGGGTCACCGCCTACGGGCACGTGTTGCTCGGGTTCAGCGATGGCCTGGACGACTTCAATTGGCGCAATCCGGACACGAATGCGGCGTTCCGGCGCTCGGCCTTCCAGAACGCACCGGCGTCGCTGCAGCCCGGCTACGCGCTGCTGGACTCCTTCCCCGGTGGCTTCACGCCCTACTTCGGCACGCGGGACCTCGACTGGTCCGTCGTGACGGGCGTGCGTGGCACCGCGGGCTCCGAGTGGCGCTGGGACGTCGCGGCCGGCGTCGGCCGCAATCGCTTGGACTACTTCCTGCGCAACACCGTGAACGCCTCGTTCGGCGCCCTCTCGCCCCGCGAGTTCGACGCCGGCGGGCTCCGTCAGCGCGAGCGCAACCTCAATGTCGACGTGGTCTATCAGCCGCGCGCCTGGGAACTTGCCGCGCCGACGACCCTCGCGCTCGGCGTGGAGACCCGCCGGGAGGAATTCCGCATCCGGGCGGGGGACCGCTTCTCGTGGGATGTCGGGCCCCTGGGGGATCTCCCGGTCGGCGCCAACGGGTTTCCCGGCTGGAGCCCGATCCAGGTGGTGGACGCCGCGCGTGACAGTCACGCCGCGTACGCCGATCTGGAGCTGAGGCCCCTCCGCGCGCTTTCGCTCGGAGCGGCCACCCGTGCGGAGCGCTTCGCCGATTTCGGTTCCACCCTCGACGGCAAATTGTCGGCGCGCCTGGAGCCGATCACCGGGCTCGCCTTCCGGGGCACCGTGAGCACGGGCTTCCACGCGCCCACGCCGGGCCTGTCCAATTACACGCGGACCAGTCAGGGCCTTCTGCCCGGGACCTCCACGTTGTTCACCTCCGGCCAGATCGCGGTTTCCAACCCCGTGGCCCAGTTCCTCGGCGCCAAGCCGCTCACGCCCGAAAGGTCCCGGCAGGGCTCGGCGGGGCTGGTGTGGTCGCTCGTCGGATTGGTCTTCACCGCGGACGTCTACCGCATCGACGTGCGGGACCGCCTCAACATCTCCCAGGGTTTCACGCTCACCGCGGCGCAAAGGGCGCAGTTGGTCGCCACGGGGGTGACCGATGCGGCGAACCTTAACCTGGTGAATTTCCTCACCAATGCCTTCGACACGCGGACTGAGGGTCTGGATCTGGCGCTTACCCGGAGCTGGCGGCTGGAGCCGGGGCTGCGCCTGACGGCCACGGCGGCCTTCAACCGCAACCAGACCACCGCGGTGCGGTTCGACCCGCGGATCATCTCGCGCGACGGGCGGCTCAACCTTGAGCGCCGCATCCCGGGCCGCGGCGGCAACCTGGTCGTGGCGATCGAGCATGCCCGGTGGTCGGGGCAGGTCCGAGTGCGCCACTTCGGCCCGTGGATCGACGCCCAGTCGAATTCCACGATCGTGCAGGAGTTCGGCGCGCAGACGCTGCTCGACCTGTCCGCCACCGTGAAGCTCCCCCATCGGGCGAGTCTCGTGGTCGGGGCGGAGAACGTGCTGGACCGCTATCCGGACAAGGCGCTGTTCAATGCCGCCAACGGGCTGCTCTACTCCCGGAATTCGCCTTACGACGCCGATGGGGGGCGCTGGTATGTGCGCCTGAATCAGGGCTTCTGACCGCGGTATGCCCTGTTCCCGCCGCGCGTTCCTCGCCGGCGCTCTGGCCGCTGGGGCGCCCGGGCTCAGCCGGGCCGGCCCGGCGCCGCGCCCTCCGGTGCAGGAGTCGGACTGGGCGGAGGTAGCCCGGGAGTGGGCGGCGACCCCGGGTCAGCTCAACCTGGAGAGCGGCGGCGTGCAGCCGGTGCCCCTCGCCGTGAACGAGGTCTTTCGGCGGGCGTGGGCGGACGCCACGCGACTCCCGCCGGCCGAACTGGCGCGGGTGCAGGTCCCGGCGCTGGAGGAGGTCCGGAGGCGGTTGGCCGCGGCCTCCGGCTTTGCGCCGGACGAGATCGCCCTCGTGCGGAATACCACCGAGGGGCTGCAAAATCTGCTGCTGGGTTGGCCCCTCGTTCGCGGTGACCGGGTGCTGACCACGACGCAGGATTACTGGCGGTTCCAGGATGGCCTCGATCAGCGCGCCGCGCGGGAGGGGATCGAGGTGGACCGGATCCGCCTGCCCGTGCCGCTCCGCGACGCGGCTTCGGTCGTGGACTCCTTCGTCGCCGCCCTTCGGCCGGAGACGCGGGTGGTCTTGGTCTCCGAGATGATCAACCTGACCGGCCAGATCCTGCCGATCGCCGCCATTGCGGCCGCCATGCGGGCCCGCGGCGTAGCGGTGCTCATCGACGGGGCGCACGGCTTCGGGCACCTCACCGCGCAGCCCGACACGTTCGGTGCGGACGGCTACGCGACCTCCCTGCACAAGTGGCTCGGCGCTCCCCACGGCACCGGCTTTCTGGCCCTGCGGCGCCGCTGGATTGGGGAGGTTTGGCCGCTCTTTCCCGCTCTTGCCTCGCGGCGTGAGGACATCCGGAAGTTTGAGGGTTGGGGTACCTTTGCGGCGGCCCCCTTTCTGGCCATCCCGGCGGCGCTGGACTTCTGGCGCCGCATCGGCCCCGAGGCCAAGCTGGCCCGTCTGCGCTGGCTCCGCGACCGCTGGCTCCAGGCCTGTGCCGGGGATCCGCGAGTCCGGCTGTTGACCCGCACGGCGGAGGAGGGGGCGGGAGCCATTGCGACCGTCGAGCTCCGCGGGCAAGACCCGCGGTCGATCGCGGAGGCCTTGCGGGTCCGAGAGGGCATCTTTGTCCGCGCCATCGCGCATCCGGAATTTCGCGGCCTGCGCGTGACGCCCAATCTATTCAACTCCGCGGCGGACCTCGATCGCTTCGCTGAACGCTTGCGGTTCCACCTTGATGCCGGGGGATGAGGCAGAGCCCGGCCTTTTTCGTTCCCCCAGGTCCCCCTTTTCGCCTCCCTTTCCCCATGATGCTGCGTCGACTCCCAGTCCTGCTCCTTTTGCTGGTGACGGCCCTGCCGGCCGCCGTCCCTTCCTCGCCCGCGGTGGAGGAGGAACGGGCGTGGCTGGCCTCGCTGCCGACCGCGCCGGTCCCCGAGCTCACCCGTCACGGGCTGCGCGCGACCGAGGTGCGGCGCTGGCCCGCCCGCGGCGCCAACCAAGGGGTGGCGGTCGATGCGGGCCACTTTTACGGCATCGGCAACTACGTGGTCGGCAAGTACGACAAACGCACCGGCGCACGCGTCGCGGAATGGACTAGCCCGCGCGGCGGACCGGTGGTGCACCTCAACGGTGGCCTGGTGCAGGACGGAGTATTGGTCCTAGCGCACTCCAATTTCCCCCAGGTGCCGATGGCCAGCTCGGTCGAGTTCTTCGATCCGGCGACGCTCCGTCCGGTCCGCAGCCTCAGTCTCGGCCTGCGCCACGGTTCCCTCACGTGGGCGGAGCGCCGCGGGGGCGACTGGTGGGCCTGCTTTGCGCACTACAACGATCAGGGCTTCGAGCCGGGGCGCGACCAGCGTTGGACGCACGTCGCGCGGTTCGATGTGGACTGGCAGATCCGCGAATCGTGGCTCTTTCCTCCCCAGGTGGTGGCGACCTGGGGGAAGAGCAGTTGCTCCGGCGGAAGCTGGGGGCCGGATGGCCTGTTGTATGTGACCGGGCATGACGCCCGGGAGCTCTACGTTCTCCGGTTGCCGCGGATGGGGTCCGTCCTCGAGTACGTGACGACGATCGAGGTGCCGTTCGAAGGGCAATCGTGGGCGTGGGACCCGGCCGAGGAGCGGACGATTTACGGCATCGTGCGTCGCACCCGCGAGGTGGTCGTCGCGCGCATCCCGGCGCTGCCGGACAGCCTGCGGAGCCGGTGAGGCCTGTTTAGCCCCTGGTGGGCTATTTCAGGCGGGCCTCCAGGGCCCGCCAGCGCTCCTCGATCCAAGCGGGGTGAATGGGGCCGTTGCGCATCGCCTCGTCGAGCAAAGCGTAGAGGTCCACCGCGGCGTCCTCGAGCGGGAGGCTGCCGGCGCAGCGCGGTCCGAGTGCCTGCCAGCGCGCGGCAAGATCCGGGGAGTTCAGCAGGCCGCCTTCGGCCGCGGCTTCCGCCAGCGTGAAAAGGGTGCGGGCCTCAGCCCGCAAGGCGCCGGGCAGAGGGGAGGGCTTGCGGGAAGGCACGGCGCGAGGGTGGGTCGCGCCAGAGGGGCGGCAAGCGTCGGGGCGGCGCGGGGCGTTAAGATTGAGTGACGCCCCTCCCGGGAGTTGGGCCCGGCGTTTGCCCGCGGCGACGATTCGAATAGCGGAGGTGGATGCCTCGTGCCCTCGTGTTCCTCGGCAGCCTGCTGGGCGGCCTCCTCCTTGTAGGCTGCTCCCGGTCTCCGGCGCCGGATCCACTGGCGGGCCGACCGCCCGTCAAACCGAGGATCGTGACGGCTCCGGTACCGCACGATGCGGACGATCCGGCCATCTGGATCCACCCGACCGATCCCGCGCGCAGCCTCGTGCTGGGGACGGACAAGCACCGCGAGGGGGGACTCTACGCGTTCGACCTCGATGGACGGATCATCGCCCGGGTGGCGCCCCTTGCCCGCCCCAATAACGTGGACGTGCTGCGGGGCGTGCGGCTGGGCGGGACGGAGGTTGACGTGGCGCTCGTCACCGAGCGCGAGGCCGGCCGGCTCAGGGTGTTCCGCCTGCCCGACCTCGTTCCCGTTGATGACGGCGGCCTTCCCGTGATGGATGGCGATCCGGCGCGGGCCCCGATGGGCGTCGCCGGATATCGTCGCGCGCGCGATGGGGCCACGTTCGCCATGGTCGGAGGCAAGGGAGGGCCAACCGAAGGTTACCTTTTTCAATATCGGCTGGCGGAGTTGTCTCCGGGAGTGCTGGGCGCCACCAAAGTGCGATCCTTTGGTCGCTACAGTGGCCGCAAGGAGATCGAGGCGATCGCGGTCGATGCGGAGCGGGGCTGGGTCTACTTCAGCGACGAGGGATTTGGCGTCCGCAAATACGCGGCGGATCCGGAGGCGCCCGCGGCAGACGCGGAGCTGGCGGTGCTGGGGCGCGAGGGTTTCGCCGGGGATCACGAGGGCATCGCCATCCGCCGGGAGGCGTCGGGCCGCGGGATCCTCGTGGTCTCCAACCAGCAGGCGTGGACCTTCCGCCTGTTCGCGGCCGAGGGTCCGCCCGAGCGGCCCCACGAGCACCGGCTGCTCGGGAGCGTCCGCCTCTCCACGCGGGAGACCGACGGCTGCGACGTGACCGCCGTCGAGCTGCCTGGTTTTCCGGGAGGACTCTTCGCCGCGATGTCCGACGATCGCACGTTCCACCTGTACGCCTGGGCCGATCTCTGGGCCGCCGTGAACCCAGCCACGCCGTAACCTCGCCGTCATCACGGTGACAAGCCGGTGGCGGAGCGGTGACTTAATGGTGTCGCCGTGCCTTTCCGATTGTGGGTGTCCGCGGATCACGGGTGGGTGGGGGGAATGCCGCTCCCGCGTTTTTCCCCGCCCCAGACGTGGTACTCTCTGCTGCACGCCGCCCCGCTCCGGTCGCTGCACACCTTGGTTCGGACCGTGGAGGAGCGACGGCGTCCCGGCGGAGCACGGCCGTTCCGGCCGGCGGCGGAGCCCACGGCGGAGGCCTGTCCCGAGCAGGGTCCCCGGGCCGAGATCCGGCGCGAGGTCGGCCGGGGGCGGGTCCCGACGATCGTGCTGGGCGGTTTCGTGCCGGATGCCGGGGAGCAGATCTTCCTCGTGCGGCGCTTCCTGCTCTCCGCCGGTGATGTCTACACGGTGCACTATCCCGTGCAGGGGTTCTCCCTGCCGCTGCTCCTCGCCCAGCTGGACGACCTCGTCGCGGACCTGGTGGCGCGCGGAGAGCGGCCGGTCATCTTCGCGGTCAGTTTTGGCGCGGGCCTGGTCCTGGAGTGGCTCCGGCGCGCCCGCGCCCTAGGGGTGAGTCCGTCTCTGGGCGGGCTCGTGCTGGTGAGTCCCGTCGCCTGCGTGGCCGACGTCGTGGCCCCGGGTGCCGCCAAGCCGGGCTCTCTCATCGGGCGTGCGCTGAAGCCCTTCCTCGCCCAGGACCGGTCCCCGGGGGAGGCGGCGGTGGAGCGGGCGCGGGTGCTCTTCGCGCGGATGTTCGAGGCCGGGGCACAGAACCGCACCGCCCTCCGGCGCCTGATGACCGGGGAGGAGTTGCGCCGGCTCCACGAGGCCGTGCTGGGCACCATCCGCGGGCTCTCCGCCGAGGGGGCCACGGCCAGGATTCAGGCCCTGCGGGCGATGCAGGCCCCCACCGATTATTTTGCCGCCGGGCTCCTGCCCCTCACTTCGGCCCCGGCCCTCGTCCTCCTCGCCGAGCGCGAGGAGGGAATGCTGGACGCGGCGTCGCCGACGCTGTTCGCCTTCCGCCAAGCGCACCGCGCCTACTTCCCGCAGGGCGTGCTCCGGGAGATACGCGCTGCCCCCGGACAGCCGCCGGTGCAGCACGCCTCGCTCATCTTCCACGTCTTCGAGTTCCTGCCCTCCCTGCAGGCCTTTTACGCCCGCCTCCGGGCGCAACGCCTGCCGCTGGCCGCATGACGACCGCCGCCCGCCAGGGGGGGGAGGGGGGGGCCGCTTCCCTCGTGCAGGGGCTGGTGGCCTTCGGCGCTGGGATGGCGACGGCCCGGCTGCGGACCCGGCTGGCCCGGACCGGCGAGGCGGAGGCCGGGCAACGGGCCGCCGTCCGCCAGCTGCGCCGGGGCTGGGCGCGCACGGTCTTCGGCCGCGAGCACGGCCTCCACCCGGAGATGCGGGAGGCGGACTGGCTGGCCATCCCGCCCCGCCGCTACGAGGAGTTTCGGCCCTGGATCGATCGGATGAAGGGCGGCGAGGCCGACATCCTCTGGCCGGGCACCTGTCGTCATTTCGCCGTCTCGTCCGGCACCACGGCGGGGCGCACCAAGTATCTGCCGGTCACGTCGGCGCTGCTGCAGCACTTTCGTCGCGCGGGGCTCGACTCGCTTTTCCTCCACGCTGTCCGGGCAGGCCATCCCGGGATCTTCCGGGGACGCCATCTCTTTCTCGGGGGATCCACCGCGCTGAGTCCGGTGGCCGAGGTAAGCGGTGCCGGGGCCGTCTGCGGCGATCTGAGCGGCATCACGGCGCTCAACCTGCCCGCGTGGGCGGAACGGTACCTCTATGAGCCCGGCCGCGAGGTGGCCCTGATCGCGGACTGGCCCGCCAAGCTGGAGGCCATCGTGCAGCGGACGCGGACGCGCGATCTCACCCTCATCGCCGGGATTCCCAGTTGGCTGCTGATCCTGGCCGAGCGCGTCCGGGCGGTCACCGGGCGGGATACCCTCCGCGAGGTCTGGCCGCGCCTGCAGTGCATCGTCCACGGCGGGGTTCCGCTCGGGCCCTTCGCGCGGCAACTGGCCGACGTGGCGGGCCCGGGGGTTGCCTTCCACGAGGTCTATCCCGCCTCAGAGGGATTCATCGCGGCCCAGGAGGGCGAGGCGGCCGACGGCCTACGGCTGCTCACCGCGGCGGGCATCCAGTACGAGTTCCTCCCGTTGGCGCAGTATGACGAGGCCCGGCTGGATCAGTTGGCGGGGGCGATCCTGCCGCTGGCGGAGGCGCGTCCGGGGGTCGACTATGCCCTCGTGATGTCCACGCCGGGGGGGCTTTGCCGCTACGTGATTGGCGACGTGATCCGGTTCGTCACCGTGGATCCCCCGCGGCTGGTGTACCGGGGGCGCACCCGGCTGCAGCTGAGCGCGTTCGGGGAGCACGTGATCGAGCACGAGTTGACGGAGACCCTCGCGGAGGCCGGCGGCCGGATGAACCTCGCGGTGGCCAACTTTCACGTCGCCCCGCAGTTCGCCGCCGACGCGGCCACCGGGCGCCGGGGGCGCCACGAATGGATCATTGAGCTGACGGCCCCGCAGCCCGGATTGCCGCCTGACCAGCTGGGCGCGCTGCTGGACGCGGGACTGCAGCGGCGCAACGAGGACTACGAAGCGAAACGGCGCGGCGGCGGGCTGGCGGCCCCGGAAGTCAGAGTGGTTGCTCCCGGAACCTTCGCCGGGTGGCTCCAACGGCGTGGGAAATGGGGCGGGCAGAACAAGATGCCGCGCTGCCGCAGTGATCGCGAGGTCGCGGACGCGCTGGTTGAGGGGCGCTGAGCCGCCCGCCTAACGGCCAAAAAAAAGGCCGGCCCAAACGGGCCGGCCGGGAGGTCAGGTCGACTCAGAGGCGCCAACGGACGCCGAAGTTGCCGGAGACGCCGTACTCCTCGAACTGCACGAAGCGCGAGGAGGTCTTGCCGAAGTAAACCCGGAAGGGCTCGTCGGTGAGGTTGAGGGCCTCGGCGTAGATCTCCCAGTTCCGGCTCAGGCGGTAGCTGGCGGAGAGATCCAGCTGGCGGTGGTCGTCCACCCAGCGATCCGTGGAGGCGTCGCCGCCCAGCGGCTCGTCCTCGCGGAGGCGCGGCGAGCGGAAGTTCAGCGCGAGGCGCAGGAAGAGGCCGCCGCGTTCGAAGGTGAGGGAGGCATTGCCGATCTCGCGGGACTGGCCGATGAACTCGATCCGCTCTCCGGGCCGGGTCGGGTAGGTCGCCTCGCTGTTGCTGCGGGTGTAGTTGGCCATGAAGCCCAGCCCGTTGAAGGGCGCGGGCAGCGAGCGGAACTGCTGCTGCCAGGCGAGCTCGAGACCCTCGATGTGCCCCTTCGGGCCGTTCACGAACGTCGTGAGGGTGTAGCCGGTGCCGGCGTCACCACCGGGCAGTTCCCGCTGGTAGGTGAAGTTCGAGATGTTCTTCCGGAAGACCGCGGCCGAGACGAGGCCGAGCGAGGGCAGGTAACGCTCGACGGAGGCGTCCCAGTTCACGGACTCCAGGGGGAGCAAGCGCGGATTGCCCTCGGTCACCCGGCGGGCCGTATCGTTCACGGTCCGGCGGAGGGCACTGTCGTCGAAGGAGGGACGCGCGAGGGAATTGCTCCACGAGGCGCGGACGACGGTCTGGCGGTCGAGGTCGTACCGCAGGTGGAGGCCGGGGAGGAGGTTCTCATAGCTCCGGCCGCGCCGCACGGCCCGGACGGTGGTGCCGCTCAGCTCGTTGCCGCGGTTCTCGTAGCGGGTGCGCTCCAGGCGGGCACCGGCCAGCACGTTCAGCCGGCCGACGGTCGTGCCGCCCATCAGGTAGGCCGCGGTGATGTCCTCCGTGGATTCCCAGTCGTCCTGCACGCTCTCGAGGAGCAGGCGGGTGGGGACGAATCCGGCGCGGTTATCGGAGAAGGCCCGCAGCACCTTGGGCGTGCTGGCGCGGTAGCCGGAGGAGAAGAACGGATAGTCGTCCGGGGTCTGCCCCTCGAGCATCGAGGCGAAGGTGAAGGAGGCCGGCACCGTGTGGTCGACGGTCTCGTTGGCCGCGGACTTGTCCTTCTCGCGCAGCTGCAGGCCGACCTTCACGTAGGCGGGAGCGTCCGCGAGCCGCAGGTTGCGGCGGGCGTTCACCCCGAGGTTGAGCTCGGACTCCTTACCGGGCGAGTTCACCAGCCGGAAGCGGCTGACTTCGCTGTACAGCGATGGGTCGGAAACATTGGCGCCCGTGACGGAGAAGTTGGGGGCATACATTCCGGGGGCGAAGGAGTAGGTCCAGGTGCTGGTGGTCGCCGGCTTGCGGAAGCGGACGGTGACTTCGTCGGGACGCTGCTCGTCGCCGCGTGACCAGCCGAGGCGCCCATCGAGCTGCCACGGCCCGGCGGTGCGCTCGAAGCCGGTCACCAGCGCCATGATGTACTGGTCCTTCTGGCGGTAGCGCATGTCGTGCCGCTCGCGGCGAAGGTTGGTCACGGTTGCACTGTTCGGGCTCAGGCTGCTGATGGTGCCCTCCAGGAAGGGAAGGGTGTAGACGTAGCGGATCTCGTGGTCGTTGAACTGGGAGAAAGTGCCGCGGAGGTACAGGTTGGTCTGGGCGTCCGGCCGGTACTCAATCGCCGAGGAAGCGCCGTAGCGGGTACGGGTGATTTCGTACTCGCGGAAGGCGATTCCGGTGAGGAACGGTGCAACGGTGCCCGCGGGGGCTCCCGGAACAGCCCGGAGCTGGTAGCCGCCATCCTCCTCAAAATTGTTGGTGCCGAAGCGGCGTGCCTGCCAATTCGGCGCGAAAATAAACCCCCACTTGCCGTCGGCCGAGCGGTCACTGTAGGTCACGCTGAACTTGCTGCTGAAGCGCTCCGCGAGGTGGTTGTATTGGCCCTGCGCCGTCGCTTGCAGTTGGCGTCCCTCCGCGTCAAAGGCGCTGCGGGTGCGCACATTGATGCTGCCGCCCAGCCCGTCCGCATCCATGTCCGGCGTGGGGACCTTGGTGACCTCCACCGCCGCGAGCGAATCGGTCGGGAGAACGTCCAGCGACACGACCCGGTCTCCGCGCTCAGGGGTGGCAAGCGACACGCCGTTGAGACGCACGCTGTTGAGGTCCGGCCGGATGCCCCGCACCACGATGAAGCGGCCCTCGCCCTGATCACGGTACAGCGCGAGGCCGGGGATGCGCTGCATCGTCTCGGCGACGTTCTGGTCGGCGAAGCGGCCGATTTCATCCGACGCGATGATGCTGGTCAGCGTGTCCGCGGCGCGCTGCTGGTTGAGTGCCCGGGCCGAGCCGACGGCGCTGCCGGCGATGACAAACTTGTCCATCGCCACGATCTCCGAACCGAAAGCGACGTCCGCTCGGGTGGTCGCCCCCGCGGCGACGGTCACACTGCGGGTCAATTCCGCGTAGCCGACGTAGCTGAAGACCAGCGTCCGGCTGCCCGCGGGGACCGCCGGCAGGCTGTAGTCGCCCGCGGCGTCCGCGAAGGCCGTGAGGCCGGTCTCGGCGACCGAGACGCGGGCGCCCGCCAGCGCGAGCCGGTTGCCGGCGTCGGTGATGCGGCCGGCGATGCCGCCGGTGCCCTGAGCCGCAAGGGTCAGGGCGAGTAAGGGGAAGAGCGCCGCAGTCAGGAAGCGGAGCCGTCGGGTAGGGTGAGCGATCATGGTGTCGGAGGTGAGTGGAGAGGGGCGCAGGTCCGGGAGGCCGGGGTCAATCGCGGCGGATCGCTGTCGCGGAGATGTGGCCCAAGCGTAACCTGAATGTCACCTGAGTGACGCGCGGGTGACGGGGGAAGGTGGGGCGCGTCCGAGCCTTTCCGAGCGGCGCAATGCAGCTTGCGGGCTGCGCTTCTTCGTCCACTCGTAACGCTTTCGACGCGAATCCGTAACAATGCGCCGGCAGACTCTCCCCATGTCCTTCTCGTGGAGTTGTCCCAACACCGGGGCGGTAGCCTCGGTCAGTGCGCAGGCCCGTGTCGCGCGGACTCCGATCCGAAGCGCGAGGCCGGGCCGGGCTGTGCATGGGGTGCGCGCCGGTCAGCCGGACTGGGTCGCTGGGGCAGTTTTCGTCGCCACTCTGTCATGAAATTCCCCGTCCTCTTCCTGCTGTTGTTGGCTGCTCCCGGGCTGCGTGGGGAGAAGCTGGTCATCAAGGGATCCGACACGCTGGGCGCGAAGCTGGTGCCCACCCTCGCCGAGGAATACAAGGCGACGCGCCCCGGGGTCGCCTTCGAAATTGCGGCCGAGGGGTCGACGACGGGGATCTCGGCCATCATCGAGGGCACGGCCCAGATCGGGATGAGTTCGCGGGAGGCGAAGGCCACGGAGGTCTCCGCCGCCGCGGCGCGGGGCGTGCGCCTGAATGGCATCGTCGTGGCCTTCGATGGACTGGCCGTGATCGTTAATGCCCGCAACCCGATCGCCCGGCTCACCCCGCGGCAGGTCGAGCAGATCTTCGCGGGGGATGTCACCGACTGGTCCGCCGCGGGCGGCCGGCCGGGCAAGATCTCCGTCTATACCCGGAACACCTCCTCGGGGACGTATTCCGACTGGAAGGACCTTGCGATGCGCAAGCGCGACTACGCCCGGTCCTCGCAGAAACTGGCAGGCAACGAGCAGATCGTTGCCGAAGTGGCCCGGAACCCGAACGGCATCGGCTACGTCGGCCTGGCCTACCTCAAGGCGGCCGGGATCAAGGTGCTGCCGATCAACGGGGTCGCGCCCACCCGGGAAAACATCTTGGGCAAGAAGTACGCCTACGCCCGGCCGACCTACTTCTATTGTAACGGGGAGCCGGCGGGTGAAGCCGCGCGGTTCGTGGAGTTCACCTTGGGTGACGGGGGGCAGGCGATCGCCGATCGCCTCGGCTTCGTGCCGGTACGTTGATCCAGCCCATGTCTGCGACTGGTCCCCGCCCAACCCTGTTCGTCCGCCGCCGACTGCGGTTCCTTGGCTTGACGCCCGACGACGCGATCCGCGCGTTCTTCGGCGGCAACGCCGTGGTGGCGGTCGTGGTGCTGGCGCTGATCACGTACTTCCTCGTGCGGGAGGGGGCGGGCTTCTTCGGGCAAAACCGCCGCAATCTTGAGGTCTACCGGCTGGCCGGGCTGGAATTCGTCGACCATCTCCGGGCGCAGGAGGAGGCGCATACGGCCCTCACGCGGCGGTTGTCGGAGCTGCGCCTGAAGGCGTTCGCCCGCCTGAGTGCCGGGACCGACGGGGCGGAGGCGGCCGAGCGGGCGCTGGCGGTGTTCGACGCCTACGCGGAGCGCTTTGGGGCGGCGATCGATCCCCTGCGGGCCTTGGGAAGCGAACTCGCCGAGGTCGCCACCGGCATCAAGACGAAGTTCATGGTCAATGAGGACCGCAAGGAGGAGCGGCGCCAGCTGATCGCGGAGGGAAAGGCCGGGGAGGCCGCCCGGGTCGGGGTGGTCCCGGTTGATTTCGCCGCCGAGGCGCGGCCGCTTTTGGCGGCGCGGGAGCGGCATCGGGAGGTCAATCGGGTGCTCGCGACGGAGTTGCTGGCGTTGCAGGCCGCCCCGCCCGCGCCGCCGGTGCCGGAGCTCCGGGATTTGCTCGAACGATTCGGCGCGGAGGTGCGTTCCTATGTGGCCGAATTGCCCGCCATCGAACGCCGACTCGAGACCTGGGACCAGGCCAAGCCCGTGGCCGCCGGGGAGGCGTTGCGCGCGTTTCTTTTCGGGCGGCAGTGGCTGACGGCCAGTTTCTGGCAGGATTGGTATGGGCTGCTGCCGCTGCTCACCGGTTCCCTGCTGGTCGCCGGCGTGGCCCTGACGTTGGCGGTTCCCCTCGGCGTGGGCGCCGCCATCTACGTCAACCAGTTCGCCTCCGTGCGGGAGCAGCGCGTGGTCAAGCCGGCCATCGAATTCATCTCGGCGTTCCCCTCGGTCGTCCTCGGGTTCTTCGGCATCGCGGTCCTCGGTGAGGTCCTGCGGCAGGTGTCGCAGCTTCCGTGGCTGGCCTGGGTCCCTGGCTTCCCCTTCAGCGAGCGGCTGAACGTGCTCACCGCGGGTTGCCTGCTCGCGCTGATCGCCGTTCCGACGATCTTCACTCTGGCGGAGGATGCGCTGAACAACGTGCCCCGCGCCCTGCCCGAGGCCTCCCTCGCGCTCGGGGCTTCCCGCCTGCAGACCACCCTGCGCATCGTGTTCCCCGCGGCGCTGTCCGGGATCATCTCCGCGGTCCTGCTCGGCCTCGGCCGGGTGATCGGGGAGACGATGGTGGTGCTGCTCTGCGCGGGGAACCGCATCGCGATTCCGGATTTCACCCAGGGGCTCGGCGTGATGGTCGAACCCGTGCACACGATGACGGGCATCATCGCGCAGGAGATGGGGGAGGTGGTCCGCGGCAGCATCCATTACCGCGCGCTCTTCATGGTCGGGCTGGTCCTCTTCCTGCTCTCCCTCGCGATCAACTTCCTCGCCCAGCGCATCCTCCGGCGCTACCGGCTGGCCCCCAGTTAAGCCGATGTCCGCGCCCACTCATCGTTTCACGCCCCGGTCCGGCGCCCGCCGGCTTCGCGAGGCCGTCGTGGTGGCCCTGTTCCGTGCCGCCACCTACGCCGTGCTGTTGGCGGGCGGCGGGGTGTTCGCGGACATCCTCTACAAGGGCAGCCGGACGGTGTTCCAGGCGGAGGCGCCCTTCATCAACACCACCTTCCTGTTCTCGTCGCCGGAGTCCCTGCACGTCTTCGAGTGGGAGGGCCGCCGGCGGGAGATGGGAGACCGCGAATTTCGCGCCTTCCGCGAGCGCGAACCGGGCGCGGCGGACGTGCGCGCGGAAAGCTTCGTCTATTCCGCGGGCGGCATCTGGCCATGCATCGCGGGGACGCTGCTGCTCGTGGCCGGCGCGATGAGCCTCGCCCTGGCCGTCGGCGTGAGCTCCGCCGTGTACCTGAGCGAATACGCCCGCGACGGAAGGTTCATCCGCTTCGTGCGCCTCGCGATCCTCAACCTGGCCGGAGTGCCCTCGATCGTCTTCGGCCTGTTCGGCTTCGGGATGTTCGTCATCTTCTTCGGCTGGAACGTTTCGCTGATCGCCGGCTGGTTCACGCTCGCCTTCATGGTCCTGCCGGTCGTCATCACCGCCAGCGAAGAGGCGCTCAAGGCGGTGCCCCAAGGCCTGCGCGCCGCGGCGCTCGCCCTCGGGGCCACCCGTTGGCAGACGATCCGGACGGCGGTGCTGCCCTACGCGCTCCCCGGGATCCTCACGTCCTCCATCCTCGGCATCGCGCGCGTCGCCGGCGAGACGGCCCCGATCATGTTCACCGCGGCCTACGTCGTGCGCGACCGACTCCCGTGGGAGGTGGAGCGGGCCGTGGACTTCCTCTTCCAGGGGGTGATGGCGTTGCCGTACCACATCTACGTGGTGAGCTCCAAGATTCCCCAGAACGAGTACACCGAGCGCGTGCAGTACGGCACGGCCTTTGTCTTCCTGCTGCTGGTCGCGCTCGTCGCGGCCGCCTCCATCCTGCTCCGCAACCGCCTGCGCGCCCGCCTGCGCTGGTGACGTCGCCTCCCGCGTCCGATGCCGAACCAAACCACCGCCTCGTCCCCGATCGTCGAGATCAGCGAACTCGACTTCTGCTATGGGTCCGTGCCGGCCCTCCACGGGGTCAACCTCTCGATCCCCGCCCGCCAGGTCACGGCGCTGATCGGCCCGTCCGGCTGCGGCAAGTCGACGCTGCTGCGCTGCCTTAACCGGATGAACGACCTGATCGAGGGCGCCCGCGTGGTCCGCGGCTCCATCCGCATCCACGGGGTCGATATCCACGGCCCGGAGGTTGACGTGATCGAGCTCCGCAAGCACGTCGGGATGGTCTTCCAGAAGTCGAATCCGTTCCCGAAGTCCATCTACGAGAACATCGCCTACGGGCTCAGGCTCCAGGGGGTCCGCGACCGGGCCCGCCTCGATGCGGTCGTGGAGCAGTCGCTGCGCGGCGCCGCGCTGTGGGACGAGGTCAAGGACCGGCTGCAGCAAAGCGCGCTCGGGCTCTCCGGCGGGCAACAGCAGCGGCTGTGCATCGCGCGCACGATCGCCGTCGAACCCGAGGTCATCCTGATGGACGAGCCGTGTTCCGCCCTCGACCCGGTGGCCACCGCCAAGATCGAGGAACTCATCCAGGAACTGAGATCCCGTTACTCGATCGTGATCGTCACCCACAACATGCAGCAGGCGGCGCGCTGCTCCGACCAAACCGCGTTCTTTTACCTCGGACGCCTCATCGAGCACGCCCCGACCCGTGACATCTTCACCAGCCCGGCCAACCCGCAAACCGAGGCCTACGTCTCCGGCCGGTTCGGCTGAGTCAGGCCCATGCATTCCCTATGACCCACTACGCTGAGGAGCTCTCGCGGCTGAAGGACAGCCTGCTGGCGATGGCCAGTCACGCCGAGTCCGCGGTTTCCCGCGCGATGCGCGCCCTCGTGGAGCGCGACGACACGCTGGCCCAGGCGGTGATCGACGACGACAACATCCTCGACCAGTTCGAGATCGAGATCGACGACACCGCGATCCACCTCCTCGCCAAGGCCCCGCTCGCCACCGAGCTGCGCCTGATCACGGAGGGCATGAAGATTTCCCAAAACCTCGAGCGCGTGGGCGACGAGGCCGTCACCATTGCCCGGCGCGCGATCGAGCTCAGCACCGAGCCCCAGCTCAAGCCGTATGTGGACCTGCCCCGGATGGCCACGATGTCGCTGGAGATGCTGCGGGGTGCGATCACGGCCTTCGTGCAACGCGACGCGGCGGGTGCGCGCCGCGTGATTCCGCGCGATCGGGAAGTGGACGAGCTCAATCGGCAGCTGCACCGCGAGCTCTCGAGCTTCATGGTGGAGCGCCCCCAGACCATCACGCGCTGCCTCAAGCTGATGGTCATTTCCAAAGCGATCGAGCGCATCGCGGACCATGCCACCAACATCGCCGAGGAGGTCGTCTATCTCTACGAAGCAAAGGATAT
>JAIXQE010000029.1 GCA_027485815.1 Opitutaceae bacterium
GCGCCGGTGAACTTGATGCGCCAGTTCTTGGTCGGGTTGTAGGTCGCCTCGACCTCGTAGCCCTTGGACTCGACGTCGGAGAGGCCGTTGGTCTGCGGCTGGCCGGGGCCAGCGGCAAGGAAGGTCGCCATCCAGTCGTCGGTCACGCCCATGATGCGGGCGGTGGCGGCGGCGGACTGGGCGGCGGTGGGAGTGATGCCCTGCGCGGCGAAGCGGCGGTTGGAGAGGGCGAGGGCCCACGGATAGAAGCCGTTGGCGTCGCGGATGCCGTTGTTCTCGGGGCGGCCCTCGAGGCGGAAGGTGCGGTTGCCGATCGTGCCCACCTCACCGGCGCGGCTGCCGAGCTCGGCCACCTCGTAACGGTTGAGCTTCACGCTCAGCTTGCCCTGCAGGGCGGTGAACATCACGCCGTAGTCCTTGCCCTCGCCCTTGGCGTTCGGGATCACGCCCTTCAGATCCATCGCGTAACGAACGACCTGCGGGAAGAAGCTGTCGGAACGGTTGTAGTACAGGTTGAACCAGGGCAACGGCCGCAGCACGGCGCCATAGGTCTTGGTGTCACCGCGCTGCGAGGCGCGGGTCGCGGCGCCGAGGGGGCCGGTGGCGTCGTCGGTCCAGGGGCCCCACACGCCGTAGTTCTCGTAGCTGACGAGGCCGGTGGCGGGGTTGACGGCGGCCTGGCCGGAGGTGCGCTCGCGGCGGCGGTCGCGGCGGAGGCCCACGGTGGTGATCAGGCGGTCGCGCAGGAAGTAGCTCTGGGCGGTGACGCTGAGCGTGCGCAGCTCGTTGCGGCTGCGGGTGGTGCTGGCACGGGCGAGGTTGCCGAAGCTGACGGACTCGTTGACCCACTGGCCGGAGAGGTTGTTGAACCAGGTGACGGGCCGGGTGCCGGAGAAATCCATCATCGTGCTCGGGCCGTAATCGACATTCTGGCCCTGGTTATCGCCGAGGTAGTAGCGGAGGCCGAGCTGGTTGCCGGCGACGCGGTTGGCGCGGTTGACCCAGGGGTTGTCGCTCTCGGGCCAGTAACCGTAGGTGTAGGTGGCGCTCGAGTTGCGGTTCACCTCAGCGTGACCGGCGACGCGCTGGGTGCCGATCCAGGAGAGCCAGCGGGGCAGGCCCTGCGGCGTGAACTGGTAGGCCAGGTCGGCGTTCTGGGTGTCGTAGACCTCGGGCCGGACGTTGTCGAAGGGGCCGACCGCCTCCACGAAGGGGCGAAGGAAGTTCGGGTTGGCCCGGCCGTCGAGCAGGCGCGAGTTCACGTCGACATACACCACAGTGTCCGTGTTATCGATCATGCTGCGGCTGAAGCGGGAGAACTTCTGGTACATGAAGCCGGCGCGGGCGGCGACCAGGTGCGAAGCGGTGTTGAGGATGACCTGCTCACCCTCGACGCGGAGGGTCGAGGCGCTGTCCTCGCCGTAGTTCGCGGCGACGAAGTTGGTGTTCGACCAGTCGTAGATCGACTTGTCGGTGACCGACGGGGCGAAGAACAGCGGGAACGGATTGGCCTTCCGGCGCATGATGTCGGTGCCGGTCTGCAGGTAACGGACGTTGCTGCTGTTCGTGTAGGGCGAGGGCACGCCGGAGGTGATCGGGTTGGCGGTGCGCGTCTGGGTGATGCCCTGGAGGCCGTTGCCGTCGACGTAGGCCACGAGGCGGCCGTAGTTTATGCCGGCCATCAGGCCCGGGGGCAGGGTCGTGTTCTCATTGGCGACCGGGAACGGGCCGGCGGTGCGCCCGCCCGCGTAGGAAACGAGCTGCGTGACCGGGTCGAAGGTCGGGCGGCCGGTGGCGGCCCACTCGGTGACGGTGTCGCGGGGGGTGACCGAGTTGGGCCGGCGGTAGAAGTTGTCGTACTTCTCGAACGAGGCATTGATCACGGTCTGCTTGAAGGGGCGGGCCTGGAGGGCGCCGAAGTAGCGGCGGATCTTCTCCTCGGCGGGTTTGCGCGTGAAGCCCTTGGATTCGTCGACGGCGGCGAAACGGACGGCGAGCTTGTCGGTGATCAGGGGCCGGTTGAAGTCGAAGGTCAGCCGGTGGCCGCCCCAGTCGTCAAACCGCACCGAGGTGCTGGAGGTGACGCGGGTGAGGTTGGCCTTGGACGGGACGAGGTTGATCGTGCCGGCGGCGGCGCCGAGGCCGAAGAGATTGGAGTTGGGGCCGCGGGAGATTTCGACCGCATCGAGGTTGTACGAATCGACCGGGATCTTGTTGTTGCTCGAGAAGTTACCGAGGGCGAGGTTCACGCCGCTGCCGCTGATGGGGCTGCCGACGCCGCGGATGCGGTTGGCGGTGGCGGGGTCGTTGGCGGTGCCGTCGATGATGCCGCCGTTCCGGTTGGGGGTGAACTGGGTGTAATTGCCGGTGCCCTCGGTGTTCGCCTCGTAGAGGAAAATGTCGTTCAGATCGACGACCGCCAAGTCCTGCATCTGCTGCTTGGTGACGACCGTGATGGAGGCGCCGAGGTCCTCGAGCTTCGAGTTGAGGCGGGTGCCCGAGAGGGTGTTGAGGGCCTGGTAACCCCGGTCGGCCTCGGAGGACACGGTGAAGGGCGAGAGCAGGACCGTGTCAGCGGCCGCCGCCGCGGGCGGGCGGGTGGCCGGGGCGGCGGGGGCCTGCTGGGCCTGAGCCGGCGCGAGGAGGCCGGCAGCGCCGAGGGCAAGCCACAGCGCGCGGAGGGGGTTTCGGGTCGGGTTTTGCATGGTGCGAAAAGGAACGATCCCCGCGGAACGGCCGGAAGGGCCCCCGTGGGGACAACCCCTCACTTAGGACGACGAGCGACGCGGCGAAAGCAAAAAACCGGCCGGTAGCCTCTTGGGGTCGAGTTGCAGCTCGCGACGAATCAGGCCGACGGCGGCGGGGCGCGCGGGCCGCAAGCGCAGCCCGCGCTTGCCTCGCCCGCCCGCGCCCGGCATCCCACGGGCAATGTCCTCGCTGCCCACCCACTTCGACGGCGCCACCGTCCACACCAAGGCCAATGTCTATTTCGACGGAAACGTCGTCAGCCACACCGTCCTGCTCGCGGGCGGCGTCCGGAAGACCCTCGGGTTGATCCGGCCTGGCTCGTACTACTTCGGCACCGCCGCCGCCGAGCGGATGGAGATCGTCGCGGGCGAATGCACCGTGACGCTGAAGGGCGCCACCGCAGCCAAGACCTATGGCGCCGGCACCACCTTCGACGTGCCCGCCAACAGCGGCTTCACCATCGCGGTGGGCTCGGGCCTCTGCGAATACATCTGCACCTTCCTGCCCTGATCCCCCGCGCCCTCCCGTGCTCCGCCGGCGCCGTTTCCTCCCGCTGCTGCTGCTCCCGCTGACGGCGGGCCTCCGGGCCGCGGCGGCGCCCTCGCCGGTCGAGGGGTTGCCCGACGGCCTCTATGCGGCGATCGGCACGCCCCGCGGGACGATCGTCTGCGAACTGCACTTCCGGGCGGCGCCGCGGACCGTCGCGAGCTTCGTCGGCCTGGCCGAGGGCACCCTTGGACCCGCGCCGCGCAAACCGTACTTCGACGGCCTGACCTTCCACCGGGTGGTCCCGGA
>JAIXQE010000012.1 GCA_027485815.1 Opitutaceae bacterium
CAGAACGGCCCGGAGGTCGAGGAGTCGCTGGCGATCCTCAAGGCGCTGCCGGCGCCGGCGGTGTCAGGCGCCCCGGCCCTGGCCGCCCAAGCGATGCTCGCGCTGAAGGAGAAGAAATTCGACGAAGCGGAGGCCCTGATCGCCCGCGCCCGGACCGCGGACGCCAAGTACTATGCCACCCACAGCGCCCAAGTGCTCCTGCACCTCGCGCGCAAGGAGCCGGAAAAGGCCGACGCGGCCCTGCAGGCCGTGGTCGAGACGGCCCCGAACCGCGTGATGCACGAGGTTCGCTGGGCCGCCTTCAAGCTTCAGCAGAAGGACGTCGCCGGCGCGCGGCGGATCTTGGAGGGGGTCGTCCAGCGGCGCGGAGATTACGTCCCGGCGCTCCTCGCCCTCGCGCACCTGGAGAACAGCGAGGAAAAGGCCGATGCTGCGCTGGAGTTGGCGAACAAGGCGGTCGCCACGGAGCCTTTCGGCGGCGAGGCGATCCTGCTCGCCGGCCAGATCAAGTTGCAGCGGCAGGATTGGGACGGGGCCATCGTGGAGTTCGAGCGCCTGCTCTCCCTCTACCAGAACAACCCGATGGCCCATTTCCATCTCGCGCGGGCGCTGGTGGGTAAGGGCGAACTGAATCGGGCAATCGTCAGCCTGCAGACGGCGATCGGCATCGACCCCGCCTATCCGCCGCCCGTCATCCTCTTCAGCACCTTGCACCTGCGCAAGGGCGAGCCGGCTCCGGCGGAAGCTCCGTTGCGGCGGCTCCTCCAGTCGCGGGCTGATTACTCGCCGGCGTGGGAGCAGTTGGGTGAGGTCCTGCGGGCCCTCGGCCGCAACGACGAGGCCTGGCGCGTGTACGACGCCCTCGTCAAGGCGGCACCGCAAAATGCCGGATGGACGTTTCGCCGCGGTGAATTGTCGGTTCGGCTTGGCCGCACCGCGGACGCGAGGACGGACCTGACCAAGGCCCTGGAGCTGGATCAGGCCCAGTTGGGCGCGCTCGAGTTGCTGATCGGCATCGCCTTCGGCGCGAACCAAGGGCCGGAGGCCTTGCGGCTGGCCCAAGCGAGCGTGCAGGCCAATCCCCAGAGCGCTCGCCCGCAGCTGATCCTTGCCCGGGTGCACCTGACGCTCAAGGCCCCGGAGCAGGCGGAGGCCGCGCTGAAGCGCGCCATCGAACTGGAACCGAACGCGTCCGAACCCTACCTCGCCTTGGCCCAGTTCTACGGCAGCACCCAGAAGCACGACGGGGCGGTCGCGAGCCTGGAGACCCTGCTGGCAAAGAACCCGAAGTCGACGCAGGCGCTGCTGCTCAAGGGAATGCTGCTCGAGGCCAAGAAGGACTATCCGGGGGCGCGGACGGCCTACGAGGGCCTGTTGGCCGCGGATCCGCAGTCGTGGCTCGCCCTGAACAACCTCGCCTACATCCAACTGGACCACTTCAAGGATGCCGCCAAGGCGCGGGAGTACGCCGCCAAGGCCCGGGAAGTGGCCCCGAATAATCCGGCGGTCGCCGACACCCTGGGGTGGAGTTTGACGCGCCTCGGCCAGTACGCGCAGGCGGAACCCTTGCTGAAGGAGGCCCTTGCCGGCCTCCCGGATAATCCGGAGGTCCTTTACCATGTCGGCGTCAACAGCTACTATCTGGGCCAGGAGGCGCCGGCACGGCAGGCCTTGCAGCAGGCGCTGAAGCTGGCGCCCGAGTTTCCCCACGCGGCGGAGGCCAAGGCGCGCCTCGCGATCCTCGACTTCGATCCCGCCAAGGCCGGGGCGGAGGTACGCAAGCTGATCGAGACGGAACTCAGCGCCCGCAAGGACGACCCCCTGTTGCTGAGCCGCCTCGCGCTGCTCCAGGAGCGAGCGGGTGAGCTGAAGGAAGCGCTGGCTTCCTGGCAGGCGGCGGCCGCGGCGAGTCCCACCAACGCGGGCTTCGCGCTCGGGATCGTCCGGATCCTGGAAGCGCAGGGCGAAGGCGAGAAGGCCCTCGAGGCGGCCAAGGCGGCCCGCAAGATCGCCTCGGCTGATCCTGACGTCGCGCGCGCGCTTGGACGCCTCGCCAGCCGGCAGGGCCAGCATTCGTGGGGCTTGAGTCTCCTGCGCGAGGCGGCCCGGGGCCGGCCGGGTGTTCCGGAAGTGCAGCTCGACCTCGCCGAAGGGGCGGCGGCGGCCGGTGACCATCGGGAGGCGGAAACCGCGCTCCAGGAATTCGTGGAGCGCCACGCTGCGCACCCGCTCGCGAAGGAAGCTACCGCCTTGCGAACGTTCCTCGCCGCGGGAGAGGCGGGTAAGCCCGCGCCGACGGCGCTCGAGGAGCGGCGCAAGGCCGCGCCACGTTCGGCCTGGGTGCTCTGGGCGGATGGCAGGCTCGCCGAAAAGGCCGGCGACGCGGCCAAGGCGCGCGCAGCTTATGAGCAATTGCTGACGGCTTATCCCGAGCATCAGATGGGCCAGCAGCGGCTGGCCGTGATCTGGTCCGCGGTTTCCGATGCGGACGCCAAGCGGACCCTGGAGTACGCCACCAAGTCGCGCGAGCGCTTCCCGGACGATCCGGAAGTCGCGAAGGCGCTCGGCGTCGTGCTATTCCGCCAAGGAAATTTCAACCGGGCGGCGACCTTGCTGGGCGAGGCGGCGCAGAAGCGCGAGCAGGACGCCGACGTGCAGCGCTATCTCGGTCTGGCCCTGCGCCAGGTGAAGCGCCCCGGGGACGCGCGCAAGGCGCTCGAAAAGGCGCTTGAGCTCAAGCTGGCCGGCGAGCCCGCCGAAGAGGTGCGGCGCGTGCTGGAGGAATTGAAGGCGGCCGAGAGCCAGTCCTGA
>JAIXQE010000034.1 GCA_027485815.1 Opitutaceae bacterium
AGAACGACGAGACCGCCCAGGAGGAGGAGCATCTGATCGCCACCGGCCGGCACATCATCGTCCAGCAGGGCGACGTCGTGCACAAGGGCCAGCACCTCACCGAAGGTGCGGCGGATCCGCACGAGATCCTCGAGATCCTCGGGCCCTCGGCGCTCTACGACTTCCTCATCTCCCAGGTGCAGGAGGTGTCCCGCCTGCAGGGCGTGACCATCAACGACAAGCACATCGAGATCATCATCCGGCAGATGCTCCGCAAGGTCCGCATCACCGATCCGGGTGACTCGGAGTACTTCTGGGGCGAGCAGGTCGATCGGTCGGCGTTCCTCGCCGACAATCGCCGGATCGAGTCCGCGGGCGGCAAGCCGGCGGAAGCCGAGCCGATCCTGCTGGGCATCACCAAGGCCTCCCTCGAGACCGAGAGCTTCATCTCCGCCGCTTCCTTCCAGGAGACGACGCGGGTGCTGACCGACGCCTCGACGCTGGGCAAGGTGGACCTCCTCCGCGGCTTCAAGGAGAACGTGATCATGGGTCACCTGATCCCGGCTGGTACCGGTCTCCCGACCTACAAGCAGCTGAAGATCACCCTCCCGTTCGGCGCCGACCTCCCGGTCGACGAGCCGAAGCCCGAGGAAGCGACGGCCAGCTGAGTCTGACCGGAGTTCCGGATTCCCGAGGCCGCGGTTTACACCGCGGCCTTGTTTTTGGGCCCGTCAGAAGCACCACGGAGGGGAGGCCGCAAAAAAACTTATCTTCCGGCTTGCGGGGCGCGCCGCGGTCTGAATGATGGCCAGTCCTCCCGCCACAAAAATTGGGGGTCGAGCCTAGCTCCCCTTGGTTTTTACGCCCGCTCTTTGAGCGGGCGTTTTTTTTGCCTCTGTTCCTGCCGGAGGGAGCGCGCAAACCCAGGCCGGATCTCCCGGGAGAGCGCTGCCGGCAAATTGGCACGTAGGTTACGGATGGGTGACGGACAGGTGAGAAACCTGTGTCGCCTGGGCATTCCCGTTGCTGGGTGAGGAGCGGCTCCCGCCGATGGAGGCATGTTGCGTTGCGTTCGGTTTCTGCACGTTGGGTTCGCGCTGTGCGCGCTGGTGTTTTCCGGCGGCCTCGCCGGTTTGGTTGCCGCTGAGGCGGGAGGCGTAGTCTCGGGGCGGGTCATCGACCTGGCCACGGGTTCCGGGGTGGCGGGCGCGGAGGTGCGTCTGGGTGGGGTGAGCGCGACCACCGACCTCGAGGGGGCGTTTCGGCTGGCGGGGATTCCGGGCGGCTTCCACGAGGTGCGGGCCACCAAGGGCGGCTATCAGCCCGGTACGGTCTCCGGCGTGGCCGTGTTGCCCGGCGCCGTGGCCACCACGGAGGTGCCGCTGACCCCGGTGGGGGCGGACGCCGTGGTCAAGTTGGAGGCGTTCTCCGTCTCCGCGGAGGTGGTGCAAACGTCGGGGGTGGGGCTCCTGGGCCTGCGACAGAAGTCCTCGGCCGTCAGTGACGCGATCTCGTCCGACCAGATGAGCAAGCTGGGGTTTGGCACGGCAGCGGCGGCGATGAAGGCGGTGACCGGCGCCTCCGTGGTGGGCAACAAGTACGTCTACATTCGTGGGCTCGGCGAGCGCTACAGTTCGACGATGGTCAATGGGGTGGAGGTCCCGAGCGCGGACCCGGACCGCCGGGCGGTGAACCTGGATATGTTCCCCAGCGATCTGGTGGATGCGATCGTGACGACCAAGACCTTCACGCCGGATCGGCCCGGAAATTTCACGGGTGGGGCGGTGGACCTGAAGACGAAGGAGTTCCCCGACCAGTTCATGTTGTCCCTTTCGGTCTCGGTAGCGGTCAACTCGGAGGTCACCGGCAAGGACCTGCTCTCGACGGGCGGGCCGGCCAATACGTGGGGCCGGGATGATGGTGGCCGGGCGCTGCCGGCGGAGCTGGCGAACCAGCGCATCCCCCTGCGCTTCACGGGTCCGACCGTGGACGCGGAAATTGGCCGCCTGACGCGCGCCTTCAATCCCGTGCTCGCCCCGACCGTGCGAAACGCGCCGGTGAACCGGAGCTTCGCGGTGGCCTTCGGCGGGCAGACCGAGGTGTTCAGCCGCAAGCTGGGCTACGCGGCGAGCGTCTCGTACGACCGCAGCTTCGCCGGTTACCGGGGTGGCTTCACGGGGCGGTACGAGCGTCAGGGCGTCAACTCGCCGGCCTTGGCCCCGCTCGTGGAGATGAGTGATCAGCGGGGGGAGGACGACACCCTGATCGGGTCCCTGTTCAACGTCGCGTACCAGTTCAGCCCGGAGCACCAGGTCAGCGTCAACACCCTGTACAACCAGACGGGCAACGATCAGGCGCGGCGGCAGGCGGGATTGAATGTGGCCGGCGGCGGAATCAGCGAGACTGAGGTCTTTGAGACCCGGACCCTCAAGTACACGGAGCGCGACCTACGGTCCGTGCAGGTGACGGGCAAGCATCTGTTCCCGGCTTGGCGGGAGACCAAGGTGCAGTGGAGCTACACCGATGCCGACACCTCCCAGGAGGAGCCGGACACGCGGTATTTCAGCACCTTCAAGACCCCCGATGGGGCCCAGTTTTTTGAAGCCTCCGGGCTCCCCCGTCCTTCCCGCTATTTCCGGGCGCTGGAGGAAGGTCGCCGCGATGCGAGCCTCGACGTGACGGTGCCGGTGGGCTGGGGCGGCGGGCGGGGCTCGCTCCTGAAGTTTGGCGGGGCGTGGGCGCGGACCGAGCGCGATTTCCGCGAGCGCCTCTTCGAGTACAACAGCACCGTCCTCCGATATGACGGCAATGAAGCGGGTTTTCTGCGGCCTGAGCAGGTCGGGCAGATTGATCCCGCGACCGGCCGCTTCCGCCCGGGGCAACTTTACCTCATCGAGAGCAGCTCGCTGGGCAACAACTACGCCGGCGAGCAGACCGTCCGGGCGTTCTACGGCATGGCGGACGTGGCGCTGACGTCCCAGCTGCGGGTGGTGGGCGGCGTGCGGCGGGAATCCACCGCGCTGGATGTCCGCAGCCGCGATCCCCGGCGGCGGGCGGGGCAGTTGCAGAGCGACGACAGCCTGCCTTCGATCAGTCTGGTCTATGCGCTCGGCGAGCGGATGAACCTGCGGGCGGCGGCGACCCGGACCATTGCGCGCCCGAATTTCCGGGAAATCGCGGACTACACCTCCTTCGAGTTCGTCGGTGACTTTGTCTACATCGGCAATCCGTCCCTGCGGCGGACGCGGATCACCAACTTCGACCTGCGCTGGGAGTGGTTCCCGCGCCGCGGAGAGATCGTGGCGGTCAGCTTCTTCCACAAGCGGATGACGGATCCGATCGAGCGGGGCGTTTTCTCGGTGGTGAACAGCGGCGAGCTGCAGTTCCAGAATGCGCCGAGCGGCGAGGTGCGGGGCGTGGAGGTCGAGGCCCGCAAGGGGCTGGGGTTCCTTTCCGACCGGCTGAAGCGCCTCTCCGGCGGCTTCAATTACACCTGGGTCGAGGCTTCGGTGGCCATCGCGCCGGCCGAGCTGACGGCGATCCGGTTCTTCGATCCCGCCGCGCCGGCCACCCGCGGACTGGCGGGGCAGTCCCCGTACATTGCGAACGTCGACCTGACGTTCAACGAGCCGAAGTGGGGCACGACCGTGAGCGCCTACTACAACATCTTCGGGCGGCGGATCGCGCAGGTGAGCCCCCCGGGCACGCCGAGCGTGATGGAAGAGTCCTGGCCCTCATTGGACCTGATCATCAACCAGCGCTTTGGCGAGCGGTGGAAGCTCACCCTTTCGGCCAAGAACCTCCTGAACCGCCCGACGGAGGAGACCTACACTTACCTGGATCGCCAGTACCTGCGGGCCTCGCGGGTCCGCGGCGTCACGACCTCGCTCGGCGTCACCTTCACGTACTGAGCCCCGGCTCCCCTTTCCCGCATGATGAAACTAACCTACCTCCCCCTGGCGGCCCTGCTGGCCGCTCCGGCGGCGCTTTTTGGCGCCGATATCGTGGTGAATTCGAATATTACTTCGAATCGCACCTGGACCAAGACGAATACCTACATCCTCGATGGCCGCGTCTTTGTGACCGATGGCGTCACCCTGACGATCGAGCCGGGCACGGTGATCAAGGGCAAGGCCCGCTCCGCGCAGGATGCGTCCGCGCTGGTCATCGCCCGCGGCGGCCGGATCAATGCGGCCGGCACCGCCGCCGAGCCGATCGTCTTCACCGCCGAGGCGGACAGCCTGAACGGCAACCTCGGCCAGAACGATCGCGGTCTCTGGGGCGGTGTCGTCATCCTCGGCCGCGCCCGCACCAACACCGCCTCGGGGCAGGGTAACATCGAGGGCATCCCCACCACCGAGCCGCTCGGCATCTATGGCGGCACCGATGACGCGGATAATTCCGGCGTCTTCCGCTACGTGTCGATCCGGCACGCCGGCTCGCTCCTGGGGCCCAACAATGAGCTCAATGGCCTGACGATGGGTGCGGTGGGCTCCGGCACCACCGTCGAGTATGTGGAAGTGTTCGCCAATGCCGACGACGGCTTCGAGTGGTTCGGCGGCACCGTCAACGGCAAGTACCTCGTGAGCGCCTTCAACGATGATGATGCCTTCGACTGGGACGAGGGTTACCGCGGCAAGCTTCAGTTCCTCTTCACCATTCAGGACCCGCGGGTGGGCAACCACGCCTTCGAGTCCGACGGTGGTACCACCCCCGAGGACGGCCAGCCCTATGCGATCCCGACCATCTACAATTACACCGCCATCGGTTCGGGTGCGGCTTCGACCAATAACCTGAGCATCGGGCCCATCTTCCGCGACAACACCGGCGGCAAGGTGTACAACTCCATCTTCCATGACTTCCGGGGCTACGCCTGGCGCATTGAGACCGAGAGCGCCCAGCGGGAGGACAGCGCGAAGCGTCTGGCGGCGGGTGACATTGTGATCGCCAGCAATCTGTTCGGCACCTTCGGGGTTGGCACCACGGCCACCTCCCTGTTCGTGGCTCCGAACGCCACTTCCGGTGGTCCGGCTCCGGCCAGCAATTACACCGTGGCGCACATCACGGACGCGGCGCGCCAGAACCGGATCAACACCGATCCGCAGTTCGTCGCCATCAATCGCGGCCGTGAGGGCCAGCTGGATCCGCGCCTCCAAGCGGGCAGCCCGGCGCTGCAGCTGGCGGCCACGCCCCCGAATGATGGCTTCTTCACCGCCACCAATTACCTCGGGGCGTTCACCACCTCCGGCAACTGGGCCTACGCCTGGACCAAGCTCGGTCGCGATGGCTACTTCTCCGCGGCCAGCGCCCTCAGCGAACCCGGCGCCGGCTCCACGGTCGTGGTCAACTCCGGCTCCACCACCAAGCTGAGCAATCTCTCCACCCGGCTCACGCTGACGTCCGGCTCGATCGCCTTCCCGGGCTTCTTCCTGAACGGGACGCAGTCCCAGACGGTGATGATCCGCGCGGTCGGTCCCGGGCTGGCCCCGCTGGGCGTGGCCAATGTCGTCGCCGATCCGGTCCTCGAACTTTACTCCGGCCAGAACAAGGTCGGGGAGAACGATGACTGGACCGGCACGCAGGCCGCCGAGCTGGCCGCCAAGGTCGGCGCCTTCCCGCTGCCGGCCGGCAGCAAGGACGCGGTGCTGCTCGCGACGCTGGCGCCCGGCGCCTACACGCTGCAGGTCCGAGGCAAGACCGGCGGTGGCGAGGTGATCATCGAGGTCTACGAGATCGACTAAACCGAGCTCAGCCGCCAGTCCGCAGCTGCAGCTAATTCAAGAGGCGGAGGGATGGGCGCGGGCCCACCCTCCGCCTCCTTGCTTTGGGGCAGGCCCGGCTCAGCCGGCGCGGCGCAGGGCGAGCTGACGGCGGGCGGCTTCGGCGGCGGGGCCCGCGGGGACGGCCTGGAGCGACGCTGCGAGCAGCTTATCCGCCTCCGCACCTTGACCGGCGGCGGTGAGGCGCTCGGCGGCGATCAGGGCGGCGTGTGCGGCGGCTTCCCGCAGCGTCCGGTCGCCGTTGCGCAGGATCTCCCCGAGTACCTGCGCGGCGGCAGGATTCGCGATTAGGCCGAGGGCGTCGACCGCCTCCGCCGCGGCCGGATGACCGGGCTGGGCGGCAATGCGCCGCAGCGCGGAGACCGCGGCGGTCTCGCGGCGCACGCCGAGCGAGTTGATCACTCCGGAGCGCGGGCGTCCCTGGAGCGTCTCCAGGGCGCCGAGCAGTGCGGCTCCGGCGGCGGGATCGGCCATCGATTCGAGCCCGCTGCGGGCGTAGTCCCCCAGTTGCTCGTGAGCCAGAAGGGAGGCGAGGGCGGGTACCGCGGCCGGCCCCGCGAAATCGGCGAGCTGCTGGCAGGCGACTGCCTTCTCGCGCAGGCCGGCATCAGACTTCAGCACGGCGAGGGCGGCGGACTCCCGCGGGTCGGGCGCGGTGACGCAGCCGGCGAGCGCGAGGAGAAAGCAGGGGAGGAGGAAACGGGGGGATTGCATCGGGGGTGGGATCAGGCGTTCCAGGGAGCGCGGCGGGCGCGGCTGCACATCCGGTTGGCCTCGACATCATTGATGAACGTCTCGGACTGGGGATCGAAGGATACCTTGCGGCCGAGGCGCCAGCCGATCGCGGCCACGTGGGAGACGATGTGGCCGCGGCGGGTGACGTCCGCGTTGGCCGCGGGTTGGCGGCGGGTCCGGATGCAGTCGAGGAAGTCGCGTACGTGCTTCGACGGGTCGGTGCCCGCCATCGTCGCGGGGGCGCCGCCCTCGAGCAGCCGGGGATCGGAGACCGCGACCTTGCCGGAATCGGCGGCCTCGACCCAGCCCTCGTCGCCCTCGAAGCGCACGGGGCAGGTGCCCGGGGCCTTCCAGTCGCCCTCACCCTTGAAGCCGGCGCGCCGCATCACGAGCTTCACTCCGTTCGCGTAGCGCGCGTGGATCGTCTGGCCCTCGGCCTCGTACGACACCGGCACCGTCGCGTCGGCGCTGGCGCCCCATTGGCAGAGATCGACGGTGTGGGCGCCCCACTCGGGGAGGGCGGCGCCGCCGTGGAAGTCGAAGTAGCCCCGCCAGCGGCCGTTGATGTAGTCCTTGTGGAATGGGCGCCACGGCGCGGGCCCGAGCCAGCGGTCCCAGTCGACCAGTTCCTTGGCGGGCTGGGTTTCGGCGGGCAGCCACTGGCGGCTTTCCTCGAGGGCGAGGATGCCGGCGTGGACCGTGTGGATGCGGCCGAGGCGGCCGGTGCGGGCGAGGTTCGCGGCCCACTTGAAGTTGTCGACGTTGCGGCGCTGCGTGCCCGCCTGGAACACGCGCCCGTAGCGGTTCATCGCGTCGGCCAGTTCCTGGCTTTCGCGCACCGTCATGCTGCAAGGCTTCTCGCAATATACGTCCTTGCCCGCGCGGGCGGCGAGGATCGAGGCCACCGCGTGCCAGCGGTCGCCGGTCGCGATTACGACCGCGTCGATGTCCTTCCGGCCGAGCACGTCGAACATCTCCCCCGTCTTCGCGCAGTCCTGGTTCTCGTAGGCGCGGTTGACCATCACGCGGACGACCTCGCGGCGGGTCTCCTGGACGTCGGCGATCATCACGAACTGGACGTCCCGCTGGCTGAGGAACGACTTGAGCACCTCGCGGCCGCGGGGCCCGAGGCCGATGCCGCCGACGGTGATGCGGTTGCTGGGGGCGACGGCGCCGTTGAGGCCGAGGACGGAGCCGGGAATGACCAGCGGGGCACCGAACGCGACGGCGGTTCGGCGCAGGAAATGACGGCGGGAGAGCTTCATTGGGGGAAGGGGGTGGTGGGATCGTAGAGGGCCGTTGGTCCCGTGCAATCGGGAAGCGCTGCACCGTGCCAGCAGCGCAGCCGGTGCGGAGCGAATCGCAGGCGATGCGAGGTAAGCCGGGCGGGGACGCGGTCGCGGTGGGCGTACCGTGCGCCGCTCATTCGCCGGCGGCGAAGCGGAGCGCGTACTGCGCCTGGTTGAACTCGGCGATGACCCCCACGTAGTCGCGGCGGGCGCGGACGAGTTCCTCCTCGGCCTGCAGGTCCTCGAGGGCTGCGCTCACCCCGGTCTCGCGCCGTTGGCGGGAGAGCCGCGCGGTGGTGTCGGCCGAGGCGAGGGCGGCGCGGGCGAGGTCGAGTTGCCGGGCGAGGGAGCGGACGCGGACGTGTTGCTCCACCACTTGGCGGCGGATGGCGTCCTGGAGGATTTCCTGGCTGAGGCCGGCCTGGCGTTCCCGGGCGGAGGCCTCGCGTTCCCGGTGGGGATCGAACAGGCCGCCGGGGCCCACGCGCCAGGAAAGGCCGAGGCCGAAGTCGCCGCTGAAACCCCAATCGCGCGTGACGCGGGAGCCGGCGGGTCCGCCGCCGAGGCCGCCGAGGGCGGCTTGGGCGCCGATCGCGGGGACGAGCGGGGCGACCTCGGCGCCGCGGCGGGCAAGGCGGGCGGCCTCGCGGCGGGCGGCGGCCTCGTCGAGCTCGGGTCGGCGGGCGAGGGCGGTGGCGATGAATGGGGCCGGGGAATCGCCGGGTTCGAGCAGGCGGAGCGGCTCGAGGGAGGCGTCCGCGGGGGTGAGGTCGACGGCGGGGTCGAGGCGGAGCGTTTCGGCGAGGCGGGCGGCGGCGATCCGTTGTTCGCCCTGGAGGCGGGCCACGCTGAGGGTGGCGCGGTCGCGGGCGGCGGCGAGGCGGGCGACGTCGCCCCGGAAGCCGAGGCCGGTTTCGCCGAGCGCGGCGGCCTGGCGGGCGTGCCGGTCGAGGATCGCGGCGGACTCCTCGGCGGCGGCGACGGCGGCGCGGGCGCGGAGCAGTTCGAAGTAACCGGCGGCGGCGCGGAGGGTCATCTCCCGCTGGCGGCTGGCGGCCACGGCCTCGGCGGCGCGGACCTGCTGGCGGGAGATCAAGTTTTGGAAGTACACCTCGCCCGGCTCCAGCTGGGCCTGCACCGTGAAGCCGGCGGCGAGCGACTGCTTGTCGGCGGCGAAGACCGGTCCGTTCACGGCCTGGACATTCTCCTCGTGCCGGCGGATCGCCACGGAGGGCGTGATCCAGGGGAGGAAGCGGTTGCGGGCGAGGTCGCTCGCGGCGCGGGCCTCGGCGATCCGCTCCTGGGCGAGTTTCACCTCGAGGTTGGCGGCGCCGGCGAGGCGCAGGGCCGTGGGCAGGTCGATCGGCGCGGGGGCGGCGGCCGGCTGGGCGGGCGCGACGTGGGCCACCAGCAGCGCGAGGCCGCCGGCGATCCGGGCGGGGAGGCGGAACGCGGGGCTCATTTGGCGTCGATGGCGGTGACGGCCTGGCCCGGGATGAGGGCGAGTTTCCCCGGGACCAGCACGCGGGCGTTCTCGGCGAGGCCCTCGAGGATCTCGGCGTGGGTGCCGTCGTTGAAGCCCGCCTTCACCGCGAGGCGTGCCGCCTTGCCGTCAACGAGCGTGAAGACGAAGGCGGCGGCCTTCTCCCGGATCAGGGCGGCGGCGGGGACCAGCAGGGCCTGCCGGTGCAATTCGACCCCGACCCGCGCCGAGACATACATCCCGGGTCGCAGCGCGCCGTCGGCGTTGGCGACGTCGGCCTCGACCGTGAGCGTGCGGGTGCGTTCGTCGAGCGCGCCGGCGTGGCGGCTGACCTTGGAGGGGAAGCTGCGGCCGGGCAGGGCGTCCGTCGTGACGATCACCGGTTGGCCGACGGCGACCCGGGCGGCCTCGATCTCCGGCACCGCGACGTGGATCCGCACCACGTGGTAGTCCGCCAGCGTGACGACCGCGGCGGCCGCGGGGCCGGCGCCGGCGGTGGCGGCCGGTACGAAGGCGCCGGCGTCGACGTGGCGCTGGGTGATCGTTCCGGCGAAGGGCGCGGTGAGCCGGCCGTAGGCGAGGAGGGCGTCATTCTGCCGCAGGGTGGCTTGGGCGGAGGCGAGTCGATTGGTGGCTTGGTCCGCGAGTTGCGGGGTGACCAGGTCGGGGGCCTGCGCGCGGGCGGCCTTGACGCGGTCGGCGTCGGCTTGGGCGAAGCGGACCTCGGCCTCGAGCTTGCCCCGCTCGGCGGCGAGTTCCGGCAGATCGAGTTCAGCCAGCACCTGGCCGGCGCGCACCACATCCCCGCGGTCGACGCTGATCGCGCGGACGTAGCCGGGCACCTTGGCGTGGAGCGTCACCTGCTGCTGGGCCCGGACGGAGCCGGGCAGGGTGACGAAGCGGTGGATGTCGCCGCGCCGGGGGGAGGTCGCCGGGACCTCGGGGACGGGCTGAGCCGCGGGGAGCGAGGCGGGGGCGAGGAGGCAGGCGCTGAGCGCGAGGGAGCGGAGCGAGGTCATCGGGGAAGGGGGATCAGGCGGAGCGGGCGGGGGCGTGGTGGGGGCTGGCGGGATCGTCGGGATCGAGGGAGGCAGAGCGCACCCGGCGGCCGGTGAGCAGGGCGAAGACCCCGGGGAGCACGAAGAGCGTGGCCAGCGTGGCGAGGAACAGGCCGCCGACGACGGCGCGGCCGAGTGGGGCGGTCTGGCCGCCCTCGCCGCCGCCGAAGGCGAGCGGGAGCATGCCGGCGATCATCGCGCAGCTGGTCATCAGGATCGGCCGGAGCCGGCTGCGGCCGCCCTCGAGGGCTCCCGCCACCGGGTCGCCGCCGGCGGCGCGGGCGCGTTCCGCGAACGTCACCAGCAGGATCGCGTTCGCGACGGCGACGCCGACCGCCATGATGGCGCCCATCGCCGACTGGATGTTGAGCGTGGTCCCGGTGAGGTACAGCATTCCCGCGACGCCGGCGAGCACCGCCGGCACCGTCGAGAGCACCGCGAGCGCGAGCCGCAGGGACTGGAAGTGGGCGACCAACAGCAGGAGAATCACCACCACGGCGATCACCAGTCCCGTGCGGAAGCCGTTGAGGAGCTGTTCGAGCGGTACGATCTGGCCGCGGAGGTCGACCTTGGTGCGGGCCTCGGGGGCGGGGCCGGCGGCGGCGATGGCGGCGCGGATCTGCCGCACGGCAGTGCCGAGGTCGATCCCGTGCAGGTTGGCGGTGATGCTGACCAGGCGGGCGAGGTTGTACCGCTCGTAGGTTCCGACGCTGGTGCCGGGCGTGAAGGTGGCGAGGTTCCGCAGCAGCACGGGGGCGCCGAGATTGGAGGTGATCGGGACGTTCTGCAGGTCCTCGATCGAGGTCGTGCGGGCCTCCGGGATCTGCACCTGGACGTTGAAGCTGATGCCGGAATTCGGGTCGGCCCAGTAGACGGGAACGGTGAAGCGGCTCGACGTGGTGGCGGCGACCACCGAGCGGGTGACATCGCTCATCTGGACTCCGAGCTGGCCGGCGCGCTCGCGGTCTACGTTCACCGCAAGGCTGGGGTAGTCGAGCGTCTGCGCCACCTGCACGTCGCGGAAGCCCGGGAGCTTCCGCAGTTGCTCGATGATGCGGTCGGCGTAGGCCTTGCTCACCGGGAGCGCGGAGCCGCTGATCGCGATCTCGATGGGCGTGGGCGAGCCGAAGCTCATCACGCGCGAGACGATGTCCTGCGGCTCGAAGGAGAGCCTCACGTCCGGCAACTCCCGCGCGAGGGTGGCGCGGAGCCGCTCCTTGAGGTCCTCGAGCCCGGTGCGGGCGCCCGGCTTGAGCTGCACCGCGAGCCAGCCCTCCTCGGGGCCGCCGTTCCAGAGGTGGACGAGGTTGACGGGGAAGCTGGAGTTGTGGACGCCCACCATTCCGATGGAGATGTCGACGCGGTCCGCGCCACCGGCCTCGCGTTCGATGGCGCGCAGGATGCGACCCGCGGCGGCCTCGGTGGCGGCGACCTGCGTGCCGCTGGGGAGGCGGAAGCGGAGCGCGAACTGGCCGCTGTCGGCGGCGGGGAAGATCTCGGTGCCGAGCCGGCCGCCGACCAGCCAGATCGCCGCGGCGCACGCGGCGAGGTAGGCGAGCGTCAGGGGCCACCGCGCCGCGACCAAGCCGCCGAGCAGCGAGCCGTAGGAACGGGCGAGGCCGCCGGGGTTTCCGCCGCTGCCGTGGGCGGAGCGGCCGCGGAGCAGCCAAACGGAGAGGACGGGCACGAGCGTGCTGGAGAGGAGGTAGGAGGCGATCATCGCGAACCCGACCGCGAGCGCGAGGGGGACGAACAGGGCCTTGGCCGCGCCCTCCATGAAGAACGCGGGGATGAACACGCTCAGGATGCAGAGCATCGCCAGCAGCCGGGGCCAGCCGGTCTCCGCGGTGCCGTCGAGGGCGGCGCGGGCGGGGGAGGCGCCGCGCCCGAGGTGCGTGTGGATGTTCTCCACCGCCACCGTCGCCTCATCGACCAGAATGCCGACCGCGAGCGCGAGGCCGCCGAGGGTCATCAGGTGGATCGACTGCCCGCTGACCCAGAGCGCGAAGGCCGCGGCGAGCAGCGCCAGCGGGATGTTGACCACCACGATGAAGGCCGTGCGCCAGTCGCGCAGGAAGAGCAGCACCATCAGGCCGGTGAGCAGCGCCCCGAGGCCACCTTCCTTGAGCAGGTCGCGGATCGAGCGTTCGACGACCGGGGACTGGTCGAAGACGTAGCTGACCTTGATGTCCTCGGGCAGGATCTTCTGGAACTCCGGCAGGTTCTCCTTCACCAGGCGCACCACCTCGAGGGTCGAGGCGTCCGCCCGTTTCGTCACGGGCAGGTAGACCGTGCGGCGGCCGTTCGCGAGGGCGTAGGACGTGGTGACGTCCGCGCCGTCCTCGACCGTGGCGAGGTCGCGCAGGTAGACCGCGCCCTGGTCGGTGCGGCGGAGCAGCGTGGCCTCGAGGTCCTTCGGGTTGCGGACGATGGCGTTCAACTCGACGATCGGGTACTTGTCGCCGAGGTTGAGGTTGCCGGAGGGGCTGATCGGGTTGGATTCCGCGAGGGCCTTGACGATGTCGTCGGGCGAGAGCCCGTAGGCGCGCATCCGGTCCGGGTTCACGTTGACGATCACGCCGCGGGAACTGCCGCCGAAGGGGGGCGGGGCGGACACGCCGGGGAGGGTGGCGAATGAGGGACGAACCCGGTTCAGCGCCTGGTCCTGCATTTCCCCGAGGGTGCGGTTGGGGTTGTCGGACGAGAAGACCAGGTAGCCGACGGCGACGCTGCCGGCATCGAACCGCATCACGAAGGGCGCCACGGTGCCGGGGGGCATGAAGGCGCGGGAGCGGTTCACCTGGGCGATGGTCTCGGACATCGCCTGCGACATGTCCGTGCCCGGGTGGAACTGGAGCTTCATGATCGAGGCTCCCTGGATCGACTTCGACTCCACGTGCGAGATGCCCGCGATGTAGAGGAAGTGGTACTCGTAGCGGTAGGTGAGGTAGCCCTCCATCTGGGCCGGGTCCATCCCGCCGTAGGGTTGGGCCACGTAGATCGTGGGGACGCCGAGCGGCGGGAACAGGTCCCGCGACATCCGCTGCAGGGCGAGGCCCGCCGCGAGGGCGACGGCGACGACGAGCACGACGACGGTGAAGGGGCGGCGCAGGGCCAGCGAGGGGAGATTCATGCCGGGGCGGGGGAGGGGTCGGCGCCGAGACGACGCGGGCGGGGAGTGGTTACGTGCGCGCTGCGTAAGGCAAGCGGCGTAACGCGGCGGGCGGGATCAATTCGCCGCGGTGAGGCGCGCGATCAGAAAATCCTCGAGGGTGGGGTGGATCACTTCGGGCGCGCCGGGGTAAACGAGCTCGCAGGGCACGCCGGCGGCGCGCAGACGCTCCTGTAGCTTCACGCCGAAGTTGGCGGTGTGGGTCGGATCTTTCTGGGGTTGGCCGAGGGCGGGCGGGGCCGGATACAGCAGGTAGGTGGGCGGATCTCCCGCCCCCGCGTGCGCGTAGGGCGAGTAGCGCTGGATCCACGGAAGGACGCGCTCCCGCGCCGCGAGGAACGCGGGGAAGCTCCGGTCGCGCGTGGCGAGGTCGTCCGGGTTGCTCATGAACCCGAAGGCGTGCCCGCCGTAGACGCTGTTGGGCGTCCACGCCTGCATCTCCGCGGGATCGAGCGTGGTCTGGGCGCCGGACACCGCGACGCACCAGAGGCGGGTCGACTCGCGGGCCACGGGGTCGGGGCTGGCCGGGTCGGCGAGGTCGTCGTGGAAGGCGAGGTAGAGGCTGGAGCAGGCGCCGGCGGAGCCCCCGGTGGCGGCGAGGCGGCGGGGGTCGAGGTTCCAGCCGGCGGCGCCGTGGCGCAGGAACTGCACCGCGCGGGCGGCGTCGGCGAGCGGCCACGCGACGGGAGGCTCGACGCCGGCGCGCATCGCCTGGGTGGTGAAGCGGTAGTTGGCCGAGGCGACCGAGATGCCGGCGGCGAGGTAGCGGGCGAGGCCGGCGACCTTCGCCTTGTCCCCGCGGACCCAGCCGCCGCCGTGCAGGTGCAGGACCAGCGGGGTGGGCCGGGCGGAAGGCGCCAGCCAGAGGTCCAACCGCTGCCGCTCGTGGGCACCGTAGGCGAGGTCGGCGTGGGTGGGCGCCGGCGCGGGCTGCTCGGGCGCTGCCGGCGGGGTGGCGGCGGACGCGAACGGGATGAGGCACAGGGCGGCGAGCAGGAGGAGGGGTAGCATCGGGGTGTGGCCGGAGGCTGTCGGCGCGCCGGGGACGAGGGCAAGTCCGGG
>JAIXQE010000043.1 GCA_027485815.1 Opitutaceae bacterium
GGCTGGTCCGCCGGGCAACTGGAAGGGGAGCTCCGCGGCCAGTCCTGGGTGGTCGCGCTCCTCGCCGAGGACCTCCTGACCTTGCCCCACGACGCGTCGCTCTGGCGCACGCTCCTCGGCCGCGAGGGGGACGAGTGGCGCCTCCTCGCGGGCGAGCCCGAGGACCCGGAACGCAACTGACGGCGGCCAACAATTCCGTTGACACTCCCCCCGGCCGCGGGGTGTCCTCTGCCCTTTTATGAAAGTCGTTTCCTCCATCAAGTCCGCCAAGAAGCGTCACCCCGCCTGCCAGGTGGTCCGCCGCCGGGGTAAGATCTACGTGATCAACAAGGTCGAGCCCCGCTACAAGGCCCGCCAAGGCTAACCCTCCAGCCCCCCTTTTCCGCGATGAAAGCCGAAGGCCATCCCACCCTCAACAACGTCTGCTTCCTGGACATCGGCACCGGCCGGCGATTCCTGACGCGCTCCACGATGAAGTCCGCCCGCAAGGAGCAGATCGACGGCCAGGAGTACTTCGTCGTCGCGCGCGACGTCACGAGCGACTCCCATCCCGCCTACACCGGCGAGAAGCGCCTGGTCGACACCGCCGGCCGCGTCGAGAAGTTCACCTCGAAGTTCAAGCGCGGCGCCGGGAAGAAGTAAGTCTCGGTTCCAGCTCACGGTTTCCCTCCCGCCCGGCGATGCCCTCGCCGGGCTCTTGCTTTATGCACCTGCATCCCTTCCAGGGCCTCGTGCCCGACCCCGCCCTCGCCCCTGAAGTCGCCTGCGTCCCCTACGACGTGGTCAACACCGCCGAGGCTGCCGCCCTCGCCGCTGGCCGGCCCCACAGCCTCCTCCACGTCGACCGCGCCGAGATCGGCCTCCCGCCGGAGACCGACCCCTATTCCGACGCCGTCTACGCCCGCGCCCGCGCCAACTTCGAGGCCCTCCAGCGCCAGGGTGTCCTGCGCCGCGAGACCGAACCCTGCCTCTACCTGTACCAGCAGCGGATGGGCGACCACGTCCAACGCGGCCTCGTCGCGGGCTGCCACGTGGACGACTACGACGCCGGACTGATCAAGCGCCACGAGAAGACCCGCAAGGACAAGGAGGACGACCGCACGCGCCTCATCGACACCTTGGGCGCGGACACTGGTCCGGTGTTCCTGACCTACCGGGATCAGCCGTCCCTCACCGCCCTGGCCGACGCCCTCGTGCGCACGGCCCCGCAGCACGATTTCACCGCGCCCGACGGCATCCGCCACACGGTCTGGCGCATCCCGGGGGGCGCGGAGTGGATCCGGGCCTTTGCCGCGGTGCCCGTGACCTACATCGCGGATGGCCACCACCGTGCGGCCAGCGCCGCTCGGGTCGCGCGGCTGCGCCGTGAGCGGAACCCGGCCCACCAGGGCAACGAGGAGTACAATTGGTTCCTGTGCGTCCTTTTCCCGGCCAGCGAGCTGAAGATCCTGCCCTATAACCGCATCGTGGTCGACCTGCACGGGCTGGCCCCGGAGGCCTTCCTCGCGGAGGTGCGGGCGCGCTTCGGTCTGCGCGAGGGCGCGGCGCCGGCCCCGGCCGCCGTCGGTCAGGTCAGCATGTACCTTGGCGGCAAATGGTACGGCCTGACCTGCACGCCTGCCCCCGACGCGGACCCGGTGGCCCGCCTCGACGTCAGCGTGCTGCAGGATCGCCTGCTCGGCCCGTTGCTGGGCATCGCGGACGTCCGCACCAGCAAGCGCATCGACTTCGTCGGCGGCATCCGCGGCACTGCGGAGTTGTCCAAACGCGTGGACGCCGAGGGCGGCGTGGCGTTCTCGATGTATCCGGTGACGCTTACGCAGCTGATGGACATCGCGGATGCGGGGCAGATCATGCCGCCGAAGAGCACCTGGTTTGAGCCCAAGCTGCGTTCGGGGCTCTTCATCCACACCTTCTGAATCCCGCGGCCGGGGAGCCCCGGCCCGGGTCAGGCGTGCTGCAGTTCCGGCCGCAGCACGCCGATGCAGGGCAGGTTGCGGTAGCGTTCGGCGAAATCGAGGCCGTAGCCGACCACGAACTCGTCGGGGATGCTGAAGCCGACGAAGTCCGCCTCGATCGCCACCTGCCGGCGTGCCTTCTTGTCGAGCAGCACGCAGGTGCGGAGGCTGGCCGGCCGGTGGCGGCGGATGAGTTTCGTCACGAATTGCAGCGTCTTCCCCGTGTCGAGGATGTCGTCGATCACCAGCACGTGGCGGCGGCGGATGTCGAGCGTGAGGCTGGAGATGAGCTGGGGCGTGCCGATCGAGATGGTGTTGGCGCCGTAGCTGGAGACGCGGATGCAGTCGAGGCGGACGGGGTTGTCGATCTCGCGCATCAGGTCGCTGGTGAACATCACGGCGCCGTTGATGAGGGAGATGAGGGTGAATTCCTCCTCGCCGTAGACCGCCTTGATTTCGGCGGCGAGGGTGCGGACGCGCCGCCGGATCTGGGCGCCCGAGAGGAGGACGCGGGAAAGGGAGCGGGGGCGGGTCGGCTTGGGCTTCAGCTTCACGGCGGCGGAGCCAGACAGGCGGCGGGCGGGCGGGCAACCTGATCCTGCGCGGGTTTCCGGCCTTGACCGAGGGGGAGGGGGAGGCAGCGTGCTGACGTCCTTGCCCGATGGTGTAACGGCAGCACAGGCGACTTTGACTCGCCTAGTCATGGTTCGAATCCATGTCGGGCAGCCAGTGTGAAAAAATTAAGAACTACCCCCGGGGTAAGTCAAAGGAAGTGGCAGGTAATGAAGGGACAGTGAGATGTGAAAGTGAGGATTTTGACTTACTTTCATGTAGTTCTTCGTTTGGTCCGACGAACTCTCCTAATTTTCGGTTTTCCGGTCGGATTTCCGCAAAGTAAGTCAAAATGAAGGGACGCGTTCGGTGGCAAAATCCGGTTGCCGAACGGACGTTCTGACGGAGTGGGTGCACGAGACATTCACTGCACTACCTTGGTTGTCCGTTGACGTATTCGACTGCCGATTACCCGTGTTGCCGAAAAGAGGGAATTCGCGCCTCTCGGCGAGAGGGCGCGAACACGTGAGAAATAGGACCGATCAAGCGGCCGATTCGGAGCGTGGTGCTTAGCGTCACGTCCAATCGGTCTTAAGGATGTGAAAACGTGCGGAGCGGGAAGGGGTATTTTGCAGAATTCTCATCTGGTGGCTGCATCTCCCGTGAACAGAGCTGGGAAAGGGTGTTTGTGCTCGCGCTATTTCCTTTGTGGGCGCTGAGATTTGTCACCAGCTCCGAAATGGGCTACCGCGTCGATGCTGTCGTCATAAAGGAAGCTTGGATATCAATCCACAATGCGGAGAGATCGCTTTCCCGGAGAGTTTTCGACGCCTGCAGTCTGTCCGCCGCGGCTTGAATGGGCTTCCTATAAATGCCACGGCAAAGCCGGCAGGCTTCCGAATAATTCTCGCTGATGAGTTTCGTTGCGCCTTCTTCCCCGGCGAGCAGCTTGGCGAGGTCATGGGCAGATTTCAGATCATCGGACGGAATAATTCCTTTCCCGCCGCACAGCTCCGCGTCCGCCGCCGTTCCAGCGACGTGCATCAAGATTAACTTAACGGCCGTTTCGTCGCGCACCGTGCGATATCGTTTTAGAAAGTCAGCCACTGTTGCCGGCGTCATAAGAGACACCATGGTCGGCCCGTAGATGTTCTTTGCGACTTCTTCCAATGCGCGACCCTCGATCTCAGCGTTCAGCAACTGCTCGACGACGTCCAGTTTCCGGGCACAGAAGCCAAGAGCAGTTTGATCGTCCGGGAGCCGGTTGATCTGATGCTCCATCGTCGCGCCAATCACCTGGGGCTCGATGGAAAGCACTTCCGGGATCGGTAAATTCTGCGTGCAACAGAACACGAAGTGCCCAGCCTCATGAATAGCTACTTGGCGGGGTGTGTAGTCGATGAACATCGGACTTGAGCAAAAGGTAAGGACGCCCGAGGACAGTATCAGTCAAAGGTGAACCACCGACGTGGATTCCGGCACCTGCTCCGGGCGCTTCGTCTCCATGAGTCGGCATGCGTATTTTCGTTCGCTCCACTCGATAGCGAACGTCTCCGAGACGACGTGCCAGCAGCCCGACGGATTTCCAGAGCCGTGGTTCCCGCCCATGCATGAGCATTCGCAGTCGAAGCCAGTCGCGTTCCAGCACGCCGGTGCGCATTTCTGCTCCTCGCGAAAGGCCTGAATCACGTAAACTTTTCCAAACTCCCGAAGAAATCGCTGCACGAGATCGTTGAACCACGCGCGCGGCGTCTCCCAGCAGCGATACTTTACATTCCAATCCGGGGCGTAGCGATGCGCCGCCTGCACGCGTAAGAGATTGTCCGAGGCATAGGGCAGACGCAGCAGTAGGCGCTCGCCTTGGCCGCGGCGAAAGACCACGGGGATTTTTTTCTGGCCCCACACCTGGCGAAGCTGGGCGCTGTTGAGGATCATCCGACTTCACTCCACTTCACCAAATCCATGAGCTAGCGTCGAGCGCTCGCGACGTAGTCGGTCAGTTTCTCGGCAAAGAACATCACGAGCGTTTCCGTGCTCATCACCTCTTCGCGTTTTTCATGCGGGCTCCACACCACTGCACCGGTCGCGTCGAAATAAGGATGGTAGGTAAGCCGGGTCAAAATCTGCGGGTCAGCGCGCCCGCGGAGAGCTTGCAATTCGCCGAGGCGGTAAAAGACGCAGGGCAGCGAGGCGTTAGCGCCGGAATTGAAGGCCCCGTCGGTGAAATGAATCTCGACCCCGTAACGCTTCGGACCTTGCACCGTGAAGGTTTCGACCGCCCCTTTCCGCACTTCGAACTTCATTTCTTCCGAGCTAAGGGCTGCGAAATGGGTATGCAGCAGCTCGCCCAAACGGACGAACTCGGCGGCGATGCGCTTCGCCCCCTCGGCCGAATTGAGTAGCAGGTCCGCGGTGCGCCGGGCCCTGGCTTCGGCGCTCATGCGATCGAGGCGCGTCTTGAGCTGATCGAACTGCGAGAGCGTTTGTTGGTGCCGGGCCGCCCCGACCGCGGACTTGATGGCCTGCACCACGACGTCGAGCCCCTGCGCGGCATCCACCGCCACCCGATCCGCTAGAGTGGGCATCAGATCTTTGATCGTCTCAGCCGACAGGCCCTTCCAGATCGGCAGGATCATTTTCTTGGTGGTCGTTTCGAGCGCCATCAATGCACCCAGCTCGGCGCGCGTCCATTTCTTGCCGAAGAACGTCGGGCTCAGAACAACGACGCCGTAATCGGAGCCGAGCAACCCTTCGTTGATCTTCCCCAGCAGCGAATCGCCGAGGGTCATGCTTCGTTCGTCGAGCCAGACGGTGAAGCCTTCGGCGTCGAGGCGGTCAGCCAGCGGCCGGACGAAATCCTTGTCCTCGGATGCGTGGCTCAGGAAGAGTTTCATGGATGGTTGCCGGCTGTTTTCGCACAGAAGGAACGCGAGGTCGAACTCGGATGTTCCCCGCGCGACGCTCCGCTTCAACTTCGCCCGCAAGCTGAACGCGGGCAAGGTGGTCCTGCTTCAGTCCGCTCGGCGTGAGTTTCCGGGCAAGAAATGCCGGCCGCGTTACCCCTAAGGCGGCGGGCGTTGCTTTCTTGGTTACCCCAACCCTCCGCTAGGCGGAGGAAATGCAGCTACCATCGTCACGCCGGTGAAAATCTCAATCGGCAATGAACATCACGATCATGACAGTAGCCCCTCCGAGCAGTCGTATTAGTTTGAGTCACGGCGAGGAAACATCGCTTCCAACGCGGCAAATCCAATGCTGAGGGAATGGAGACATTAAAGCCACTGGCGGAGATCACCGAGCCGGACTTTCGAAATCAGATTAAAGTCTACATCAACCAGAAGACCGGTGATACGCGGAGAAACACGCTGAAGGACATGCACGATGCTGTGTCCGACCTGCACCTCGAGGCCAACGTGCCCGAGGACATTCAGACGCAGTTCGCTGTCGCCCAAAACCTCGCGGTCTACGCTTGGTTCTGCTATCGCTTCCACATGACGGCCGAGCTGCAAGCGCTCGCCACGATCGAATTTGCCCTCCGGTTAGGGCTGAAACCGGCGACGGAGGCCGAACGCCATTTCAAGAGGATGCTCCGCACTGCGGTGAAGAAAGGGCGAATCAAGGACAGCGGCTTTCATTACTTTCCCGTGCCCCCGACGAAGAAGCAAACGGTCGCGACGAAATCCGGACCGAAGATCGTCCATTCGTATTCGGAATTGCTCGTCGAGCTGCTGCCGTCGATGCGCAACGATCTCGCCCACGGCGCCAGCACGTTGTTTGATGGCGCGCCCGGGATGCTCCGGATCACCGCCGACATCATCAATCAGCTCTTCGCAGCGTCGAAGCCGTAGACGCGAACGTTACGTCACACCGCCATTCCATACTGCTCGCCGTCGCGCCCGATTTGGTCCGAAGTCGTTCCGTTGGCTGTGAAACGAAATACCCCAAAATCCGATACCAAAATGCGGGCGAGCAAAAAGCGCGCGAAGGCGGCGCGCAGCGAAGCCCGCGTGAAGCAGTATCTAGCGGAACTCAACGCTCGGATGGATGCCTACGAGCGTCGGAACCCGCATTGGCAGACCCAGGCGATCTTCTGGCTTCTAGAATCGGGGCTCAAGTGTCTGCAGCAATGGATCGCCTCGCCGCAAAGCGAAGCGTCGTGGGAACAATCGATCGTCAGTTACCATTACCCGGTGACTTGGAATTGGCAGGCCGCCGAAACGGACCGACTGCAGATCAATTATGGTGAGATACGGGGAGATCATTCGCGGGCGAAGGCATCGAAGGTCATCAATCGTATCATTGTCGAAACGATCATTCAGACCACGCTGCAAAGGCTGACCTCGGCGGTCGCGTGGCAGAAAAAAGGTTCGGGCTATCGACGACTGTTGCCGGAAGACGTGGCGGTAGCACTGGGGAAAATGCGCCCAAGCCGCCGGCGGGACGCCGCGCTCAATGCGTTGTATCGCCCTTGGTCAATGGGGGCGACGGACTTTGGGATCGACGAGGCTGTCGTCAAAAAGAGCGGCGCCGTGTCCAAGGAGATGCAACGGGAATTACGGGAAGCAACCCTCCGGATGGTCCCGTCACCGGACATCAAGCTTTCTGTCGACGGTCACCCGCTGCTTCTGACGCTGATCCTGCAAGTGTATCCCCTGGTGGTCGACGTGAAGCTCAAACAGGCCTATTACCCGCTCACGGTCGGATTCAATGTCACGCCCAAGGTCCGTCGCGGCCAAGA
>JAIXQE010000122.1 GCA_027485815.1 Opitutaceae bacterium
AGCGGCGCCCCTTGCCCTCGGGGGCCGCGGCGGTGGCGGCGGCCGGGAACGAGGCGAGGCAGGCGAGGGCGAGGACGAGGCGGGGCAGGACGGACGGGGTCATTGACGGAGGACGGAGGGGCTACCGTGGCGGGGGAACACTGGCAAGACGTGCCCGCGACGCGGCGGATGCGCGGTTTTACCTGCGGCCTTACCCCGCGGCTCGGCCGCCCACGGCAGGAAGCCGCCTTAGCCGCGCCGCAGCGCGGAGCAGACGATGCCGGCGGCCACCGCGGCGTTCAGGGACTCCGCGGCCCCAAGGCGCGGGATCGTGACCCGCTCGGTCAGGGCCGCGCGCACCTCCGGCGAAAGGCCCCGGCCCTCCGCGCCGATCACAACCAGCGCGTCCCGCAGCGGCGGCAGGGCGTGGATGCTGGTGCCGCCGAGATCGCAGCCGAGCACGGGCAGGCCGGGATTGGCGGCGACGGCCGCGGCGAGCGCCGGGGCGAGGGGGGCGGAGGCCGCGCGCACCCGGGCGAAGGAGCCCATCGAGGCGTGCACCACCTTGGGGTGGAACAGATCGGCGCAGTCGGTCGAGAGCAGCACCCGCTCGAGGCCGAACCAATCGGCGATGCGCAGCAGCGTCCCGACATTGCCCGGGTCCTGCACGCCATCGAGGACCAGCGTGAGCCCGCGCCCGGCGGCGGCGGGGTCAAAGGCCTCCCGCCGCAGGGCCGCCACCGCGAGGACCGGCGAAGGGGTGGGGAAGTGGCTCACCCGCGCCATCTCCGCCGCGGAGAGGCGCTGCAGGGGGATGGCCCCGGGATCTCCGGTCCACTCGGGGGTCGCGTAGAGGGCGAGGAAGGGGTGGCGCGCCGCGAGCAATTCGGCGACCACCTTCTCCCCCTCGACGGTGAAGCGGCCGGTGGCGTCCCGGTGGCGCCGTTCGCGCAGGTCGCGCAGGTCCTGGAGTTCCGCGCGGGTGGCCATCGGTGGGTCAGCGGGCCGGCGCGGCGGCGCCTGGGGTGGGCGTGGCCGGGAGGACCCGGCTCCGCGGGCCGTCGATCACCACGCGGTGGGCGGAGAGGGTGAATTCGGGGCGGCTGCCGTCGTCGATCAGGAACCCGAGGTGGTACTCGCCGGCCGGCAGGCGGTCGAGGCGGCGGGCGAAATGGAACCCGGCATCGACCCACTTGGGCTGTTGGAGGGCTTGGGCGACGTCGGGGCGGGTGGTCGGCACCGCGCTGTAGACGTGGGTCGACTGGGCCGAGCGCAGGACCAGGTGGACGCCCCCGCGGACCGCCGCGCGGCCGGGGGCGGCGGCCCAGCCGCGGACCGTGAGGGCGAGGTCGTTCACGGACAGGTCGTCGATGTAATATTGGAGCGTGCCGACTTCGCGCGCCCCGGGGGGCAGCGGCTCGGGCAGGCAGATGGAGCCCATCCGGTAGACGCCCAGTTGCTCGGCCTGGCGGAGGAGAGGGGTGGAGACCCGGTTCGGGTGCGGGTGCAGGCGGAAGTTCCCGCGGCCGTCCACGCCGTGCTGCTTGTAGGCGAGCACGGCGAGGTTGCGGCACTCGATCCACGAGTCGGTCTCGTCGGCGAACTCGCGGTTGGCGGAGACGTTGAAGGCGATGAGCGAGGGGAGAAGCGGCGCGAGCACCTGCCACGGGCGGCGCGGGTGAGTGTGGCGTTCGAGCGCCGCAAAGACGGCCAGCGCCCAGGCGGTCCCGCTGAGCACGTAGTACCGGGAAAACACCTGACCGCCCGACTCCGCCGCACGCCCCACCGCGATGATCCCGGCGGCGCCGATCAGGCCGAGGGCGAGGAAGACCGCGATCCGCTCCCGCCGCAGGCCCCCGCGGGCCGCCCCGTAACCCAACCCGGCCAGCAGGCCCCCGCCCAACCACGGCGCCCAACTCGCGGAGTCCAGCGCCGGCACCGCCCCCAAAATCGACAGCCAGTAATGCAGGATCCGCAGAACGCCTTCCGGACCGAAGGTGACGAAGGATTGCGCGGGGTTGACCTTGAAGCCGGTGAAGTAGGTGCCGACGACGACCACGGACAGCGCCAGCCAGGGCAGCAACCCGCGCCGCCCCGGGGTCAGGAAAAGCAGCAGCGCCCCCAGCGGCCAGATGATCAGGCCGTGCGCGAGCGTGTAGGTGGCCGCGGTACCCGCGATGCCCGCCGCCGCCAGACCGGCCGGCCCGCCCCGCGCGAGCGCCACCACCGCGGCGCCCAGCAGGAAGACCACGGTGAAGTGGTCGATCGACGCGCCCGACCAAAGGAAGTTCTCGTAGTGCTCCAGCTGGAAGAGCAGGAGCGCCAGCAGCACCGTCAGCCGTACCGCCCGCGCCGCTGAGCCCGCCGTCGCCGCCAGCAGCACCACCAGCGCGATCAGGCTCCCGACCCCGATCGCGCCCAACACGCCGAAGTCGAGGGTCCCCGTGGTCCAGTAGAGCACCGCGAACAGCAGCCGGCTGGTGACCATCCGGTGCTCGTTGTTGATCGCGAACAGGTCCTGCAGGAACGCACCCGTGCCCTGGCCCTCGTGCAGCTTCACCGCCAGCCGCAGCGCCGTGTCGAACTCGTCCCAGTAGACGATGTTCAGCCGCCCCGGCGCCGAACGCTCGATGACGTACAGGATGGGCAGCAGCGCCAGGCCGAGCAGACCGACCAGGACCAGCCGTCGTCGCCACGCCGCCGGCAGCCGGGCCCACGGACTGCCGCGGCGAGACGCGCCGACCCCCGCGGGGGAGGGACGGGCGACGGTGGGGGAGGTCATCGGGGGGACCGTGGACAGAGTCGCGTCAAGGTGGGAGGGCCCTCGGGGTGGGCAAGGCGGATCTGGCCGCCTGCGCCTTACGGTTTTGTCACCGAGGCGCCCGCGGAGGCCGTGGCCGCTCCGGGCTTGGACCCGGCGGCGGACCTGCCACGCTGCCGGCCACGATGAAAAGGCGCCGCTTCCTCCATTCCGGCCTCGCCGCGGGCCTCGCGACCACCGTCCGTCCCCTGCGCGCCGGCGATCCCGCGGGCCGCCGCTTCCGCACCGCCCTGATCGGCGCCGGGTGGTGGGGCGGCAACGTCCTGGCCGAGGCCGTCGCCAGCGGCGCCTGCGAGATCGTCGGCCTCTGCGACGTCGACGCCCGCGCCCTTACGGCCACCCGGCGCCGGCTCGGCCCCCTCACCAGCGACGCGCCCCGCGACTACCGCGACTACCGCGAGCTGCTCGCGCGCGAGCGGCCGGAGATCGTCATCGTCACCACCCCCGATCATTGGCACGCGTTGCCGACGATCGCGGCCGTCCAGGCCGGGGCCCACGTTTACGTGGAGAAGCCCACGGCGCATACCATTGGCGAAAGCCGCGCAATGGTCCGGGCGGCCCGCGCCCACGGGCGGGTGGTCCAGGTCGGCACGCACCGCCGCGCCTCCCCCCACCTGCAGGCGGCGCGCGACCTGCTCCGCGGCGGCCTCCTCGGGCCGGTCGGGATGGTGCGCTGCCACCTCAACCTCGGCGGCGGCGGCCCGGAGGAGCCCCTGCCCACGGTGCCGGTGCCCCCGGAACTCGACTGGGACCTGTGGTGCGGCCCCGCCCCGCTGCGCCCCTACAACGGCGGCAATCCGCTCCGGCCCGAAGAGGGCCCGGGCAATCGCGGCATCCATCCGCGCGGCTTCCGCCAGTACCTCGACTACGCCAACGGACACCTCGGCGACATCGGGGTCCACTGGTTCGACCAGGTCCTCTGGATCCTCGGCGAAAAGGGCCCGCGCCGCGTCTTCTCCACCGGCGGTCGCCCGATCCGCGGCGCGCCGGTGCTCACCGCGGAACGGCAGACCAGCGACGCCCCCGACCACCAGGTGGCGCAGTACGCCTTCGAGGGCTTCACGATGACGTGGGAATCGCGCGTCTTCGGGGGCAACGCGGCCGAGCGGGGCGACCCGGCGGCGGCCAACTTCCACGGGCCCAAGGGCACGCTCCACCTCGGTTACCGCGGCGGCTGGACGTTCTACCCGGCCGATGGCGGGCCGCCGCAAGCGCAGCCGGCGCGCCTCAACGAGCCCGATGGCCAGAACATCCGCGAACTCTGGGCCGACTTCCTCGA
>JAIXQE010000106.1 GCA_027485815.1 Opitutaceae bacterium
GCCTCGTCGCCCGGGCACACCACCACGCCGAACTCCTCGATGCCGGCGGCCTCTGCTTCCTCGAGCACCACCTGCAGGGCGGACTTGGGCTCGCCGGCCGGGTCGATCAGCGTCTGCAGGGGCAGCGTGCGCTGGCGCGGGTTGGCGGCGGTGACCAGGGCTTTGCGGATCTTCATCAGGGTCGGGGGAGGGCGGCGGCACGCTGCGCCCGCGGCGCGCCGCCCTCAAGCCGGAAGGAGACGCGGTGGCAGCGGTCCGGCCCGTGGCGAGATTCTCCGCCGGGCGGATTGACCGGCCCGGCATTTCCGTTACGCCTAGTCCCCTTATGCCCGCGAAGCCCGCCCGCCGCCGTCCCGCCCCGTCGCACCCCCTGGTGCTGCCGGGCACGGTGTACATCACGCGGCAGGTGCACTTCAACTCGGCCCACCGGCTCTTCAACCCGGGCAAAAGCCTCGCGTGGAACCAGCGCCAGTACGGCCTCTGCACCAACCCCCACTGGCACGGGCACAACTACGTCCTCGAGGTCACGGTCGCCGGCGAGCCGCACCCGGAGACGGGCTACATCATCGACCTTTCGGAGCTCAAGCGGATCATGCACGCGGCCGTCGTCGACAAGTGCGACCACCGCAACCTCAACGACGAGGTGGACTTCCTCCGCGGCACGATCCCCTCCACCGAGAACCTGGTCATCGCGTTCTGGCGCGAGATCGAGCCGCACCTGCCCCGCGGGGCCCGCCTGTACCGGGTGCGCCTGTTCGAGACGCCCCGCAACTTCGCCGACTTCTACGGCCCGAACCCGCCCCCCTGAACCGGGGCCTGGCCCGTGCGCGGCGGTTATCGTCCCCCCGCCGCCCGGGCCTCCTCCCTCCAAAAACGAGATGAAGCAGAAACCGATGTACCTCCACGAGACGGCCGGCGGCGTGCCGCCCCGGGTGTCTCGTGGCTTCGATGCCCAGTTCACCCCCCCGCCGGGCTACGTCGACACGCTGCCGGACATGATGGAGGCGGTGAACGCCGCCGAGGGCGCGCGGGTCCCGATCCAGCAGGTCGGCTGCGCCAACTTCCGCCTGCCGCTGCGCTTCCGCACCGCCGCCGGCCGCGAGATCGTGCTCGAGACCTCCGTCACCGGCACGGTCTCCCTTCAGGCCGGCCTCAAGGGCATCAACATGGGCCGGATCATGCGCTCGTTCTACGAGCACGAGGACGAGGTCTTCACCTTCGAGACGCTCCGCCGGCTCCTGCGCAAGTACCAGCGCAAGATCGACGCCTTCCACGCCCGGATCCGCCTCTCGTTCTCCTATCCGATCCGCCAGCCCAGCCTGCGCAGCGGGCTCTCAGGTTGGCAGTACTACCGCGTCTCCTTCGAGGGCACGATGGACCGCACCGGCGCGTTCCGGCGGGTGATCGAGTTCGACTTCGTCTACTCCTCCACCTGCCCCTGCAGCGCCGAGCTCGCCGAGCACGCCCGCCACACCCGCGGCGCCTACGCCACGCCCCACGCGCAGCGCTCCAAGGCCCGCGTCCGCGCGGCCCTCGCTCCCCGTCGGAACCTCTCCATCGAGGAACTTCAGGCCCACTGCCTCCGCGCCCTCCGCACGGAGACGCAGGTGATGGTCAAGCGCGAGGACGAGCAGGCCTTCGCCGAGCTCAACGGTTCCCACATCAAATTCGTCGAGGACGCCGCCCGCCTCCTGTACCGGGAACTGGCGAGCGACGCCCGCATCGCCGACTTCGAGGTCGCCTGCTCCCACCTCGAGTCGCTCCACTCGCATGACGCGGTCAGCGTCATCTGCAAGGGAGTGAAGGGCGGCTTCACCGGCGACTTCATGGATTTCGGCTCGCTGCTCTGCTGAGTCCTCCCGCCGTGCCCGCCTCCCGTTCCGCGTCCCGCCCCCGCGGCCCCGTGGTGCTCATCACCGGGGCCTCGCAGGGGATCGGCGCCGCCCTCGCGCGCACCTTCGCCCGCGAGGTGCCCGGGGTCCGGCTCGCCTTGGTCGCCCGCTCCGCCGGCCGCCTCGCCACCGTGGCCGCCGCGTGCCGCCGGCTCGGGGCCGCCGTCGCCGAGGTCTTCCCCGCCGACGTGGCGGACGCCGCCGCGGTCGAGGCTCTCGCCGCCGCGGTCGGGCGCCGGTTTGGCCCGCTCCAGGTTCTCGTCAACAACGCGGGGGTCTTCCGCGCCGCTCCGTTCCTCGACACGAGCGTGGCGGAGTTCGACGCCCTCGTGGCCGCCAACCTCCGCAGCGCCTTTCTCGTCACCCGCGCCTTCGTGCCCGCGATGCTCCGCCGCCGCCGCGGCGACGTGTTCTTCCTGAGCTCGATCGCCGGCCTCGGGCCCTACCCGGGCGGGACCGCCTACTGCGCGGCCAAGGCCGGCGTCACCAGCCTGGCCCGCGTCCTTCGCGCCGAGACCCGCGGTCGCGGCCTGCGCGTCTGCTGCGTCCACCCGGGCGCCACGTGGACGCCCTCCTGGGCGGGCAGCGGCGTCGCCCCCGGGCGGATGATGCCGGCGGAGGACATCGCCCGTGCCATCGTCGACGCCCATCGCCTGTCGCGTCGCACCGTACTCGAGGAACTGATCCTGCGCCCCGCCGCGGGTGACCTGTGACCGCGGCCGCGGCCGGCGCGGCCCGGTCCCCCCTTGCCTCGCCGCCGCGGCCCTGCTTGCGTCCCCCGTCCGTCCGATGACCGACGACGTCGAAGCCGCCCCGTCCGCGCCCGCCGCGGCCCGCCACCTCGCCCCGGGCGACGTGGGGTTGGTGGCGCCGCGCGACTTCGCGCACGCGGCTCCCTTCGCGTTCCGGGGCGGCCAGGTGCTGCCGGGCTTCAACCTCCGCTATGAGACCTACGGGGAGCTCAACGCGGCGCGCGACAACGCGATCGTCATCTGCCACGCGCTCAGCGGTGACCACCACTGCGCCGGCTGGCATTCCCCCGCGGACCGTAAACCGGGTTGGTGGAACAACCTGATCGGCCCGGGCAAGGCGGTCGACACCCGGCGCTTCTTCGTGGTCTGCGCCAATGTCCTGGGCGGCTGCCAGGGCTCGACCGGACCCTCTTCGCCGAACCCCGCCACCGGCCGCCCCTACGGCGCGGCGTTCCCGCCGGTCACGATCCCGGACATGGTCCGCGCGCAGCGGCTGCTGCTGGATCACCTGGGCGTCGCGGCGGTGCATGCGGTGATCGGCGGTTCGATGGGCGGGATGCTCGCGCTGCAGTTCGCGATCGAGTACCCGCAGCTGGTCCGGCGCGTGCTCGCGATGGCCACCACGGGCCGCGAGAGCGCCCAGGCCATCGCCTTCAACGAGGTCGGGCGACAGGCGATCATGCAGGACCCGGCGTGGAACCGCGGGGACTATGCCCTCGGTGAGGGCCCGCGCGTGGGCCTGGCCATCGCCCGGATGATGGCGCACATCACCTACCTGTCCGACGCGTCGATGGACCGGAAGTTCGGCCGGCGGAAGCGCCGCGCCGCCGAGGCGGAGGCCTCCGCGTTCGACGTGCAGTTCGAGGTGGAAGGCTACCTTCGGCACCAGGGCCAGAGCTTCATCAACCGGTTCGACGCCAACACCTACCTCTACATCACCCGCGCCCTCGACCAGTTCGACCTCGAGGAGTCGGCCGGTTCCCTCGAGTCGGCCTTTGCCCCGGTCCAGGCCGAGACCCTCATCGTCGGCTTCACCAGCGACTGGCTCTTCCCGCCCGAGCAGAACCGGGCCCTCGCGCTCGCCCTCCTCCGCGCCGGCAAGCGCGCCACCTACGCCGAGCTCGCCACCGACCTCGGCCACGACTCCTTCCTCCTCGAATCCGAGGAACTCTACGCCCTCGTCCGCGGCTTTCTCGACCGCCCCGGGACGCCCACCCCCTGAACCCTCCGCCGATGGAAAAGCGCACCGTCGACATGCAGATCATCGGGGACTGGGTGGAGCCGGGCACCCGCGTGCTCGACCTCGGCTGCGGCCAAGGGGACCTGCTCGCCTACCTGATGCAGACCAAGGGCGTCGCCGCCGTCGGCGTGGACCTTGAATTCAGCCGCATCGCGGCCTGCGTCCGCCGCGGCGTTTCCGCGTATCAGGGGGACATGACCACCCTGATGCGCGCGTTCCCCGAGCGGCACTTCGACCGCGTCATCTGCTCCCGCACCGTGCAGGAGTTGGCGGAACCCAAGGCGGTCATCCTCGAGGCGCTCCGCGTCGGCCGCGCCCTCACGGTCGGCTTCGTCAACCACGGCTTCTGGAAGAACCGCGTCGCGATGCTCCTCGGCGGCCGCAAGGTGCGTAACGAGGTCTACACCACGGCGTGGTTCGAGAGCCGTCCGGCCAACCCGGTGACGATCGCCGACTTCGAGGACTTTTGCGCCGCCCACGGCATCCGCGTCGCCCGCCGCGCCCACCTCGCCGGCAACTGGCGCGACCCGTGCCCGCTGCTGCCGAACCTGCTCGCCGGCTACGCCCTGTACGACCTGACGCGCGCCTGAGTCCGGAGACTGCCCGCCTGAGCCGCCGCGGCCGCCGCCCGTAAAACCTGTTTGCACCCGCGCGGGCTTTGGTGCGTCTTGCCCGCGTATGTTGACCCGCGCCCTACCCCTCCTCGCGTTGGCCGTCCTGCTCGCCGCTCCGGCGCGTGCCGCCGCCAGCGACGTCCAGATCACCGCCGCCGCCGACCGCCTCAAGGTCACCGTCGCCGGCAAGCCCTTCACGGAGTACATCTTCAAGGGCACGCCGCGCCCGATCCTCTACCCGGTGCTCGCCGCGGACGGCACGCCGATGACCCGCAATTACCCGATGCAGAAGGGCGTGGCCGGGGAGGTCGAGGACCACCCGCACCACCGCTCGCTCTGGTTCACCCACGGCGACGTGAACGGCATCGATTTCTGGGCCGAGAACTCCGATCAGAAGGGCCGCATCGTGAACCAGTCCGTCACCCACGCCGTGGCCGACGGCGCCGCCCGCATCACCTCCCGCAACCAGTGGGTCGGCCCCAACGGGACGGTCCACTTGGAGGACGAGACCGTCCTCCGCCTGCACGGCACCGCGGACGCCCGGTTCATCGATTACGAGGTCACGCTGAAGGCCCCGGCCGGCAAGCCGGCGGTGCTCGGCGACACCAAGGAGGGGTCGATGGCGATCCGCCTGCCGCTCTGGATGACCCCGACGCACAGCCAGGGCCGCGGCAAGAAGCACGAGGGCAAGGGCACCATCGTGAACGCCGAGGGCATCCGCAACGACGCCACCTGGGGCAAGCGCTCCACCTGGGTCGACTACCACGCGCCCCGTGACGGCAAGGTGTACGGCGTGGCAATCTTCGACCACCCGTCGAATCCGCGCCACCCGACCTGGTGGCACGTGCGCTCCTACGCGCTCTTCGCCGCGAATCCCTTCGGCAAGCACGACTTCGAGAATCTCAAGGACCAGCCCAAGGCCGGCGAGCTGGTGATCCCCGCCGGGGGCAGCGTGACCTTCCGCTGGCGCTTCTACTTCCACTTCGGCGACGAGAAGGCCGGCCGGGTCGCCGAACAGTACCAGGCCTTCGCGGCGCGCCGCTGACCGCGCCGCCGTGCGCCGCGCGCCGCTGCTCCTCCTGCTGCTGCTGGCGCGGCTGGCGGCCCAAGGTGACGAGGCGGTGGCGTTGCCGCCGTTCCTCGTCGAAGCGCAGGTCAAGGGCCGCCCTTGGCGCCACGGGGAGGCGATGGGCTACGAGATCCTCTCCCGCTGCCCCGATGGCACCACGCGGCGGGTGGTCGAGGCCCACCACCGCCTCCACGAGCTGCTGGGCGAGGTGCTGCCGCCCGCCCTGCGCTGGCACTCGGCCGTCCCCCGCCGCCTGATCCTCTTCGACGAGGAACTGCAGCCCGCGTCCTCCCAGGAGGTGGTGCGGCGCCTGCTCCAACCCGGGTTGAATGGCGTACCCGACGAGCCCGCGCCGCCGGGCCCCCGGGGCATCCGTCTCCCGGAACCCGGGCGCCGCTACAACTTCCTGCCGAACCTCCGCCTCTGGGACCGCGACGCGCTCGCGGTCTTCATGATCGTCCGCCGCGACGACTTCGAGGCCGACCGGCTCTCGCTCACGCTGGACTACGTGCGTTTCCTCGTCACCCAGCGGGTGCCCGCGTTGCCCGGCTGGTTCGTCGCCGGGTTCCTCACGCTCTACCAGCGGGTGGCCTTCGAGGACGGCGAACTGGTGTTCCCGGCGCTGGACTGGCCCTTCCCGCCCGCGGCCGAGGGTGTGCCCGCGGTGGCCTCCCTCGAGGACTTGGTGCAGCCGCGGTTGCCGCCCATGGCTGACCCCGCGTCCGTCGCCGCGCGCCGCCGCTGGCTGGCCGAGGTGGCACTGCTGGTGCGCTGGGGGCTGGAGGCCGACCGTGGCGCTCACCGCGCCGGCCTGTGGCGGCTGGTCGAGCGCGGCGCGGTGGAGGGTTACTCGGCGGAGCTGTGCCGCGAGTGCCTCGGCTTGGAGCCGGCGCAGGTCCGGGAGAAGCTGGCCGCCTACCTCCCCCGGGCGCTGGCCCAACCCGCCCGTTTCACCCCGCCGCGGCGCGCGCGACTGCCCGCGTTCGCGCTCACCGAGGCGTCCGAGCTCGACGTCGCCCGCCTCAAGGGCGACTGGGAACGGCTCGAGGTCCCCTACGTGCGCGCAATTTCCCCCGCGCTGGCGCCCCGCTACCTCGAGCAGGCGCGCCGCACGTTACGCCGGGCCTATGACCGTGGCGTGCGGGATGCCCGCCTTCTCGAGGTGATGGCGCTCTGCGAGATCGACGCCGGCGCGGACCAGGCGGGCGCCGAATTTCTGGAGTCCGCCGCGGCCCTCGGCCCGCTACGCCCCCGCGCCGCCGCGGAGCTCGGCCGGCTCCGGTTGGCGGCGCGGCAGGGAGAGGTCGGGGGCGGTAAGCTCGACCCGGACGCGCTCACCACGGTGCTGGAGCCGCTGTTTGCGGCGCGGGCCCTCGAGCCCCCGCTGGTCGAGGTCTACGAGCGCATCGGGGACGCGTGGGCGGCGGCCGCGGTGCGGCCCACGCGCCGCCACCTCGCGGTGCTGCTGGAGGGCGTGCGGTTGTTCCCGCGCCAGGCCGCGCTGGTCCTGCGCGCGGCGGAGCTCCATCTCGAGCACGGGTACGCGGAGGAGGCGGAGGCCCTGCTTGGGGCAGCGGAGAAGGTGGCGGAGGACCCGGCGGCGCGCGCCCGCGTGGCCGCGTTGCGCGCCGGGCTGCCGCCGGTGCGGTGAAGGCCGCGCGCGGTTGAGCGGGTCGCGCCGAGTCGATCTGACGGCACCTTGCAGTCTGCGTCAGCCGCTCCACTTACCCTCCGGGTAGGCGTCGCGCTTCATCGACCGAAATCGGCTCGCCCGCTCGCCCCGCTGCTCAACCGCCAACCGCAGGAGTCCGGCTCAGGGTGGCAGGAAACCCCAGGATCGGGCCGAGAACAGGCCGCGGTCGCTCAGCTTGAGGTCGGGGATGACCAGCAGCGCCATGAAGGAGAGCGTCATCCAGGGCGCGTCGAGGCGGGAGCCGAGCGCCTTCGCGCGGCGGTCGAGTGCCGCGTAACGGCGCGCGACCTCGGCGCCGGGGCGGTCCGACATCAGGCCCGCGATCGGCAGCGGCAGGTCCGCGGCGCGGCCGCCGCCGACCACCGCGAGGCCGCCCCGCCGCGCGATCACCCGGTTCACCGCCGCGGCCAGCGCGACGTCGTCCGTGCCCACCGCCACGATGTTGTGCGAGTCGTGCGCGACCGAGGCGGCGATGGCGCCGGTGCGCAGGCCGAAGCCCCGCACAAACGCGACCGCGACCGGCGCCCGGCGTGCGTAGCGGTTCACGACCACCAGCTTCAGCACATCGCGCTCCGGATCCGCCACCACCCGTCCGCCCTCGACCCGCGCCGGCGCGCGCGTGTGGCGGGTGACGAGCTGGCCGTTGAGGGCCGTGATCACGTGCAGCCGGGGCGGCGGGCCCGGAGGCGCCGCGACCGCGAAATCCTCCGGCCGGCGCGGCTCCGCGCGGAACCGGTTCGGCGTCGCGCTGCGTAGCCGCGGCAGGCGGGTCCGGCCCCCGGCCGCGACCAGCTGACCGCCGAGGTAGGTGCGGAGCACGCGGAAGCGGCGCCAGCCGTCGACCACGATGAAGTCCGCGCGGTCGCCCGGACGGAGCAGGCCGACGTCGAGGCCGTAGTGCGCCACCGGGTTCACGCAGGCGCAGCGGAGGACGTCGAACCGGTCCGCGCCGGTGGCGAGGGCGCGGCGCACGTGGCGGTCGAGGTGTCCGCCCACGAGGAGGTCGGGGTGCAGGTCGTCGCAGCAGAACATCACGCGGTCGGCGTGACGGCGTAGCAGCGGGGCCAGGGCCTCGAAGTTGCGGGCGGCCGACCCCTCCCGGATCAGGATCCGCATTCCGGCGGCCAGCTTGTCGCGGGCCTCGGCCAGCGTCGTGCACTCGTGGTCGGTCGAGGGCCCCGCGGCGGCGTAGGCGGCGGCCTGGGCGCCCCGTAGGCCGGGGGCGTGGCCGTCGACGGGTTTCCCGTGGCGCCGTGCGGCTGCGATCATCGCGCGCAGGCCGGGATCGCCGGCCAGGAGCCCGGGGAAGTTCATCACCTCGCCCAGGTAGTGGATGCCCGGGTCGGCCAGCAGGCGGGCGACGGCGCGCGGTCCGAGCCGGGCCCCGGCGGTCTCGAACCCGGTGGCCGGCACGCACGACGGCGCGCCGAAGGCCACGCGCAGGGGGGTGCGCCGCGCGTCGCGCAGCATGTAGCGGACGCCGGCCTCGCCGAGGACGTTCGCGATCTCGTGCGGGTCGGACACCGTCGCGACGGTGCCGTGGACGACGGCGAGCCGGGCGAATTCCGCGGGCGGGAGCAGGGAGCTTTCGAGGTGGATGTGGGCGTCGACGAAGCCGGGCAGAATCAGCGGCCCGCCGCGGCCGCGCGGATCCGGGGTGAGCGCCACGATGCGCCCCGCGCGCCAGGTGACGCGCCCGGGGTACACGCGCCGGGCGTGCAGGTCGACGATCTGGCCGGTGAGGGAATGCGTGCGGGGAGTGGCGGGCATCGGGCGGGCGGTCAGTTGACGCGGTTCCAAAGCGGTTCGCCGAGCACCGCGGCGCGCGCGAGGCGGGCGGAGGTGCCGCGCATCTCGACCATCCCCTCGGGGCTGCAGAAGGCGGCGTGGCAGGTCACGATCAGGTTCGGCGTGTCCGCCTCCTCCGCGGTGCGCAACGGCTCGTCCTCGACCACGTCGAGCCCGGCGCCGCCGAGGTGGCCGGAGCGCAGCGCGGCGAACACCGCGGCCTTGCGCACGAGGTCGCCGCGGGCGGTGTTGACGAGGAACGCGCCCGGCCGGAGGGCGGCGAGCTCGCGTTCCCCGATCATCCCGCGCGTCTCCGCGTTGAGCGGGCAATGCAGGGAGAGCGTGTCGGCGGCGGCGAGCAGTTCGGCGAGGGAGGCGGCGCGCGCGATCCCGAGGGCCTTCTGCGCCCCGGGGGTCACGTACGGGTCGAAGAACACCACCCGGAAGCCGAAGGCCTTCGCGCGCAGCGCGGTGGCGGTGCCGATGCGGCCGAGGCCGACGAGCCCGAAGGTCTGGGTGGACAGCCGCCGCATCCGCGCGCCCACGTTGATCTTCCAGCCGAGGCGCTTGGCCTCGGCGTCGAGGGGAAACAATTGGCGGTAGAGCGCCAGGGTCAGGGCGAGCGCGTGGTCCGCCACTTCCTCGGTGCCGTAGTCGGGGACGTTGCACACCGCGATCCCGGCGCGGGCGGCGGCCGCGGTGTCCACGCTGTCGAATCCGACGCCATTGCGGATCACCGCGCGGCAGCGGCGCAGGCGGGCGATCACGGCGGCGTCGACCCGCGGGCCGTGCCAGAGGATGAGCGCGTCGGCGTCGAGCACCTCGTCCGGGAAGGGCGCGTCGAAGTCCAGCCACACGGTGCGGAGGTCCGCGACGTCGGCGAGGAAGGGGCGTTCGATGGTGGCTTCGAGGTCGGTGAACTTGAATTCCCGGGGGCAGAGGATCACGACCGAGGGGCGGCTCATGGGAAAAACACTTTGACCGCAGGCTGGCCGGTTGTCACCCCTCCGGAAAGCCCGACCCCGTCTGGACGTGAACCTTCCCTCCCTCAGCCTTGCCCTGCTCCTCACCCTTGCCGTCGTCCCCGCCCTGCCGGCGCAGCGGGAGAAGTTGCCGGCTGCCGACCTCGAGTTCGTCGAGAAGACGTGGCCGGAGGCGCGCAAGACGCAGACGGGGATTCGCTACCTGATCTTGCGCGAAGGCGCCGGGGAGTCCCCCAAGCCGGGCGACAAGGTCAACGTCCTCTACGTGGGCCGTCTGCTGGATGGCACGGTCTTCGATCAGACGACCGAGGCGGACAAGCCCTTCAGCTTCCGGGTGCGGCGGGAAATGGTGATCGAGGGCTGGGAGCAGGTGCTCCAGCTGATGCGCAAGGGCGAGAAGCGCCTGGTGATCATCCCGCCCGAGATGGGCTACGGCACCCGGGGCCAGCCCCCGAAGATCGGCCGCAACGCGACCCTGGTCTTCGAGATCGAGCTGGTCAGTTTCGGCCGCGACTAGGCCGGGGGGCGTCGCCCCCCGGGCCCGTGCGCCGGCCTCAGCTCTTCTTGCTGGCGAGGAACGCCAGGACCTTCTCGGCCTGCTTGTCCGTCTGCCGCTCGTCGTGGTAGACGACTTTGCCGGTCCGGTCGATCAGGTAGGCCTCGCGGCTGGGGAAGGCGATCCCGTTCTGGCCGAAGGCCTTGACTACCTTCTTGTCGGTGTCCGCCAGCAGCGGGAAGGGGAAGTTGTTGGTGTCCTTGAACTTCTTCTGCAGCTCGACGGTGTCGTTGCTCACCCCGACGACCGCCACGCCGTGCTTCTTGAGGTCCGCCGCGGCGTCCCGCAGCGAGCAGCCCTGCTTGGTGCAGCCGCCGGTCAGCGCCTTCGGGTAGAACCAGACGAGGGTGTAGGCGTTGTTCTTGTAAACGTCGCCCAGGTTCAGCGGCTTGCCGTCGTCGGCCGTGGCCGTGATGACCGGCGCGGCGGCGCCGACCTTGAGGGGCTCGGCGCGGGCCGTGCCGGTAAGCAGGGAGAGGAGGGACATGAGGGCGAGGAGGCGGGGGAGTTTCATGGGACTTAGGGACCCTAGGGCGGCGCCCGGGGCGCGCAAGCGGGGAACCGCCTTTGCCGGAACCGCGGCTCCGCCCCACAGTCCGCCCTAGCCCTCGCTTGCCTTGCATCGGGCGGGCGCCCAACCTCGCGTTTCGCGTCTTTGCGCCCTCTTCCTCTTCGGTCCCCCGCTCCTTCCTTTATGTCGTCCGTTTCGCCCTTCCGGCCGGTCCTCCTCCGCCTCGTTCGTTGCGCCTTCCTCGCCGGCCTGATCGCCTTCGGGTGCGGGGGCGCCGCGGCCCAGTCCGCGGCGGACGGCTTCGCGCCCGACGTCGACGGCGTGGTCAACGCGGTCGTGATCCAGCCCGACGGCAAGGTCCTCCTCGGGGGTCAGTTCTCCTCGGTCGACGGCTTTCCGCGGGCGAACGTGGCCCGCCTCAACCCGGACGGTTCCGTCGACGCCTCCTTCGACCCCGCGTTCAACGGCCCGGTCCGCGCGATCGCCCTCCAGCGGGATGGGCGGATCGTGCTCGGCGGCGACTTCACCAGCCTGCAGCCGCGCGTCACCGGCGCCGCGGTCACCCGCAACCGCCTCGCGCGCCTCAACGCGGACGGCACGCCCGACGCCGGGTTCAGCCCCAGCCTCGCCGGCCCCCTCCAGCCGCAGGTCCACACCCTGCTCGTGCAGCCCGACGGCCGGATCGTCGCCGGCGGCACCTTCACCACCGTGCAGGCGCCCGGCACGGCCGCCGCGGTGACCCGCAACTACCTCGCCCGGTTCAACGCCGACGGCTCGCTCGACGCCGCCTTCAACCCCTCGCCCAACGGCATCGTCCTCGCGCTGGCCCTGCACGTGGATAACAAGCTGGTCGTCGCCGGCGGCTTCACGACCTTTACGCCCGGCGGCGCCGGCACCGCGCTGACGCGCAACCGGATCGCCCGCCTCAATGCGGACGGCTCCCTCGACGGCGGCTTCAATCCCAACGCCAACAACGTGGTCAACGGCGTTGCCGTGCAGCGGGACGGCAAGGTCCTCCTCGTCGGCGGCTTCACCAGCCTCCAGCCCGCCGGCGCCAACTCCCCGCTGCCGCTGCAGCGCCTCGCGCGCCTCAACGTCGACGGCTCCGTCGACGGCGACTTCTACCCGCGGGTGAACGGCCCGGCCGGCTCGGTGACGGTGCAGGGCGACGGGATGATTCTGGTCGGCGGCGCCTTCACCTCGGTTTGGGGCAAGGGCGCGGCCTCCGTGACCCGCGCCTTCGTCGCGCGCTTCCTGCCGGACGGCGCGGTCGACGCGGCCTTCGCTCCGAGCCTCAACGGCACCGTCAACGCCGTCGCCGTGCAGGCGGATGGCAAGGTCGTCCTCGGCGGCGTCTTCACCCGCGCCACCCCCGAGGGCGCTTCGACCGCCCTCGTGCGGAACCGCGTCGCGCGCGTGAACGGCAACGGCTCGCTCGACGCGACCTTCGCGCTGGACGCCGGCGGCCGCACGCTGGCCTCGGTTACGCAGGCCGACGGGAAGATCGTGATCGGCGGCTCCTTCACCAGCGTGGCGGGTTCGGCCCGCACCTACCTCGCGCGGCTCAACGCGGACGGCACACTGGACCCTGATTTCAAGCCGGAGCTCAACGACCGGGTGTTCGCCCTCGCCCTCCAGGCGGACGGGAAGATCCTGGCCGCCGGCGCCTTCACCACCGCCGCCGGCGCGCGGCGCGAGCGGCTGGTGCGGATCAACCCGAACGGTGCGGTCGATCCGGACTTTTTCCCGGTGTTCGACGGCCCGGTCGGCACCCTGCTCGTGCTGGCCGACGGACGCATTCTGGTCGGCGGCACCTTCAACTCGGTCACCCCCCACGGCGCCACCGAATCCAGCTTCCGCGCGAACCTCGTGCGCCTCAACGCCAACGGCACGCTCGACACCACTTTCGATCCGAACCCCAACTCCACCGTCTCCGCGGTTGCGCTCCAACCCGACGGCAAGCTCCTCATCGCCGGCCTGTTCAGCGCCGTGCGGCCGGGGGCGAGCAGCAACACCAACGCCTCCTTCGTGAGCCGCGGCTACCTTGCCCGTCTCGAGTCCTCCGGCGCGCTCGACACCGCCTTCCAGCCGATCCTCAACGGTCAGGTCAGCACCCTCGCCCTGCAGGCGGACGGCAAGGTCGTGATCGGCGGCGCCTTCACCACGGTGATCGGATCCGATGGCAAGCTCGACAAGGTGAAGCGCGACGACGGTTCGACGGTCGACGCCGCACCGGTGCGCAACCGCATCGCCCGCCTCGAGGCGAACGGCAACCTCGACGCCGCCTACAACCCGAACGCCAACGGCAACGTGCTGGTCTCCGCGCGGCAGGCGGACGGCAAGGTCGTGATCGGCGGCACCTTCACCACGCTGCAGCCCAACGGCGCGGCCACCTTCACGCTCCGCAAGTACGCGGCGCGGCTCAACGCCGACGGCACGGTGGACTCCACCTTCGACCTCGACCTGAGCGAGTCCCCGGGCAACCGCGTCGACTCCCTGCGCCTGCAGGCGGACGGCCGGCTCTTCGTCGGCGGCGCCTTCACCTCCCTGCGCCCCACCGGCACCGCCGCCTCCGTGGCGCGCCGCAACTTCGCCCGGCTGCTCGCCACCGGGGCCGTGGACCTCGCCTTCGACGCGGCCGCCGGCGGCGTCCCCACCGCGGTGGTGAACGCCCTCGCGTTGCAGCCGGACGGCCGTGTGCTCGCGGTGGGCCAGTTCTCCGACCTCGGCGGCGCGCGCGGCACCAACCTCGCCCGCTTCCGCGCCGAGGGCACGCCCGACCCCGACTTCTCGCCGGCGCTCGCCACCGACGGCCCGGTCCACGCCGTTGCCGTGCGCACCGCCGGCGCCCCGGTCCCGACGCAGCTCGGCGGCTTCGCCTGGCTCGCGGCCAACGGTACCCTGCGCTCCGCCTTCGCCCCCGCCGCCACACGCCTCTCCGGCGAGATCACCGCCGTCGCCGTCGACGCCCGCGGCCGGCTCCTGCTCGGCGGCACCTTCGCCAACCTCTCCGGTACCACCGGCGGCAACCTCGTCCGCTTCCTCCCCAACGGCACGCTCGACGCCTCCTTCAACCCGCGCCCCAACGGCGCCGTCACCGGCATCGTCGTCCAGCCCGACACCCGCATCCTCGTCGTCGGCAGCTTCACCACGGTGTCCGACACCGCGCGCAACCGCATCGCCCGCATTGACGACAACGGCGCCCTGGACGTGACCTACGACCCCAGCGCCAACGCGGCGATTTCCTCGCTCGTGCTCCAGGCGGACGGCAAGGCCGTGGTCGGCGGCGCGTTCACCAGCTTCACGCCGAACCTCACCTCGACTGCCGTGCCCCGCAGCTACCTGGCCCGCGTGAATGAGAACGGAACGATCGATACGAACTACAACCCCTCGCCTAACTCGAACGTCAACGCCCTCGTCCTCCAGGCCGACGGCAAGGTCGTCGCCGGCGGGCTCTTCACGAGCGTGATCCCCAATGCGACCGGCACGCCGGTCACCCGCAACCACCTCGCCCGGTTCAACGCCGACGGTTCGCTCGACACCGGCTACAATCCGAACCCGAACGCCCAGATCGACGCGCTCGCGGCCGCCGGCGGCCAGCTGGTGGTCGGCGGGGCGTTCTCCTCCCTGCAGCCCGGCGCGACCGGTGCGTCCGTCGAACGCTCGGGCCTCGCGCGGCTCAACGCCGACGGCACGGTCGACGCCGCCTTCAACCCCTCGCCCGACGGTGGCGTGCGCACGGTCGCGGTGCAGGCCGATGGCGCGGTCGTGATCGGCGGGAGCTTCACCGCCCTGCGCCCGGCCGGCGGCGCCTCCGTCACCCGCAACCGGCTCGCCCGCGTCGCCCGCGACGGCGCGCTGGACCTCGATTTCAACCCCGACATCCGCGGCGCGATCAACGTGGTGGCTGCCCTCGCCGACGGCACGCTCCTGGTGGGCGGTAACTTCAGCGACCTGCAGCTCAGCGGGTCGGTGATCGTCGGCGGTGACTTCTCGGGGATCGGCGGCGTCGGCGCCCGCCACCTCGCGATGCTCAACGACAACGGTTCGGTCGCGACCTCGTTCCAGCCCCGGCCGAACGCGCCGGTGCGCGCCCTGCTCGCGCTGCCCGACGGCCGCGTGCTCGCGGGCGGATCCTTCACGAGCATCGGTGGCGCCGCGCGCGCCCACCTCGTGCGTCTCAACGCCGACGGCGGCGTCGACGCGGCCTTCAACCCGTCGGTACCTCAACCCGTCGCCGCCCTCGCTTTGCAGCCCGACGGCCGGATTTTGGTCGGGCACGCCACCGGGCTGCTGCGCCTGAACGCCAATGGTTCCGCCGACGCTTCGTTCGCCTCGACCCTGAACGGGCCCGTGACCGGCCTGGCGGTGCAGCCGGACGGCCGCATCCTCGCGCTCCAGGGCCGGACGCTGGTGCGCCTGAGCGCCGCTGGGGCCGCCGCGGGCGCCGCGCTCGCGACCGGCGACCTGCGCGCCTTCACGCTGCTCGCCGACGGTGGGATCCTGGTGGCGGGCACCGGCGCGATCACCCCCGCGACTGGCGCCGCGCGTTCGCATCTGGTCCTCCTCGCCGCGGGCGGCGAGTTGGTCACCGCCTTCAACCCGGCCCCTGACGCCGCGGTGACCGCCCTCGCGGCGCAGGCCGACGGTCGCCTGATGGTGGCGGGCCGGTTCCGCCAGATCGGCGGCGTCAGCCGTCCGGCGCTGGCGCGGCTCTCGAGCCTCGGCGTCGGCGGCCAGACCCTCGGGGTCGCGGCCAATCGCGGTTCGGTCACCCTCAGCCGCACCGGCCCAGCCGCCGAGGCCGCGGCGGTGGTGTTCGAGCAGTCGACGGACCTGGTGTCGTGGACGACGCTCGGCAACGGCGTGCGGGCCGCCGGCGCGGCCGCGTGGCAGCTGGCGGGCCTCAACCTCCCCGCGAGCGGCAGCTTCTACGTGCGCGCCCGCGCGC
>JAIXQE010000015.1 GCA_027485815.1 Opitutaceae bacterium
GGCCAAGCGCCCTCGGATCTCTCCGGCGTGTTTTAATCTCGCCTGAAAACTTAATAACCTATTGATGAATTATTAAGAGGCTCAAATATTTATCCATAATCTCCAAAAATGCGTTCTGCCGTCCACGATCTCCTGCCTCCCGCCGTGCGGCGCTCCTTGGTCAAGTTTGGGGAAGACCTCGCGCGCGCCCGGCGGCGCCGCCGGCTTACGCGGGCGATGATGGCTGAACGCACGGGGGTGGGCCTCAATACCTACGCCCGGCTGGAGCGGGGTGATGCCACCGTGGCGCTGGGGGCGTATGCGATGGCGCTCTTCTCCCTCGGCTTCGGCCCGGTCCTCGGCGACCTCGCGGATGTGCGTCAGGATGATCTGGGGCTCCAGTTGGAGGAGGCCCGGCTGCCCCGGCGCGTACGGGCGCGCCAGTCCCCGGAGGCGCGGTGAAACGCACCTTGGAGGTCTTGCTGGGGGAGGGTTCCCGCCGGATCGGCACGCTCCATCACGACCGAAGCGGCGCGCGCGAGCATGCCGCCTTCACGTACGACGGGGCGTGGCTGGAGGCGGCGGATGGATTTCCGCTCGCGCCGGGCCTGCCGCTGGTGCGAGGCCCGCAGTTCCATCGCCGCGTCGCCGAAGGCTCCGTGTTTCCCGGCATCATGGCCGACACCGAACCCGACGGCTGGGGCCGCCGCGTCATCCTCCGGGATCACGCGAAGCAACGGCAGCTCGCCCGGCGGGCCGGCGCCTCCCCGGAACCGGCCGCGCTCACCGCCATCGATTTCCTGCTCGCCGTGGACGACGGCAGCCGGGTCGGCGCCCTGCGCTTCCGGGACGAACAGGGCATCTGCCAACGCACCCGCGAACCAGGGCGCCGGACCACCCCTCCCCTGCTCGAACTCCGGCACCTGGTCGCAGCCTCCCGCGCCGTGGAGCACTCCAGCGAGACCGCCGCGGATCTGGCTTACCTGCGCGGGCGGGGTACCTCCCTCGGGGGCCTGCGTCCGAAATGCGCGGTGCTGGATGCCGACGGATCGCCGGCGATCGCCAAGTTCCCCAGCGTGCAGGACACCCGGGCGGTGACCAAAGGGGAGATTCTCGCGCTGGAACTCGCCCGCCAAGCAGGGATCAACGCCGCGGAAGCCCGGCTCGTGGACAGCGAAGGGGTGCCGGTCGCCTTGATCCGCCGCTTCGACCGCACGCCGAATGGCAAACGCCTCCTCTACGCCTCCGCCGCCACGCTCCTCGGGGTCGAGTCCGCGTCCGGGGAGGACCACTCCTACACGGAAATCCTCGATGCCCTCCGGGTCCACGGGGCGGCCGTGCAGGAGGATGCGGAGGAACTGTGGCGACGGATGGCGTTTTCGATCCTGATCACGAACGTCGATGACCAACTGCGGAACCACGGCTTCCTGCACGCCGGCCGCGGCCTGTGGCGCCTCGCGCCGGCCTTCGACCTCAACCCTTTCCCGGACCGGGCCCGCGAGTTGAAGACGTGGATCTCCCCCGACACCGGCCCCGCGGCCACGCTGGAGGCGCTGCAGTCGGTAACCCCCTACTTCCGCCTCTCCCCGCGGCGCGCGCGGACCATCCTCCGCGCGGTGGTCGCGGCGGTGGCGACGTGGCGGAAGACCGGCCGCAAGCTCGGCCTGACCCCCACCGAACTCGACGCCTTCGCCGACGCCTTCGAACACCCGGAATTGGCCGCCGCCCGAAAGGTCTGAGGTGCCGTCCTTCCGCCCCCTCAACCCGGCAGCTTCTCCAGCTTTACGATCCGCCCGAAGGCCACCCACTCGGCGACGTAGATATTCCCCTCCGCATCAAAGGCCGCGTCGTGCGGGCACACGAATTTGCCCGGCGTGAAGTGATCGCTCGTCCGCGTCCGCAGCGCCCGCACCTCCGCCTTGGTGGTCCAACCATCGCCCAGGTTGGCCACGGTCCGGTACTCCTCATCGACGAGGGTCACCCGCGCGTCCAGATCCGGGATCACCGCCAGCTTCCCCCGTTGATCAAAATGCCGCGGCGAACGCACCGGGGTCGGCAAAAACCGCCGGTGCCGGCCGTCCAGCGTCAGGGCCTGCAGGCGGCCCGGCTTCTCCCCCTTGGGATCGTTCTCGCCCACCACCAGCAGCGGCTCCGCCCCACGCCGGTCGATGAACAGGCCGTGCGGGTGCTGGGTCTGGCCCGCCTCCTCCCCGGGACCCCCGAAGGTCCGGACGTAACGGCCGTCCTTGGTCAGATGGTGGATGAAGTACGAGCCATAGCCATCGGCCAAAAACACGTCGCCCTCCGGCCCGACCGCCACATTCGAAGGCCGGTACTTCACGTCGCGGCCACGGTACCACTCCGGCTGCGCCACGTGCCACAGCAGTTCCCCGTCGAGGGTCATCTTGAACAAGCCCCGCTGCAGGTCCGTCAGGTACAGGATCTCCCGCCCGTCCTCGACCACCAGGTCCATCCCGTGGGCACCCCCGACGAACTGCGGCCCCCAGGAACGGACGAACTTGCCGGCCCGATCGAACACCACGACGCAGTCCTTGGTCGGCGCCTCGGGCCGCGAGGTGTGGAACACGTGGACGTAACCCCGGCGGTCCACCGCCACCCCGTGGGTGACGCCCCACTTCAGGTGGGAGGGCAATTGGGGCCAGGCGTCGTGGAACCGGTAGCGATGCGCGCCCTCGCCGACGATCACGGGCGCGGTTTCCGCGGCTCGGGACCGGAGGGACAGGGTGACAGTCGCAAGGGTGGCGAGGAAGCGGCGGCGGGAGGTGGGCAGCGGGGTCACGCCGCCAGCCTGCGCAAGCCCCGGCGCCAGGCGCAAGCCGCGGTCCGACCCGCGGGAATAGCGTTGCCGGCCCCTCCCGGCCGCCTACACCCGGGGGCTCCCGATGGCCCCGACCCCGGTCTTCCTCCCTCCCGGCTCCTGAACCGATGTACCAGGTCACGTTCTCGTCCCAGGCGATGCACGAGCTGAACCGGCTCGACGCCCTCGCGCAGCTCGACGCCATCAACCCCCTCACCTCCCTGCGGGCCGCCGACCTCGCCCACCCCCGCGAACCGCTCGGCAGCTTCCGCCGCGCCGACAAGACCCTCTACCGCCTCCGCTCCGGCGACTTCCGGTTCTACTTCGACGTCCGCGGCGACACCCTCCACGTCGACTACATCCTCCACCGGAACTCGCTCGAGGACTTCCTCCTCCGCAACAAGCTCCCGGTCTCCGAACAGCAGCTGGTGGAGCAGCACTCGAAGTTCTGGAAATACCTCGAGGGCCTCACCAAATGAGCCGCCCCGCCCCGGAAACCCACCGCAGCGCGGAGGACCCCTACTCGGTCCGGCAGGCCAGCCGCATCTACTTCCTGCCCAACCTGATGACGGCCGGGAACCTGTTCTGCGGGTTCACCGCCATCATCCAGTGCATCCAGGCCCGGCTCGCGGAAACCTCCGCCACCGGCGACTACGCCGGCGCCACCCCCGCCGAACACTACCGCTACGCCGTGTGGTTCATCTTCGGCGCCGCCGCCTTCGACACGCTCGACGGCCGCCTCGCCCGGATGGGCGGCCGGGAATCGCTGTTCGGCGCGGAGTTCGACTCCCTCGCGGACGTCATCTCGTTCGGCATGGCCCCGGCCCTGCTAATGCTCTACCTGATCATCTCGCCGACGCAGGCCCAGGATTACCAGTGGTTCCGCAACATCGGCTGGTTCATCGGGTTCGTCTACCTGCTCTGCGCCGCGATGCGCCTCGCGCGCTTCAACGTCATCACGAACCCGCTGCTCCGGCCCGGGGTGAAGGATTCGAACCGGGACTTTATCGGCCTCCCGGTGCCCGCCGCCGCGTCGACGGTCGCCGCCACGGTGCTCTTCCTGCTCAAGCTGGGCGAGGCCGACCGCTCGCTGAAGACGGGCGCCCTGGCGCTGCCTCCGCTGATGCTCCTGATCGCGTTCCTGATGATGAGCACGGTGCGCTACCCCAGCGGCAAGAACGTCAACCTGCAGACCAAGACCCGCCTGCGCTCATTCGTCGCCGTCCTGCTTTTGATCGCCCTGGTGGTCCTGTACAAGGAATTCGCCGCCCTCGGGATCTGCCTGGGGTACGTCTTCTTCGGGATCGGGCGCCACCTGCGGCGCAAATTCGCGGCCCCCGCGGCCTCTCTGAATTCCAAGTGAACAACCTGCGGGCATCTTCCGTGCAACTCCGACCCCGTGAATAACCGGCCGGTTACCGGGCTTCGGCGGCGGGTTGTTCACGGCCGGAAAACGCCGTTTTTCCCTCGGCGGAGCACCGGTTGCTGCGCTTGTTCGCAGCCCATATGACTACGGATAGAATTCATTATTGAACCCCTATTCGTTTGAGCTTTGTTAACTTCCGCGCGTTTCTCCCGCCGCCCCGATGAAATTCAAAATCAACCGCGACCACTTCGCCAACGGCCTCGCCCAGGTGCTCAATGTGGTCGGTTCCAAGGCCACGATGCCGATCCTCAGCAACGTGCTCATCGAGGCGGAGAAGGATCACATCTCGCTCACCACCACGAACCTCGACCTCGGCATCCGCTGCCGGATCAAGGCGGAGATCAAGGATCCCGGCGCCGTCACGCTCCCCGTCAAACGCCTCGCCGGCATCGTCCGCGAACTGCCCAACCTCGACGTCACGGTCGACGGCTCCCCCAGCCACCAGGTCAAGCTCACCTCCGGCGGCTCCACGTTCAAGATCATGGGGATCGGCAAGGAGGAGTTCCCCCCGCTGCCCGAGTTCGGCGAGGAGAAGGCCCACAGCCTCGCCCAGACGGAGCTGGCCACGATGCTCCGCAGCGTCGCCTACGCCCAGTCGAACGATGAGTCCCGCTACATCCTGAACGGGGTCTACTTCAATTTCCGCGACAGCCGTCTGTTCCTCGTCGCGACGGACGGCCGCCGCCTCGCCTTGGTCTCCAAGGAAATGGAGATCCCCGCTGACACCGCCGGCGCGATCATCCTCCCCGCCAAGACGGTCGGCGAACTCACCCGGCTCCTCGACAAGGGCGAGAAGGTCCAGATCAGCTTCAACGACCGCCGCGCCGCCTTCCAGATTGCGACCGACAAGGATGCCAGCGGGCTGGTGGACCACATCTACCTGTACTCGAAGGTGGTTGAAGGGAACTACCCGAACTACCAGCAGGTGATCCCGAAGGAGACGCACCAGCGCATCAAACTGGAGCGTGAACTGCTCCTCCAGTGCGTGCACCGCGCCGCCCTGGTCTGCTCGGAAAAGGCCAATTCGGTGAAGATCCGGTTGTCCACGAACCTGCTCGAGATCACCGCCCAAAGCCCGGACTTCGGCGAGGCCCACGAATCGATGGCGATCAGCTACAGCGGCCCGGATCTCCAGGTGGCGTTCAACCCGGCCTTCGTGATGGATCCGCTGAAGGCGCTGACGAAGGACGAGGTGTTTTTCGAGGTGAAGGACGAGGTCAGTCCCGGCGTGTTCAAGACGCTCGATAATTTCGTCTGCGTGATCATGCCGGTCCGGCTGAGCTGAGTTCCGCCGCGCCTTGCCCGACTCCCCGGTCATCTTCGGCGCCGTGCTTGCGGCGATGGTGCTGTCCATCGTCCTGATGCAGGTGAACCAGCGGCTGGGCTCCCCGTTGCTGCAGATCATCGACCGCTGGCTGCGGTGGCTGATCTTCTCCGTGGGCGGGGCCCAGATCTGCGTCGAATACGGCCTGCTCCACCGGCCCTTCTGGGCGCTCGCGGGCGCGTTCTTCCTGCTGTGGTTTTTGGTGGTGTCGCTGCACGACTGGCTGGCGATCAGCCTCCACAGCCGCAGCGCGCTGCCGTTGTTCCCCCGCTATGCGGTGAACCTGGCGGGCGACGAATGGCCGGTCCAACGGCGCCTGCTGCGCCACCGCGAATGGCTCCGCGCGCAGGGGTTCCGCCAGGTGCAGGCGATGAAGGCGGAACTGGCCGAAGGGCTGCACCTGCGGACCTCCGTGTACCAAGATGGCTCCGGCACGCTCCGGGTGCAGGCGACGTTTCTGCCGCAGGCGTCCGGGGGGATCACGGCCTGCTACGCGGTGACCTCGGTGACCGAGGATGGGCGGCGGTACCTGACGGACAACCTGCACATCCCGTTTGCGGGCTTCTTTCCGGAGAACTGGTACGTGGAGCGCCGGCCGTGGCGGCGTTCGCTGCCGGCGCTGCTGGCGCGGCACCGCCGGCGGCTGGAGCGGGCGGGGGTGACGCCGGTGCGGTTCGCGGTGGAGCCGTTGGCGGACCTCAATGCGGCGCAGCGGGAGTTGGACCAATTGAACACGGAGCTGGGGTTCCTGCATCCGCAGGCCTTGCGGGAGGACGAGGGCAAGTTCACGGCGGCGGGCCGCTACCGGGTCTGGAAGGAGATCTGGATGTTGAACTACCTCGGTCGCGCCGCGCGGTACGAGTGATCGGGCCCCGGGGGTAATGCGCCCGCGGTCCGCGATTCGGTAGGGCCTGCCGGGGGAATCTCTGATGGTGCCGGGGCATCGTGCCCCGGTCATCGCAGAACGCCGCGCCTTCCGCGCAGCCATTGCGCAACGCTGCGGGGATCGCGATGCCGTCTGCGATGCGGTCCCGTCGGCCGGGGAAGGATTCCCCGGCTACACCGGACCAGCCCAAGCCTTACGCCGGTGCGGGCGGCAGGGGTGGTTCCGCCTCGTAACGCGTCGGGTCCGGCAACCCCGCCTGCGCGAACGCCTCGCGCCGCTCGACGCACGTCCCACACCGGCCGCAATGGATCTCCCGCCCCTGGTAACACGACCACGTCCGCCCGAAATCCACCCCTAATCGCCCGCCCAACGCCGCGATCGCCCCCTTGTCCATCGCGATGAATGGCCGCAGCAGCGCGATGCCCGCGTACGTCCCCAGCCGCATGGTCTCGCCCATCGCCCGCATGAACTCCTCCCGGCAGTCCGGATAGATCGCGTGGTCCCCCCCGTGGGCCGCGATCACCAGCCCCTCGGCCCCCGCGCTCTCGGCAAATCCGCACGCCACCGACAGCAGGATCGCGTTGCGGAACGGCACCACGGTCTGGCGCATGGTCGCATCCGCATAGTGCCCCTCGGGAATCTCCCCTCCGCCCCGCAGCAGCGCCGAGGAGAACAGCCGCGGCAGGAAATCGAGCGTCGCCACCTCGTGCCGCACCCCGAGCCGCCGCGCCTGCTCGGCCGCGTACGGCAGCTCCCGCGCGTTGTGCTTCGCCCCGTAGTCGCAGCTCAGGGCCGCGACCACGGTGTGCTCCCGCACCGCCCAATGCAGGGCCGTCACGCTGTCCATCCCCCCGGAGCAAAGCACGATCACCTTCATCCCCCCGCTATGGCGGCTCCGCCGGGGCTTGTCGCCACCGGAATGACCCGCGGCTTGGCATCGCGCGGGGGACGCTCTTAGGGTGCGCCCGATGCTCCTGTTCCACGACCCGCGCTGCGCCGAATACGGCTCCGCCCAGCGCCCGGAGCAGCCCGCCCGCGTCCTCCGGTCCGTCGCCCACCTCCGCCGCGCCCAACCCGGCTGGCTCTGGCGCGAACCCGGCGCCGGCACCGCCCCGGACTCCATCCTGCACCTGGCCCACGTGGAATCGCTGGTGCGTTCCCTCGACGCCGGGCGGGACTTCGATGCCGACACCCCGTGGTTCCCCCGCATCGGCGAACACGCGCGCCGCGCCGTGGCGGCGGCCATCGAGGCCGCGGAACACGCCCTCACGCACGGGCCCGGATCGCCCGCCTTCTCCCTGATGCGCCCGCCCGGCCATCACGCGACCGACAACCGCGCGATGGGCTTCTGCTACCTCAACCAGGTCGCGATCGCCGCCCTCGTCGCCCAACGCCGGTTCGGGGCCGCCCGCGTCGCGGTCTGGGACTTCGACGCCCACCACGGCAACGGCACCGAGGCGATTTTGCTCGGGCGCGAGGACCTTTTCTTCGCCTCCGTCCACCAGTTCCCCGGTTATCCCGGCACCGGCACCAAGGACCTCCGCCCCAACGTCCGCAACTGGCCCGTCGCGCCGCACACGCCGCGCCCGGAACACATGGCGGCCCTGCGCGCCTCCCTCGACGCGGTGCTGGCCTTCCGGCCGGACCTGATCCTTGTCTCCGCGGGCTTCGACGCCTACGCGCAGGATCCGCTCACCGCGATGACCCTGGAGCGCGAGGATTTCGCCACCCTCGGCACCTGGCTGGGGGAGGCGCGCCGGCCGGCCGCCGCGGTGCTGGAGGGGGGCTATCACGAGGATCTCCCGTTGTTGATTGAAGCTTTCCTCGGGGCTTGGGATAAGGCCGCCCAGTCCAGATGATTTCCCGTCTCCTGCCGTCGCCCCTGCGCCGCTTGTTCGGTGCTCCCGCCACCCCCCCGACTCCCCGCCCCGCCTCGTACCTGCTGCTCGACCAGCCGGGTTCGCTTGGGCCGCTCCTGACGGCGCTCGGCCGCGTCAACGAGGTCTCCCTCGATACCGAGGCGGACAACATGTACCACTACAAGACGCGGGTCTGCCTGCTGCAGTTCCTCGTCGGGCAGGAGGTCTTTCTGGTGGACGTGCTGGCGCCGGGCCTCGCGCTCAGCCCGCTGTGGGAAGCGTTGGCCGACAAGCACCTGGTGATGCATGGGAGCGACTTCGACCTGCGGCTCCTGCACGACCTCTGCCGCTTCCAGCCCCGCAGCCTTTTCGACACGATGCTGGCCGCCCAGCTGCTGGGCCGCGAACGCTTCGGCCTGGCCTCGCTGCTGGAGCAGCACTTTGGCGTCGCTTTGGACAAGGATGGCCAGAAGGCGAACTGGTCCAAGCGCCCGATCACCCGCAAGCTGCTCGATTATGCCGCCCTCGACGTCTGGCACCTGCCGGCGCTGCGCGACATCCTGTCCCGGGAACTGAAGAAGCTGGGCCGCCTCGAGTGGCTGGAGCAGCAGTGCCGGGCCCAGATCGCCTCCGGCGCCGAGGGGTTCGCCCCCGCGACCGAGCACGACTGGCGGATCGGCCGCAGCGAGCGCCTGCGCGGTCCCGGACTCACCGTGCTGCACGCGATCTGGCACTGGCGGGAACAGCAGGCGCGCCGCCTCGACACCCCGCCGTTCAAGGTCTGCGGCAACGCCCTGCTCCTCAAGATCGCTGAAGCCGCCGAAGCCGGGGAGACGGGGCCGGCCATTCTGGCGCAGGTGCACCTCGGCAAGCGCCACGAACGCCTGGTGGGCTCCCTTTCCGCCGCCCTGCAGGCCGGGCTGGAGCGTGATCCCCAGACCCTTCCCCGCCGCCCGGGCCGCGATCCGAACCACGTTTCCCTCACCCAGGCGCAGGTCGAGTTGCAGGACCGGATCAAGGCGGACCGCGACCGGATCGCGCAACAGTTGCGGATTGAGGCGACCCTGATCGCCAACCGCGCCCAATTGGGTCGGATCGCGCGCGATCCCCGCCAGTTGCCGGAATTGCTCCTGCCGTGGCAGGTGGCGCTGTTGCGCGACCAACCCTCGCTCAAGGCCGCCTCCTGAGGCGGCGAATCCTTCGCTTGCGAAACTTCCCCCCGAAAACCAGCGTCCTTTCCCCGCGCGCCATGAAAAAGCCCCTTGTCTTTGCCGCCCTCGCCGCCGCCAGCCTGCTGGGCTCCGGTTGCGCCACCCGCACCACCGCCACCGGCGGCAAGGAGACGAACCTCCTCGGCGGGGCCGTCGTGATGGCCTCCGATTCCTTCCAGCCGGTCACGCCGGCCACGGTGAACACCGACACCTCGAAGCTCGTGGGCAAGAGTGGCCCCTCAGGCCGCAAGGTCTCGCTCTTCTGGGGCCTGCTCACGTTCAACGATTATTGAGGCGGGGCCGCTCTGCCGGCGGCGAAGGAGGAGCATCAGATCCGTTGGTGCGGACCGGGGCGACGCGCCCCGGCTACACCAAACCCATCGCTTCGCCAGCC
>JAIXQE010000060.1 GCA_027485815.1 Opitutaceae bacterium
CGGTGCCGGCAAAGACCGTCTGGCTGAGCGGCTGGAGGGTGAAGACTGGCGCGGTGAGCGGCGGGTTGACGGTGAGGACGGCCGGGGCGCTGGTGGCGGTGCCGACGGAATTTGTGGCGGTGACGGTATAGGTGCCGGCATCCCCGAGCGCGGCGACGGCGAGGGCGTAGGAGGCGTTGGTGGCGCCGGCGATCGCGTTGCCATCGCGCCGCCACTGGTAGGACGCGGCTGGGTTGCCGGAGGCGGCAGCCGAGAAGGAAACGGCGGAGCCGGCGAAGACCGTCTGGCTGACCGGCTGGAGGGTGAAGACGGGTGCGGTGAGCGGCGGGTTGACGGTGAGGACCGCCGGGGCGCTGGTGGCGGTGCCGACGGAATTGGTGGCGGTGAAGACATAGGTGCCCGCATCACCCAGCGCGGCGGCGGGGATGGTCAACGCGCCCGCCGTGGCGCCGGGAAGCGGGCTGCCGTCCTTGAGCCACTGATACGCCGGGGACGGGTAGCCCAAGGCGGCGCCAGAAAAGCTGACCGCGGCTCCCGCGAACACCGTCTGGCTCACGGGGGCGATCGTGATCACCGGGGCGGATTCCGTGGGCGCAAGGGTGAGGACCGCCGGGTCGGAGAGCGTTGCCCCCTTGGGATTGCGCACCTCCGCGACGTAGGTACCCGCGTCCGCGAGCGTGGCGCTGCCGAGGAGGTGCGAGGCCGCCGTCGCGCCGGGAAGTTCGATCCCATCCTTGAACCAGCGGTAGGCGAAGGGCTGATCGCCTTCCGCCGTGACGGAGAACGTGACCGCCTGCCCGGGGGAGGCCGTGGCGGTGAGCGCCCGCGAGGGCAGGGGGCAGGCCAGCAGCAGGAGCCAGAGGCTCCGAACGAGTAGCGCGACGGAGCGGGAGCGGTTGGAGTTCATCGAGGGAAGGCAGGATTTCCGTTTGGGATCAGCGTTTCTGCCCAACGCGATGGAGGCGCCTGCGTAGGGCGCCAGCCTCCGCCCCCTCGTCTCTTGAATTGAAAAGATTTTGAGAACTGCCCGCGCGGTAACGCCCTCTGGTGGCGTTAGAGCCGACTAAATTGGGCGCTATAACCTAAGTCTCGTCGCAGTTAGGCAGGGTGAGTGACCCTCCCTGCCCGGGGGATTTCCCCCTGCCGCCACCTCGCTCCCCGTTCTGAAACCTCAGAAGCGCAGGCGGCGCGCGGCGGTGTTACCCGCCGCATCGAGCAGGCTGATTTCGACCGCGTTGGCCCCGGCGGCTCGCTCCAAGGGCAGCTCGAGCACGAACGTCTCCTCGCGGCCGTCTCGGATGCCGTCCGCCGGTTGCCGGACGCTCTCGCGGAGCCCGTGGTTGAACACCAGCTCCAACCCCTCGAGGAGGCTCAGGCGGTCCCGGCCACGCACGGTGATCACCACGGAATCGGCTCCGCGCACGGCCTCCGCCGCGAGGATTTCCGGGGGCGTGTGATCCACCACGAGTTCGTCGGTGCCGAACGTGTGGCTCAGGCGCTCCGCGGCGGGGCGCGGTGCGGCCTCGCTCACCCTCAGCCGAGTCTCGTAGGTGCCTTCCGGGAGGTGGCTCGTCTGGAAGCGCACGAAGGGCTCGCGCGTCCCCACGACGACGTCGCGCCACTCGGATTCGCCGTCCCGGCGCAGGGAGAACGTCGCCGTGAACGCGTCGCCATCCGGATCGAGCAGGGTCCACGTGGCCACGCGGGCTCCGGGCACGGCCACGATCGGACTGCTGCTCAGGTTGGCGCGGCCCCGGGCCTCCTCGCGGGGGGGCTGCAGCACCTGGCTGAGCGTCGTGGTGGCGGGGGCAGGGGACTCCGCCGCGGGCAGCAGGTCGAGGCCCGGCGGCAGGAGCCGGAACTCCTGCAGCTGGGGCCGGCGGTTCTGCGGCAAGTGGAACACGGTCGCGCGGTCGAGGCTGAAGGGGCCCGCGGGCTCGAGCGACAGGCGCAGGCGGAACGAACGCCCGTGCAACTCCTCCCCGCGCCAGCCCCCGTCCGGATCGAGGCGCAAGGGCGTCCAGTCGCCCCAGCCCTCGGTCTCGTCACTGCCGAGGCTGGTGCGCAGCTCCACCCGCAGGTCGCCCGCGGTGACGCCCGTCAGCCGGGGCAGGCGCACGGCGCCGAAACGTCCGGGACCGGGCAACTCAAGCCGGCGGGTCTCCGCCGAGCGCGGACCCGCCGTCGCGAGGTCCACCCAGGCCAGGCCCGGGGCATTGTTGCGCAGCGCCAGAAAGAGCCCGGGGCGGGCCGGGTCCGCCGCCCGCAGGTGGTTGACCTGCGCGGACGCGCTGCCGGCGAAGGTGAGGGATAAGCGTTCGCCCAGGTCGTAGCCGACCAGTTCGCCCTGGTCCCCGCCCGCGGCGAGGATCAGGTCCCCGTGGCGGGCGAGCCGGTACAGGGCGAGGTTGCTCCGGGTGGAGAGCACCTCCGGCAGACCCCGCGGCGGCACGCGCACGAGGGCGCTGCGGCCGGTGAAACGCACCGGGGTGGCGGGCGGCGGCAGCGGTTCGCGTGCTGCTTCGGCGCCGGGGCGGGCGGGGTTCGGGCCCGGGGACGCGGCCGGCGGGGCGGAGGAGGCGAGCCGCGCTTCGAGCGACGACGGCGAGAAGACCACGGTCGCGAACAGATCGCCCTCGGGCATCGCCAGCAGGTCCGTGACCTCGCCCTCGGAGTTCTCGAACAGCAGCCGGGGCGTGGCACCCTCGGGATTCGGGCCGGGCTCGGCCGGGAACGCGTACAGGTTACCCCGCGGGGCGGAGCCCGCGGCGATGCGGCCGTCCGCCAAGCGCGCGAGGCGCCGCACGTTCCGGTCGCGGATCTGCCCGAAAAGGGTCACGCCGCGCGCAGCCAGCGCCGCCGAACCGGTCACCTCGGCCTCGCCTCCGCTGCTTTCCGCAAGACGGGCGAGATCGACGCGGTAAATGCGGCCGGGATTCCCGGTCGCCGCGAGCACGATGCCCTCGCCGAGGGGCAGCAGGTCGAGCACGGAGTCCGCCGGGAGGCGCACGCGCGCGAGAATCCGTCCCTCCCGGACCAGGCAGAGCAGGCCGCCTGGCGAGGTCCCCGCAACGAGCGTTCCCGCCGCGGTCCGGTGCAGCGCGAGCACCTGCGCGTCGGGCAGGCGGACCACCTCGCGGGTCGTGAAGGCGTCCGCGCCCGCCCCGAGGGTCACCTCGTGGATCGCGCCGTCGGGTCCCGTGCCGAGCAGCCACGTGCCGGGGGTCGCCCCGGGCTCGAGGGTCCAGAGGAGCGGGGCGGGGGCGGGGCCGCGCAGGTCGGTGAACACGGGGCCGGGCACGAGCCGGCCGTCGGCGCGGGTGGCGAGGCCCTGGAGCCGGCGGCTGGGCACGTCGCGGTGGAAATCGACTTCCAGCTTCCGCGAGAGGGGTTCGGCGGCATGGCCGGTGAGGGCGAGGCAGGCGAGGAGCAGCGGGCGGGACAACACGGGGGAAGTCCGCGCGGCGCCGCGCCCGAAGGCAAGCCGGTGCAGCGCCGCGTTGACCGGGCCCCCGGCAACGTGTGGGGTCGCGGGATGGCGAAATGGCTTCTCGTGGACGGCTTCAACCTGGCCTACCGGTGCTTTCACGCGTTGCCGGAACTCACCCGCGCCGACGGCTTCCCCACCGGCGCGCTGCACGGCTGGGTGAAGTCGCTGTGGAAGCTCGCCGACCAGGAGGCGCCCGACGCGACCCTGGTGTTCTTCGACCGGGGGGAATCCGCCGAGCGCGTGGCGCTGCACGCCGCCTACAAGGCCCAGCGCGCGCCGATGCCCGACGCATTGCGCGCGCAGATCGATCCCATCCGCGAGCTCACCCGCGCGATGGGGCTGGCCGGCATCGAGCAGGAGGGGGTCGAGAGCGACGATCTCCTGGCGGCGGAGGCGGTGCGGTTGGCGGAACAGGGGCACGAGGTCGTCATCGTCAGCAGCGACAAGGATTTCGCGCAGGTCGTGGGGCCCCGGATCTCGATTCTGCTGCCGCCGCCGTCGGCCGCGCCGAAACTGGGCTGGCGCCGCCTCGATGCCGCGGGGGTCGTGGAAAAGTTCGGGGTGCCCCCGGAGCGCATCGCCGATTACCTCGCCCTCGTCGGGGACACCGCGGACAACATCCCCGGCATCGCCGGGGTCGGACCGAAGACTGCCGCCAAGTGGCTGGCGGAGTGCGGAGGCCTGGAGGATGTGATCGCGCGCGCCGGGGAGCTGCGGCCCGAGCGTTTCCGCCCGGTGGTGGCGGCCGAGGCGGATCGCCTGCGCCTGAATCGGCGGCTCACGACCCTGAACCTGGCCCTGCCGCCGGTGGCGCCCGCGTGGCGCACGCCCCGGCCCGCGGAACTGGTCGCGATGCTCGAAGGCTACGAGATGCGCACCACGGCCGCCGAGGCCCGGCGCCGCCACGGCCTCGAGTCGCCTGCGCCTGCGGTCCATCCGGCCGCGGGGGTGCCGCCCGCGCCAACCCAGGGCGAACTCTTCTGAGCCGCGGTCAGCGGCCCGCTTGGGACAGGCCCTTCGGGTCGAAGATGTAGCCGATGCCGTGGACGGTGCGGAACTGCTCGAGGCTCAGACCTTGGTCAGCGTAAAGGTCGCGGATCTTGGCCACGTACTGGTCGAGCGAACGGCTCTTCACGTCCGCGTGCACCCCCCAGACGGCGTGGATCAGCGCCTTGCGGGTCACGACCTCGCCCGCGCTGCCGTTCAGGTAGGAAAGGATGCCCAGTTCCTTGCGGCCGATGGTCGCGTTCACCCCGTTGGGAAAGGTGACCTCGAGCCGCTGGGGCTGGACGCGCGCGCCGCAGAAATCGAAGGGCTCGTCGTTGACCTTGACGTTCTTGGTGATGTTGAGGTCCGCCTTCACCTCCGCCCGGCGCAGCACCGCCCGGATCCGGGCGACGAGCTCCGCGTAGCTGAACGGCTTCGTGATGTAGTCGTCGCCCCCCAGCTCCAGCCCCCGCACCTTGCTCTCCTCCTCGACGTTGCCCGTCAGGAAGATGATCGGCACGCTGATGTCGGCGGCCTTCAGCTGCTCGGCCAGCTCGAAGCCGGACTGGTCCGGCAGGTTGATGTCCAGCAGCACCAGGTTGGCGAAGTTCTTTTGCAGGAAACGCAGCGCGTGCTGCCCGCGGTGGCAGACCTGCGCGTTCATCTCCGCGCGCTCGAGGTGCGTCGCGACCAGGGCGGCCAGTTCCGGCTGGTCCTCGACCACGACGATGAGGGGCTTCGGTTGGGTGCGCGGGGGAGGCGGTTGGGACATGGGGCGTCGCGGTGGCCGAGAGTGACGTCCCGTCGCGCGCCGTGTCAACTGCCTCCCCACCGGGGGCTTCCGCGGCGGCGGGCGGCAAATTTGCTTGAAGGGCCCGGGACCGGGGTGTGCCTTCGCCGGGTGTCTGAACGCGCACCTCTGCTGATGCTCGGGCTCCCCAAGGGCAGCCTCGAGGAGTCCACCAAGACCCTGTTCGCCAAGGCGGGCTGGAAGATCACGACCAGCAGCCGCAGCTACCGGCCCGCGATCGATGACCCGGAGCTCGACGGGCGGTTCGTCCGCGCGCAGGAGGTCAGCCGCTACGTCGAGCACGGCTTCTTCGACTGCGGCCTCACCGGCCACGACTGGATCCAGGAGAACGCCTCCGACGTGGTCGAGGTCTGCGACCTGGTCTACAGCCGCGCCTCCACCCTCAAGTCCCGCTGGGTGCTGTGCGTGCCCGAGGCCTCGCCGGTCCGCTCGGCCGCGGACCTCGCCGGCAAGCGGGTGGCCACCGAGCTCATCAACACCACCCGCCGGTACTTCGAGTCCCGCGGCGTGAAGGTGGAGCTCGAGTTCTCGTGGGGCGCCACCGAGGTGAAGGTGCCGGACCTGGTGGACGCGATCGTGGACATCACCGAGACGGGCAGCTCGCTGCGGGCGGCGAAGCTGCGGATCGTCGACACCCTCCTGGAGACCAACACCAAGTTCATCGCGAACAAGGCGAGTTGGGCCAACCCCGCCAAGCGCCGGAAGATCGAGACCATTGCCCTGCTGCTGCGGGGCGCGCTGGAGGCGGGTTCCAAGGTGGGACTCAAGATGAACCTGCCCAAGGCGGCCCTCGAGCGGGTCTCGGCCCAGTTGCCCGCGTTGCGGAACCCGACGATCGCGCAGCTGAGCGCGCCGGACTGGATCGCCTTGGAGACGATCATCGACGAGAGCGTGGTGCGGGAGATCATTCCGCAGCTCAAGGCGCTCGGTGCCGAGGGCATCGTGGAATACCCGCTGAACAAGGTCGTCTACTGAGCCATGGCCAAGGTCACCCTCGGACTCCTCCAGCACGCGTGCGGCGCCACGCCCGCCGCCAACCTGCGCCGCACCCTCGCGCTCGCGGAAAAGGCGGCCCGGCGGGGCGCGAACATCATCTGCACGCAGGAACTCTTCCGCTCGCAGTACTTCTGCCAGGCCGAGAAGCACGAGTACTTCCGCCTCGCCGAGCCCATCCCCGGGCCCAGCACGCGCGCGTTCCAGGCCCTCGCCCGCAAGCACGGGGTCGTCGTCATCGCCTCGCTCTTCGAGCGGCGGGCCTCCGGGCTGTACCACAACACCGCGGTCATCATCGACGCCGACGGATCGCTGGTCGGGCGCTACCGGAAGATGCACATCCCGGACGATCCGCTGTACTACGAGAAGTTCTACTTCACGCCCGGCGACACCGGCTTCCGGGCCTGGGACACCCGCTTCGGCCGCATCGGCGTGCTCATTTGCTGGGACCAGTGGTACCCCGAGGCCGCCCGGCTCACCGCCCTCCAGGGGGCCGAGATCCTGTTCTACCCGACGGCGATTGGCTGGCACCCAGGTGACAAGGCGGAGCACGGCGCCCGCCAGCACGGGGCCTGTGAAA
>JAIXQE010000156.1 GCA_027485815.1 Opitutaceae bacterium
CCGCGGTCGTTGCCCGAGTTCAGGTCGAGGTGCCGCTTGATCTCGTCCGGGATGCTCCACGGGTGCTCGATCACCTCGCGGTACATGTCGCACAGGTGGAGCGTGCCGTCCGGGGCGTTGGCGAAGTTGACCACCCGCACCCAGGTGTCGCGGCTGGCCGCGAATTCGAAGCCCTGCTCATCCTCCGGGCGGCGGCCGACGAGGCTGGCGCCGTCCTCGAACAGGCGCTTGCGGTGGACCAGTTGACCGCCCGAGTCGCCGCTGAAGGTGTTGTTGACGAAGTCCGCCCCGTAGGCGTCGCCCCGGTAGACCAGCGTGCCCGAGGCGCCGGTGAAGTAACCGCTGACGCGCCCGCCGCCCTCGACGGCGCCGCGGACCACGCCGCCGATGCGCCAGCGGGTGCGGATGATGCGCCAGGGCTCGTCGGGGCTGATGCGGTGGACCTCGGCGGCGCCACCGTCGGCGGCGATGCTCTGACGCGGCACGGGCGGGGTGAAGTGGGGGTTCCGCTCGGCGTAGCGGCCGTCGTAGACCCAGAACTGGAGGTGGTCGGAATTGGAGCAGGCGAAGCGCCGGCCGTAGTCGTCGAAGCTCATCCCGTACTGGGCGCCGCCCGGGGTGAAGCCGAAGGCGTGGGTGCGGGGATCGAACCAGAAGTTGCGGCCGCCCAGCTCCTCCGCGGGCAGCTCGGGCCGCCGCAGCGAGCGGATCAGGCCGCGGTTGCCCGTGCCGCCCTGAACGTGGATGCGGTTGTCCGCCCCCCAGGCAAAGCTGTTGAACATCGCCTGCACGTTGAGGCGGGCGAGGCCCGTGCCGAAGCCGGTGAACACCTTCTCGCGCACCTCCGCGCGACCGTCGCCGTCGCGGTCCTCGAACCGCCAGATGTCCGGGGTCGCGCCCACGTAGAGGCCACCGTGGGCCCAGATCAGGCCGTTCGGCCACGGCAGGTTGTCCGCGAAGACCCGGCTCGTCTCGTACCGGCCGTCGCCGTCGCGGTCCTCCAGCACCGAAATGCGTCCGAGGTGCGGGTTGCGGTCCCGCTCCTCGGAATAGTCGATCATCTCGCAGACGAACATCCGTCCGTTCTCGTCGAAGGTCACCGCCACCGGGTCGCGCACCTGCGGCTCGCTCGCGACCAGCTCGATGCGGAAGCCCGGCTTCACCTGCCACGTGCCGACGGCGTCCGCCGGCGCCACGGCCGGGTAGCGCGGCAGATCCTTCGCCGGATCGACCTCGGTGCTGCCCTTGGTGGCGCCGTAGGCCTGGGCGTAGGTGTTGCGGTGGGCCAGCGCGTCGGCGGCGGGCGCGGGCGCGGCGCCGAAGACCGGCGGCAGGACGAGCAGGACCGGGAGGACGAGGCGGGCGGAGATCATGCGCGACGCGACCTTCCGGCGCCCTGCGGGCACGGTCAATCCACGAACGCGGTTTCGTTGGCCAGGAGGAGCACCTGCGCGAGTTGCGCCAGCCGGCTCAGCGGGGCACGCTCCGCCTTGCCCTCGGCGGCGACGGTCGTCTCCCGCGGGGCCGATTCCCCGGCCGCGAGGAAGTGCTCCGCCCAGCCGCGCTCCGCGGCGTCCGGGACACGCTGGTGCACGAAGCGGAACAGGGCGTCCACCCGCGCCGGCCCGGGCGCCGCGGCCGCCTCCACCCTTGCCGCCAGGGCGCGCGCCATCTCCAGCGCGAACGGGCTGTTGAGGAGGAACAGGGCCTGCTGCGGGACCGTGGTGGCGAACCGCTGGGCCGCCGACGCATCCGGGTTGGGAAAATCGAAGGCGCGGAAGACCCCCGGGAGATTCTGCCGGTCGATGAACCCATACACCGAGCGACGACCGGTGAACGGCTCGCGCCACAAGTCCTCCGCCAGGCCGCCCACGCGGGTCTCCAGGCGGCCGGACACCGCGAGCAGGGTGTCGCGCAGGCCCTCGAAATCGAGGCGGCGGCGCGGGAAGCGGGTCAGCCGCCGGTTCTCCGGATCCGCCGCGAGCGTGGCGGCCGGCGCCTCCGCGGCGCGGCGGTAGGCGGCCGACAGCACGATCCGGCGCTGCAGCCGCTTCACCGACCAGCCCCCCGCCGTGAAGTCCGCCGCCAGCCAGTCGAGGAGGTCCCGCAGCTCCGGCTCCGCCGTGCGCACCCCGAAATCGCTGGGCGTCCGCACCAGCCCCTCCCCGAAATGCCAGGCCCAGACGCGGTTGACGAACACCCGGGCGGTCAGCGGGTTGTCCGCCCGGGTCACCGCCCGGGCGAGTTCGAGCCGGCCGCTGCCCGCCGCGACGGGCGCCGCCTCCGGCCCCGCGAGCAGGGCGGGCACGCCGCGCGGCACGACGGGGCCCCGGTTCGCGGGATTGCCCCGCAGGAGCACGGCGGAATCGCGCGGCTGCGGCCGGTCCACGAGCGCCATCGCGCGCAACGGGGCGCCGGGCTCCGTCCACTCCAGCGCCGCCAGCTCCCGGCGAAGCGCCGCGGTGCGGGTGTCGAGCTGGCGCCGGATCAGCGCGGCCGCCGCGGGAAAGGGGAGTGTGCCGGGGAACGCCTCCGTCTCGGCCCAAGCCCGCGGACCGGCCGGCGCCGCGGGCTCCGCGGAGGCGGGCGAAGAAACGGCGGCCGCAAAGACCCGGTTGTACACCGCCGCCACGTCCGCGAGCGCAGCCAACGGACGAGCCACGCCCGCCAGCGCCGCGACCACGGACGGATCGAGTCCCGCCGGGCGGGTGTCGGACCAGCCGCAGACCAGATCGGCCGCCGCGGCCGCGAAGCCCTCGGCCGGCAGCGCCACGAGGGCGAACCACGGGGCGAGGACCGGGTGCCTAGGCGCCTCCGCGGTGGCGAGGAACTCGCGCCAGCGCCGCAGGAACTCCGGGTTGAGTTTCCGTTCCCCGGCGAACAGCTCCGGCTTCGCGTCGGGCGGAAGGCGGGCGGCGTCGTGCGCGCCGAGGAGATAGTCCCCGGTCCGGGCGCGGATGCCCGCGAGGAACTTGGCCACCTCCTCGCGCTCCCGGGCCCGCACCCGCTCCTCGGTCGCGGCCCGCTTCGCCAGATACGCGCGGTGCTCCGCGGTGTCCGTCACCGCCGCGAGCAGGGGCTTCTCCGCCGGCTCCTCGGACGAGGCGAAGATCCCGTGCAGCGCGTAGTAGTCCTGCATCGTCACCGGCTCGGACTTGTGGTCGTGGCAGCGGGCGCAGGCGACGGTCAGCCCGAGCAGGCCGCGCGTGACGACATCGATGCGGTCATCGATGATGTCATTCTGGTTGTTCAGGAAACGGCGGCCGAGGGTCAGGAACCCGAGGGCGGCGAGGGGACTGCGGTCCTCCGCAGCCGGGAGGAGGTCGCCCGCCAGCTGCTCGGTGAGGAAGCGGTCGAAGGGCAGGTCGGCGTTGAAGGCCCGGATCACGTAATCGCGGTAGGTATGAGAAAAGGGGAAGCGCCGCTCGGCCTCGCCCACCAGATAGCCCTGGGTGTCCGCGTAACGGGCCACGTCCAACCAGTGCCGGCCCCAGCGTTCCCCGTAGGCCGGGGAGGCCAGCAACCGCTCCACCGCACGCCCGTAGGCGCCCGGGTCGGCCGCGTGCTCGCGGACGAACGCCTCCGTTTCCTCCGCCGTGGGCGGCAGGCCGGTCAACGCGTACGTCACGCGCCGCAGCAACGTCCGCGCGTCCGCTTCCGGGGCCAGCGCCACGTCGGGCGCGCCCGGCGTGGCGCGCAGCAAGGCCTCCACCGGGTCGGCGGCGGCGCCGGGCAGCGGGGGCGGCGCTGGCGCGCGCAGCGGTTGAAAGGCCCAATGGGTGCGGGCGAGCTCGGCGGAGGTCGGGGCGGCAACACCCTCGCGCGGATCGGGCGCCCCGCGGCGAATCCACGCCTCGAGGTCGGCCACCTGCGCCGGCGTGAGCGGCGGACCGGCGTCGGGCGGTGGCATCTGCAGGTCGGGATTACCGGGACGCACCGCGGCCAGCAGGGAGCCTTTCTCCGGGTCGCCCGGGACCAGCCCGGGGCCGGAGTCCCCGCCGCGACGCAGCGCCTCGCGGGTGTCGAGTTGGAGTCCACCCTTGGCCTTGCCCTCGCGGGCGCTGTGGCAGCGGTAGCAGTGCTCGGCGAGCACCGGGCGGATACGCGACTCGAAGAAGGCCTCGTCCTCGGGGCTCAGGCCGCTGGCCCGGCCGGGCACCGCGGCCGCGAGCAGCATCAGCAGCAGCAGGGCGGTGCGGGCGTTCACGCGATCAGCTCCCGCACCACCCGGCCGTGGACGTCCGTCAGGCGGTAATCACGGCCGGCGTGGCGGTAGGTCAGCCGCTCGTGGTCGAAGCCCAGCAGCGCGAGGATCGTGGCGTGGAGGTCGTGCACGTGCACGGGTTTCTCGGTCGCGCGGAAGCCGAACTCGTCGGTCGCGCCGTGGACCATCCCGCCGCGCACGCCGCCGCCGGCGAGCCACATGGTGAAGCCATGGTGGTTGTGGTCGCGGCCGTTGACCTTGCCCGCGTTCGCGCCGGCCGTGGGCAGCTCCACCACCGGGGTGCGGCCGAACTCGCCGCCCCAGATCACGAGCGTCTCGTCGAGCATCCCGCGCTCGCGGAGATCGCGCAGCAGCGCGCCGATCGCCTGGTCGCTCTCCCGCGCCAGGCGGCGGTGGTTGACCTCGAGGTCGTCGTGGTTGTCCCACGGCTGGCCTTGGCCGTGCCAGGCCTGCACGAAGCGGACGCCGCGCTCGAGCAGGCGGCGGGCGATGAGCAACTGCCGGCCGTGCGTGGTGTCGCCGTAGCGCTCGCGCATCGCGGCGGGTTCGCGGGCGAGGTCGAAGGCGTCCGTGGCCTCCAGCTGCATCCGCGACGCGAGTTCAAAGGATTGGATGCGGGCCTCGAGCCGTGGATCGGCGGCGCGCGCGGCCGCGTGGCGGGCGTTGAGGCGCGCCAGGAGGTCGAGCTGCGAACGCTGGGCAGCGGGACCGGTGAGCGGGCTGCGGATGTGCTCGATCAGCCGCTCCACCTCGCGGTGCCGCGTGTCGACGTGCGTCCCCTGGAAGATCCCGGGCAGAAAGGCGCTCTGCCAGTTCTGGGACTCCTGGATCGGGTAGCCGCCCGGGCAGAGGGCGACGAAGCCGGGGAGATTCTGATTCTCGGAACCGAGGCCGTAGGTGACCCACGAACCGAGACTGGGCCGCGGCAGCCGCGCGTCGCCGCAGTTCATCAGCATCAGCGATGGCTCGTGGTTCGGGACGTCCGCCCGCATCGAGCGGATGACCGCGAGCTCGTCCGCGCAGGCGGCGACGTGCGGGAAGAGCTCGCTGACCTCGAGGCCGCTGCGGCCGTGGCGGGCGAAGCGGAAGGGGGAGGCGAACGCGGCGCCCGTGCGGCGTTCGGTCTTGAGTTCAAGGGGCAGCGGCCGCCCGTGCCAGCGCGCGAGGGCGGGCTTGGGGTCGAAGGTGTCGACCTGCGAGGGCCCGCCGTTGGCGAAGATGTGGATCACCCGGCGGGCGCGGGCCGGAAAGTGCGCCGGACGGGGCGCGAGCGGACGCAGGGGATCAAACGCGGTTGCCGCGGCCGCCGGCGGAGCAGCCAGGGCGGCCAGCCCGAGCGCGCCGAACCCCAGGCCGCAACGGGTCAGGAAATCGCGGCGCGGCAGGCGGGGAGCGGCAGGGAGGGGTTCGGGGGGCATCGGGACCGCCCTCTGAGCCAAGCGCCGGCGCCCGCCGCGGGAAAGCTCCATTTTCAGGCGTGCACGCGGGGGCCCGCGCCGCCATCACCGCCGGATGCGCCCCACCCTTCCCCGGCGGCTCCGCCGCGCCCTGCTGGTCCTGCTCCTACCCGCCCTCGTCCGCGCCGCCGCCCCGGCGCCGGACGCCGACGGCTTCGTGCCGCTCTTCAACGGCCGCGACCTCAGCGGCTGGGTGAACGGCAACTGCGCCCCCGAGACGTGGAGCGTGCGCGACGGCGTGATCCACTGCACCGGGCTCCCGATCGGCGGCCTGCGCACGGAGCGCCAGTACGAGAACTTCATCCTCGAGCTTGAGTGGCGCCACCTGCGCCGCAGCGGCAACTCCGGGGTCTTCGTATGGGGCTCCCCGATCAACGCGCCCGGCGTCCCCTTCCTGCGCGGGATCGAGGTGCAGGCCCTCGACCACGGGTACGCCGAGGACTTCGAGCGGAAGAGCGGGAAGAAGTCAGACTGGTTCACCGTGCACGGGGACGTCTTCGCCATCCACGGGGCCACGATGCGCTACATCGGCCGCACCAACGGCAAGCGCAGCTTCCCGAGCGAGGACCGCAGCCGCCCGTCGCCGGAGTGGAACCATTACCGGATCGAGGCGCGGAACGGCTCGCTCCGCCTGCACGTGAACGGCCGCGAGGTCAGCGGCGGCGACGACGCGAACTACCGCAAGGGCTACCTCGCGCTCGAGTCCGAGGGCTCGCCGGTCGAATTCCGCAACCTGCGGATCAAGGAACTGCCCTCCACGGGGGCCGGCCCGGAGGTCACGGCGCCGGTCGATCCGGGCTGGCGCGCGCTCTTCAACGCCCTCGACCTCCGCGGCTGGCGCACCAGCCCGGCGACGGAGGCCGCGTGGGGCGTCGCCAACGGCCGGATCACGGCGCGCGCCAGCGCGGGCCCCGAGGCCGCCCTCGTGACCAGCGCCGAGCTCGGCGCGGCGGAATTCATCGTCGACTACCAGCCGCCCAAGGCCGGACCCGCGGAGGCCGTGGTGCTGGTACGCGGGCATCCCGTGCGCCTGACGGGCGCGGAACCGGGCAAGTTCAGCCGCTTCACGATCACCGTCACCGGCGGGAAGGTCCGCGTCGCGCGCGAGGGCGGCGCGGCGACCGAGGCGGCGTTGCCCGCGGGAGCACCGGCCAAGGGAACGTTCGCGCTAGTGCCGGCCACGGCCGGGGGGGTCTTCACCAACCTCCACGCGCGCGACCTCTGAGGACGCCTGGCGCGGGCGCGGCCGCGGCGGCCGCGCTCAGCCGCCGAGCTTGAAGCTGGAGCTGACCTGGAAGACGGCGCTGACGATCGCGAACGCGATGAAGCCGACGAAGATGAACACCGCCATCAGCACGCCGCTGGCGATCACCTTGGTGAAAACGTTCAGCTGCCCCGAGATCCGTTTCTGGTAGGCGACCGCGATCTGCTTCAGGCTCGGGACGACGTTGCCCGTGTTCTCGCCGACCGCGAGGCGGTCGAGCACCAGCGCCGGGAAGCACCCCGTGCGGCCGAGCGAGGCGGAGAGCGACTCGCCCTCGAGGACGCGCGCGATCGCCGCCTGAAACGCCGCGCGGTGCACCGTGTTGCCGATCTGCTTCTCCGTCATCCGCAGCGCCTCCGCCGCCGTGATGCCGTTCTCGAGCAGCACGGAGAGCGTCTGGGCGAAGGCCAGCACGGTCTGCGCGACCACGAACGGGCCCGTGAGCGGCAACCGCAGGAGCCAGGCGTCCGTCGCCGCCCGGCCGGCCGCCGTGCGCCGCCAGCCGAGGAACGAGCTGACGCCCGCCACCGCCGCGACGACCAGCGCGATCCCCCACGGGCTGAGCAGGAACTCGGAAAGCCCGATCAGCAGCGAGGTCGAGGTCGGCATCTTGCCCCCGAGCGACGTGAGCAGCGTCTTCAGGCGGGGCAGCAGGAAGACGAGGAAGAAGACGATCACCCCGCCCGCCACCACCACCATGAACGCCGGATAGGCCAGCGCCGCGAGCAACTGCCGCCGCAACTCGCGCTGCTCGGTCAGGTGCGCGATCAGCCGCGCGAGGGTGTCGTTCAGGGAGCCCGTCGCCTCCCCGGCCTGGATCAGGTTGGTCACCGACGGCTCGAAGACCTCGGGGCTCGCCGCCATCGCCCGCGAGAGGGGCGCACCCTCGCTGATCCGCTCCCACAGCTGGCCGGACAGCCGGCGCAACTGCGGCTCCTGGATGCGCACGGACAGCAGGCGCACCGCCTCGCCGGCCGACAGCCCGCTGTGCACCAGGTCATAGAGCGCCTCGAGGAAGGGCAGGCACTCGCGCCGGGTCAGCGCGCGCGCGTTCCGCGTCTCCGCCGGGCGGCGGGCGACCGCCTTGCCGGCGGCCAGCTCCTCCACGTTCCGCACCTGCACGCCGCGGGCGGCCAGCACGCGCAGGGCGTCGCGCCGCGAGGGGGCCTCGAGCTCCGCCGCGACCGGCTGGCCCGCCCGATCGCGTCCGCTGTAGGCGAAGCGGGGCATCACTTCTCCACCACGGTCACGACCCGCAGCACCTCGTCGAACGTGGTATGCCCGCGGCGGACCTTCTCCCAGCCGCTCTGGCCGAGCGTGCGCATCCCGTGGCGCCGGGCGCACTCGGCGAGCGTACGCGTGCTCTCCCGCTTGAGCACCAGCTGGTGCATCTCCTCGTTGAGGCGGAAGATCTCAAAGATGCCGATCCGGCCGCGGTAGCCGGTGCCCCGGCAGCGGTCGCAGCCCACCGGCGCCGCCAGTTCGGTCACGTCCGCAGCCTCCTTTGGATCACAACCCAGGATCGCCAGGCTCTCGTTCAGCTTCACCCGCGAAATCGGCGCGGGACGGGAGCATTCGGGGCACAGCCGCCGCACCAGCCGCTGCGCGATCACCAGCTCGATCGCCGACGCCACGAGAAAGGGCTCGATGCCCATGTCCACCAGCCGCGTGATCGCGCCGGGCGCGTCGTTGGTGTGCAGGGTCGAGAACACCAGGTGGCCCGTGAGCGAGGCGCGGATCGCGATCTCGGCGGTGTCCTTGTCGCGGATCTCACCCACCATGATCACGTCCGGATCCTGCCGCAGCACGTGGCGCAGGGCGTCCGCGAAGGTCAGGCCGATCTCGGGCCGCACCTGCATCTGGTTCACCCCCGGCACCTCGTACTCGATTGGGTCCTCGATGGTGATGATGCGCAGGTCGGTGGAATTGATCTTCCGCAGGAACGCGTTGAGCGAGGTGCTCTTGCCGGAACCGGTCGGACCGGTGACGAGGATGATGCCGTGGGGCGTGTCGAGCACCTCGCCGATCGCCGCCTGCTCCTCCGCGCTCATCCCGAGGCGGTCCATCGTGTACGCCTCCTTCTTCTGGTTCAGGAGGCGCAGGGAGATGGATTCGGCGTAGATCGTCGGGACGGTCGAAACGCGGATGTCGAGGGTCACGCCGCCGGCGCGGAAATTGATGCGGCCGTCCTGCGGCAGGCGCTTCTCGGAGATGTTCATCCGCGCCATGATCTTCAGGCGCGAGATGATGGCGTCCTGGAAGCGCAGCAGGTTCTCGGGCACGGGCACCGGCACGAGCAGGCCGTCCACCCGGTAGCGGATGCGCAGCTGGGCCTCCTGCGGCTCGAAATGGATGTCCGTGGCCTGGTCCGCCACCGCCTGCGAGATCACGTCCGTGACGAAGCGCACCACCGCCGCCTCCTCGTCGACTACCTCCTCCGCGGCGGCCTGGGCCGCGGGCGCGACGTAGTCCTCCTGCCCATCCTCGAGCGAACCGGCGCCGACGCCGAAGTTCTCGATGATGAGCTGGTGCACCCGCTCCGGGACCGCGAGGTGCCAGACCAGGGGGCGAGCGGTGAAGGTGCGGATCCACGCGGCCATGTCCGCATCCGGCAGCCACGCCGCCGCCAGGTGGAGCGGGCGCTCGAGGTCGGGCACCGGGATGGGCGGCGTGCTGCCGGCGCGGGCCAGTTGCAGGGGAATGATCTGGTACTCGTGGACGAGGCGGGCGGGGAGCAGCCCACGGGCCTCGGCATCCGCCTCGAGGTTGCTCGCGACGTCGAGCCCGGCGGCGGCGGCGAGGGCCGTGAGCACTTCCGCCTCGGGCCGCGCGAGCGCGCCGGCCAGCACCGCGAGCCGTTGCCCGCGCGGGGCCTCGGCGAGGGCCTGGCGTTGCTCGTCCGTGAGCTTTTCGGCAAGCGGGGCGGGCAGGAGCCCCGCGGCGGGGGCCGGAAGGTCCGCGACGGCGCTCATTTCCCGAGGAGGCGGTCGACGGCCGAGCGGGGCGGAGCCACGTAGGTCGGGTCCAGCTCCTTCTTCACCTCGTCGCGCGAGGGCCAGCCGTCGATCCGCCGCATCGCGTCCGCGTTGTCGATCGCCGGCGAGTTGGTGAGCACCACCGGCCGGACGAAGAACACCAGGTCGGACACCGTCTTGCCGCGGGAGCGCGAGCCGAGCAGGTCGCCCAGGATCGGGATGGGGCCGAAGCGGCTGGAGCTGCGCAGGGAGGAGTTCTTCCGGAAGCCGCTGATGACGATGATGTCGCCGGACTTCGCGGAGACGTAGTTGGTCGATTCGCGCCGGCCGATCACGTACTGCTTGTTCTGGTCGACGAGAACCTCCCCGATCACGTCCTCGACGGACTGCACGAGGTCGAGCTGCACCGCGCCGTCGACGCCGATGAAGGGGGTGACCGTCAGCGTGGTGCCGATCTGCTGCTGGGTGACGGTGGAGCTGGAGGCGAGGCCGGTGCTGACGCCAGCGGCGGACTGGATCGTGCCGGTGACGACGGGGCGGGTCTCGCCGTTGAAGAACTTGGCCTGCTTGCCGTGGCTCGTGACGATCGCGGGCTGGGTGGTGATGGCGTTGTTGCGCGAGCGCGGCGTGGTGTTGAGGGAGATCTCGGCGGCCAGGTCGCGGGGGCCGGAAACCGCGCCGCCCCGGGTGATGGCTCCGCCGGTGATGCCCGCGCCGACGGTGGTACCCGAGAACCCGACCAGCTTGTCGCCGTCGATCTTCAGCCCGAGCGCGCTGATGCCGCTGGCGTGCTGGTCGTCGAGCGTGACCTCGGCGATCACCACCTCGATGCGGACCTGGGGCAGGACGATGTCGAGCTTGTCGATCAGGGCGCGGACGAGGCGGATGTCGTCGGAGGTGCCGAAGACGACCACGGCGTTGCTGCGGTCGTCGTTCACGACGGTCATCAGCGAGCTGAACTCATTGTTGCCGTCGCCCTGGGAATTGGAGGCGGAGACGATCGTGGGGGCGGGCACCGCGGCGGGAGCCGGCTGGTTGGGATTCGCGGCGGGGGTGGCCGGGCGCGGGCCGGTGCCGCCCTGCCGCTGGAGGGCGGTGTTGGTGCCCGAGATGATGCGGCTGAGCACGTTGACCACGTCGGTGGCTTTGGCGTGCTTGAGGTAGATGACCTCGTTGCGGGTGTTCGGGTCGGCCCGGCGGTCGAGGCGCTCGATGAGATCGTCGAAGAAGGCGTGCTGCCGCGGGTCGGTGACGAGGATCACCTGGTTGGTGCGGTCGTCGGCGCTATAGGAGGTGGCCGAACCGATCTGCTGCTGGAGCGTGCCGGTGAGGATCCCGCGGAGCTTGTTCACCAGGTCGCTGGCCTTCGCGTCCTTCAGCTGGTAGAACTTCGGCTTCATCCCGGCGGTATTGGGCCGGTCGATGTGCTGGATCACCGTCTCGATCCGCTGCAGGTTGCTGATGCTGTCGGTGATCAGCAGGGCGTTGGCGGAGGCAAGGATGACCGGACCGCCGTAGAGCGCGTTGAGGAGGCCGGTGATCATCGGGGCCACCTCCTGGGCGCGGGCGAACTCTAGGGTGAACATCTTGGAGGCGGCCTTGCCGGTGGCCGGCCGGTCGAAGGCGGAGCCGGAGATCATCTCCGGTGCCTCCTGCCGCACCGCCTGGATGTTCACGACCTTCAGGAACTTGTCGCCGAGCGGGGAAAGGCCGATGCCGTTCACTGCGAGGGCCGTCTCGATCGCGATGATGGCCTCCGCCTTCGTGACCGCCTTCTTGATGCGCAGGTTGTAGGTCGCCGCGGCGAGCTGCTGGGGGCGGATCACGATCCGGCCGGTGAGCTGCTCGTAGACGTTGAGCACGGTGTCCAAGTCCGCGTCCGGCAGCATGATCTGGTTGACGGTGTCCTCCTCGGCGCGGGCCGGGGCGGGCGCCGCCGCGGGGGTCTGGGCGCGGAGGGATCCCGCGGCGAGGCCGGCAAGGGCGAGGCAGGAGGCTCGGAGGAGGCGAAGGCGCATGCGGAGGGAGGCGGCCACGCGGAGCGCGGCGAACGGCACCGTGGCAGCAAAGCGGGGTGGTTGTAAACGGTCTTGTCGGGCGGGAACCACGCCCGGGGGCCCGTACGACCCCCCATTTTCGCGCAACCCCGCCGTGGACACGGCGTCATCCGGGTGTTTAACCCCCCCTGATGCGCCCCGGTTTCCTCGCTTTCTGCCTCCTCGTGGTCCTGACCTCCCTCCGCGGCCAGGCTCCCCTGCCCCCCGTGATCTCCGGCCAGCCCGAGGCCGCCAGCGTGTATCCTGATGACATCGTCATCCTCCGGGTCACCGCCGAAGGGGCGAACCTCTCCTATCAGTGGCGGCGCGAGGGGGCAGACCTTCCCGGCGAGACCGGCCCCATCCTGATGTTCGCCGCCTCGCTCGGCCTGCCCCGGGCCCGGTACGACGTCGTCGTGACCAACCCAGGCGGCACCGTCACCAGTCTGCCCGCGTGGGTGTTTGTCTCCCAGCGTCCGCAAACCATCACCCTCGACCTGACCGCGCTCGTCGTCGCGGCCGGCACGGGCGTGCGCCTCAGCGCCACCGCCTCGTCCGGGCTGCCGGTAACGGTCACGCTGGTGTCCGGCGCGGCCTCCCTCGCCGGCAACCTGCTGACGAGCCAGGGGGGGGACGTGGTGGTGCGGGCGACGCAGGCGGGGAACGCCACCTACGCGCCCGCAGATCCCGTGCAGCGGACCGTCCGTTTCCTCGTGGGCAGCCTGGCTCCCTACCTCACCGTGCGCCTGAGCGACCAATCGCCGCTGGCGGGCGACGCCCTCACGCTGCAGGCCTCCGCGGTCGGCACGCCCCTGCCTGCGTTCCAATGGAGCCGCGACGGCGTGCCGATCGCGGGCGCCACGCGGACCTCGCTGACCCTCCCCGCGCTCACCCTCGCCGACACCGGCCGCTACGCCGTGACGGTGACCAACCTCGCGGGCAGCGACACCAGTGCGGCGCAGGTGAGCGTCCGGGCCGCCCCGATTTTCACCCGCTCTCCGGTCGCGCAGACCGTGCCGGCCGGGGACGACGCCACCCTCACCGTGGAGGTGGCCGGTTTCCCCGTTCCCACGCTGCAATGGCGACGCAACGGCACGGCGTTGCCGGGGCAAACCGGCGCCACCCTGCGCCTGAGCCCCGCGACCGTCGCCGCGGCCGGCGCCTATGACGTCGTCGCCACCAACGCCCTCGGCACCGCCACCAGCGCGGCTGCCGAACTGACCGTGACGCTCCGTGATTTCTCGGGCACCTATGCCGGCCGGCTCTCCGGCGGCACGGAGGGATCCCTGCTCGTGCGTCCCGACGGCACGGGGGCGGTGCTCGCCCCCCTCGCACCCGGCGGCGCCGCGGTCGCGCTGCTCAACGCCACCGTGGACCTCCGCGGCAACGTGCGCGGCACCGGCGCGACCAGCGAGGCCACGCCGCGCGGCTTCACGGTGGCGGGGACGCTCGACGAGGTCGCCGGCACGGCTCAGCTGACGTTCGCCGCGCTGAACGAGACCTTCAGCGCCACGCGGATCCGCGCCGCCGCCCCCGTGGCCGCCGCGGGGCTTTACCGGCTGGCCCTGGTCGGCAGCGCCGGCGGCCGCGGCCACGCGCTCGTGGCGCCCGACGGTCAGGTCCTCGTGGTCACCTCCGGCGGCGGGGCGGCCGACGCCGCGGCCGGACGGTTGGATGCCGCGGGCCGCCTGCGGGCGACTTCCGCCGGCGGGGCCACGCTGGACCTCACCCTCGCCGCCGGGGCCCTCCGGGGAACCTTCCGCACCGCGGCGGGCGTCACCGGCAACCTCGCCGGCGCGATCGAGGCGCTCCTCGGCCAGGAGCAACTGGTGAACCTGTCGGTCCGCGGGGTCACCCTGCCGGGCGCGCCGCTGATCGTCGGATTCGCGACGGGGGGTTCGGCTGCGAAATCGGTGTTGCTCCGCGCGGTCGGGCCCGGGATCGGCCGGCCGCCCTTCAACGTCGCGGGCGCCCTGCCGGATCCGAACCTGCAGCTCTTCCGGGTGAACACCGCGCTGGCGCAGAATAACGACTGGGGCCAGCCGCCCGCCGGGGCCGCCGCCCTCGCCGCGGCCGCGACGGCCACCGGCGCCTTCGCCCTCGCGCCGGGCAGCGCGGACGCCGCCCTCGTCGCGCCCCTGCCGGCGGGCGTCTACACCGCGCAGGTGGGCGGCGGGCAGGGCATCGTGCTGGCCGAGCTCTACGGGGTGCCCGCGGCCGGGGAAATCCCGGGGACGCGCCGCTTCACCAACGCCTCCACGCGCACCACCGTCGCGCCGGAGGCCCCGCTCATCGCCGGCTTCGTCATCAGCGGCACCGCGCCCCAGCGCGTCCTCATCCGCGCCGTCGGCCCAACCCTGGGCAACGCCCCCTTCAACGTGCCCGGGGTCCTCGCCAACCCCCAGCTCAACCTCTTCCGCGGCGCCACCCTCGTGCGGACCAACGACGACTGGTTCCGCGATCCGGAAGCGAACCTGATCCGCGAGGCCGCCACCACCGTGCGCGCCTTCGCCCTCGGGGCCCAGAGCCTCGACGCCGCCCTCCTCGCCTACCTGGAGCCGGGCGCCTACACGGCGGTGGTCACCGGACCGACGAATGCGGGACCGAACGCTCAGACCGGCAACGCGCTGGTCGAGATCTACGAGGTCGCGCCCTGACGCGGCGGTAGCGCCGGCTGCGGAACGCCTTTCGGCGCCGGAGGTTTGAACCAGCCTGGCCCTCGGGGCGCATCCCCCAGACTGCCAAGGCGCGCGTCCAGCTTGGCAACCCGCGCGCAGCGTCCCGGGCGGGGATCGGGCATAAGGAGGACCGGCGCCCGCCGCGCCCCGCCTTGGGCGGCTCTCCCGCCTCCCGCCCGCCATGAAAATCCGCCCCTTCGCCTCCCGGAACGCCCTCCTGTTCGGCGGCACCGCCGCATGGGGCCTGCTCCTCGTGTCGTGCGTGACGGTGAACCGCACGCTCCTGATGCCCCCCAGCGTCCCCGGTGCGACCTTCGTCGGCGCCAAGGACTGCGCCCAGTGCCACGAGGACCTCACCCGAAGCTTCGGCTCCGCCACCCACGCGAAGCTGATGACCCCGGGCGACACCCGCCGGGAGATGGGCTGCGAGGCCTGCCACGGGCCCGGCAGCGTCCATTCCAAGGCGGGGGGCGGCGCCGACAACATCCTCAACCCCGCCCGCAATCCGGACACCTGTTACCAGTGCCACACGGACAAACGCGGCGAGTTCGCCCTGCCCCACACGCACCCCGCCGGCCACGTCACCTGCACGGACTGCCATGACCCGCACCGCGGGGACGCGATCCTCGGCGGCGGGACGCGGATGGCGGCGACGAACGAGACCTGCCTGAAGTGCCACGAGGCGCAGCGCGGCCCCTACGTCTTCGAGCACGAGGCGCTCCGCGACCACTGCACCGCCTGCCACAACCCCCACGGCTCGGTGAACGCGAAGCTGCTCAAGGCCCGCAACGCCACCCTATGCCTACAGTGCCACTTCCAGCAGCAGACCGCGACCGGCCTCTTCATCGGCGGCCGCGACCACTCCTCTTACCTCGTGCAGCGGGGCACCTGCTGGAGCGCCGGCTGCCACGAGGCGGTCCACGGCTCCCACGTCAGTTCCTCCCTGCGTTTCTGAATCCCCGCCCCTCCCGCCATGCATCGCCACCGTTTCCTCTTCCTCCGGGCGGTCCTCCTGGCGCCCGCCCTGCTCCCCGCGCAACCCGCGACCGTCTCCGGCACGGTCTCCGCCGGCGCCGGCGGCACCCTGCTGCGCGGCGACCGGCCCGCGTTCCAGGAACTCGTTCAACAGCGCAAGACCGGCGCCGGCGGCCTCGAGGAGCTCCGCGTGACGCGCGAAACCCCGGAGGCGCTTTTCCGCTTCGACGCCACCGTCGTGCCCGGCGATGACCGCTACCGGCTCGCCCTCCGGCAAGAACGCACCGGACGCTTCTACGTGGACGCGGGCGCGGAGCAGTTCCGCGTCTGGTACGACGGCTCCGGCGGCGTCTTCCTGCCCCTCGGCACCTCGTTCGTGGTGTTCAACGAGGAACTCTCCCTCACGCGCCGCAAGGTGTGGGCCGAGGTCGGCGCGTGGACGCCCGACCAGACCCTCTTCGCCTTCCGCTGGGAACGGCGGATGCGCGACGGCACCAAGGGTTCCACCCATTGGGGCGACTCCAACCTCGTCGGCACGTTCGGCACCCGCTCGATCGTCCCCTCGTTCTACGAGCTCGACGAGGCCACCGACGACTACGCGCTCACCGTCCGCCAGGAAGCCCGGGACGACGTCCGCTGGGGCGCCCGGCTCCGCTACACCGAAACCTCGCTCCACAACCGGCGCCACGAGCGGCGCCGCCCCTTCGAATCCGCCGACCGCAGCGTCACGCAGAAGGACGAGTCCAGCCACGACCTGTTCACCGCCACCGCCTCCTACGAGCGGCGCCTCGGCGAGCAGCTGACGCTCACCGCCGGAGCCCTGCGGACGACCTTCGACGGCCTCATCGCGGGATCCCGCATCTACGGGCAGACCCTCGATCCGGTCTTTGATCCCGCCTACCTGCGGCGGCAGCAGCGCGATGAGGGCTACACGGGCCTCGAGGGCACCTCCGACCTTCGGCAGACGGTGCTGACCGCCAATGCGGTCTACCTCCCCGCCCCGCACTGGTCCGTCCGCGCCAGCCTGCGCTTCGAGAACACCCACCAGGAGACCCTGGCGGAGTTCGTCGAGACCAACATCGGGGCCGGCCCCGCGTTCGCGGCGATCCTCGAGGACGTCGAGGGGGAGCACCGCAAGACGTGGGACGAGTTCGGGGGCGCGCTGGAGGTGCGCCACACCGGCCAGCCGGGCTGGATCCACAGCGCCAAGGCCGAGTGGATCCGCGGCGAGGGCAACCACGAGGAGCAGCGCCTGCTGCACCACACCGGGCAGCTGACGATCGATCGCGACATGGACTACGCCCGCTCGAGCCAGCGCGGCGCCTTCACCTCGACCTGGTTCCCCCGCCCCGGCGTGACCCTCGCGATCCAGGGCTACTACAAGGCGAACAAGAACGACTACGACGCCCGGCGCGACAACACCGTCTCGCCCTCCGACCGCTACCCCGCGTTCATCACCGACCAGGATTTCGAGACCTACGACCTGAATGTGCGCCTCACCTGGCGACCACGGCCGGGCCTCAATCTCGTGACCCGCTACGACCACCAGCAGTCGCGGATCCGGTCGCAGGACGCGGGCCTCGAGCCGGTCACCAGCGCCCGCGGCCGCGCGCACGTGGTCTCGCAGAGCGCGACCTGGAGCCCCGCCGGCCGCCTCTACGTGACGGGCAACCTGAACCTCACCTACGACACGCTGCGCACGCCCACCCTCGCGTTCGCCCAATACCAGGACAACAACTACGTGAACGCGTCCCTCGCCTGTGGCTACGCGGCCGGCCAGGTCGATGACCTGTACCTCGACTGGTCGTGGTTCCGGGCCGACAACTTCATCGACCGCTCCGCGACGCTGATCCCCTTCGGCGTGGGTCAGCGGACGACCCAGGCTTCCCTGACCTGGATGCGAAAGGCGACGGCGCACCTGATCTACACCTTCAAGTACGGGTACGTGGGCAACCGCGACGAGACCTGGGCGGGGCTCAACGACTTCGACGCCCACGTCCTCTACGCCCGCGTGCAGTACCGCTTCTGAGTTTACCGGCTGGCGCTCCCGCCGGCCGGGGTGGCGCGAGGGCGGATCGCCGCGGCGCGCCCCTTGACTCACTCCCGGCGCGCCCCAGCCTCCGCCCGATGCCCGCCGCCCTGACCGCCGCCCAGCGCCGGCGCCTGCTCGCCGCCGCCCGCCGCGCCGCCGAGGCCGCCTACGCTCCCTACTCCCGGTTTCCCGTGGGCGCCGCCGTGCTGATGGCGGACGGGCGCGTGTTCACCGGCTGCAACGTGGAGAACGCCTCCTTCGGCCTCACCAACTGCGCGGAGCGCACTGCGGTCTTCAGCGCGGTGGCCGCCGGCAGCCGTCGCCTGCGGGCGGTCGCGGTCTTCACCCCGACCCCCACTCCCACCCTGCCCTGCGGCGCCTGCCGCCAGGTCCTGCACGAGTTCGGCCCGGACGTACCGGTGATCAGCGTCTGCGCCGGCGCGGGTGAGGTCGAGACCACCCTCGCCGCCCTCCTGCCGCACGCCTTCGGCCCGGACGACCTCTAACCGTTCCCCGCCAGGAAGTCGCGCACGTGCGCCACGACGGCGTCACGCGGCACCTCGACCTCGCTGCGCTGGCCGAGGTCGCGGACCTTCACCACCCCGCGCGCCAGCTCGTCGCCGCCGAGGATGAGCGCCAGCCGCGCGCCGGACTCCGCCGCGGCCTTGAACTGCTTGCCAAAGGCGACCTCGCGCAGCGGGTACTCGACGCGGAACCCCGCCGCCCGCAGCGCCTGGATTTCCCGGAACGCCGCCAACCGCTCCGCCGCCCCCCCGATCACGCAATACACGTCCGGCGCGCTCACCAGCGGCGGCAGCAGGCCCCGTTGCTGAAGGAGCAGCGAGAACGTCATGTCCCCGATCGCGAAGCCGACGGCCGGCAGGTCCGGTCCGCCCAGCTTCTTCACGAGGTCGTCGTAACGCCCCCCGCCCGCCAGGGCGCGCAGGTCGCCGCGGCGGTCAAAGGCCTCGAACACGAATCCCGTGTAGTAGGCCAGGCCCCGGACCACGCCGAGGTCGACGGTCACGAAGCTTCCCAGGCCCATCGCGTCGAGCGCCGTCAACACCTGTCGCCACTCCGCCAGCCGGGCCGCCAGCTTCTCGCCGCCGAGCGGGGCCAGCATCGCCTCCAGGGCGGGCAGGGACTTCACGCCCAGGAAGGCCAGGATCCGGGCCTTCAGGTCTTCCGGCAGCGGACCGAACGCCTCGGTGTAGGCCGTGAAGGCGGCGTCGCCGTGCTTCTCGTAGCGGTCAACCACCGTCAGGACCATCCGGGCGCGGGGTTCATCCAGGCCCAGCGCCTCCAGGTAGTAAAACCAGAGGTTACGGTCGCTGAGACGGATGTAAAAGTCCTCGGCCGTGAGTCCGAAGGCCGCGAGGCATTGCACGAGGAGCGAGATCAGCTCGATTTCCGCCTCGGGCCCGGCCTCGCCGAAGATGTCGGCGTTGAACTGATGGAAGCAGCGCCCCCGCCCCTTTTGCATCCGCTCGTAGCGGAAGAACTCCCCGATGCTGAACCACTTGATCGGCCGCCGCAGGGTGTTCGCCCGCGCCCCGACCAACCGGCACACCGTCGGCGTCATCTCCGGCCGCAGCGCGACCTCGCGGCCACCCTTGTCCGTGAAACTGAAGAGCTGGCCCTCGATCTCGTCCCCCGACTTGGCCCGGTAAAGGTCGAGCGGCTCCAGCACCGGCGCATCGTACTCCGCGAACCCGAAGACCCCGGCCGTCTGCCGCCAACGGCGGAAAAGGTGGCTGCGGAGGGCAAGGTCCTCCGGATAGAATTCCCGGAAGCCGGGCAGGGTCTGGAACGAGGCCATCGAGCCTCACCTCAAGGCCCGCGCGGCGGCAGGGCGAACCAAAAAACCACGCCGATTGCCGACGGAATCAGGCCTCGTCCGCCTCGTCCGCCGGGCTGAACGCCTGAATCTTGGCCAGATCGATCTTCTTGAGCTGCTGCTTCAGCACCTTGCCGGATTTGAACTTCACCACGGCCCGCTGCGGGATGATGACCTCGGCCTCCGGCTTGTTCGGGTTGCGCCCGACCCGCTGCTTGCGCACCTGGACCTCCAAGACGCCAAAGTTGCGCAATTCCACGTTCCGGCCGTCCGCCAGCGCAGCCTGGATGTTGTCCAGCGTCTGCTGCACCGTGTCGACGATCTGCTTCTGCGGGAAGCCCGTCTTCTTGTAGATCTCCAGCACGATCTCACGTTTGGTCAGGTTCGCCATGGGGGTGTGTCCTTGTTGTTCAGAACGTTTCTACTCCGCCTAAAGTATTTGTCAGTCAGGAATTACGTCAACTCTTATGACCGGCTTGCCTTCCGCGCGGTTTTCGACGCCTGTCGCGCCGTGTCTTCGCCGGACCCACAGGCCGTCCAATCGATGTTCGGGCGCATCGCCCGCGGCTACGACGCCGCCAACGTGATCCTGTCCGGCGGGCTCGACCGTTGGTGGCGCCGCCGCCTCGTCGCCGCCGTGCGCCGCCGCACCCCCGCTTCCGTGCTGGACCTGGCCACCGGCAGCGGCGACGTGGCCTTCGCCCTCGCCCGCGCCCTCGGCCCCTCCGTCCCCGTGCTCGGACTCGACTTCTGCCCCCCGATGCTGGCGCAGGCCGAGGCGAAACAGCGGGCCGCACCGGCCGACCGCTACGCGCACGTGACCTTCGCCCCCGGCGACGGGCTGCAGCTGCCGCTGGCCGACGCCTCCCAGGACGCGGCCACGATCTCCTTCGGGCTCCGCAACCTCGCCGACCGGGCCCGCGGCCTGGGCGAACTGCGGCGCGTCCTCCGTCCCGGGGGCCATCTCTTCGTGCTCGAGTTTTCCCAACCCTACCGCTGGTTCCGCCCACTCTACTACCTCTACCTGCGACACCTGCTCCCCACCGTGGCCGGCTGGGTGACCGGCGACCGCGCCGCCTACGATTACCTGAACGCCTCGATCGGCGCCTTCCCCGACCACGAGGCCCTGTCCCGGGAGATCCGTGCCGCCGGCTTCCAAGCGGTCTCCGCCCGCCGCCTGAGCCTTGGGATCGTCGCCCTGCACGAGGCCCGCGCCTGACCGCCCCGCCGGGATGAAATACCTGCCCGCCCGCCCCGCCCTGACCGGCGAAACCCTCGACTCCCTCACCGCGCGGTTGCGCGAGCGCGGGGAACCCGCGTTTCGGGCCCGCCAGATCCTCGACTGGCTCTACAAGAAACGCGTCCGCTCGTGGGAGGAAATGACCAACCTGCCCAAGCCCCTCCGGGCGTGGTTGGCGGAAACCTTCGAGCTCCTCCCGGCCCGACTCGTGCTGAACCGCCAGTCAGAGGACGTCACCGATAAGCTGCTGCTGGAACTGGGGGATCAGTCCCTGATCGAGACCGTCATCATCCGCGCCCCGCAGGAGGGAGTCGGGCTCGAGCACTCCCGGAAGACGATCTGCATCTCCACCCAAGTCGGATGCGCGATGGCGTGCGCCTTCTGCGCCAGCGGCCTCGCGGGCCTCAAGCGAGACCTGCTTGCCGGGGAGATCGTCGCCCAGCTCCTCCAGGTCTGCCACCGGGAGGACGCCCGCACCCCCCGGGCCCGCGCCGAACTCGCCTCCTTCGACAACATCGTCGTGATGGGGATGGGCGAGCCCCTCGCCAACTACGAGGCCACCCTGCAGGCGCTCCGGATCGTGAACGCCGAGTGGGGCCTCGGCTTCGGCGCCCGACGAATCACCCTCTCCACCAGTGGCTTGGTGCCCAAGATCCTGCGGCTGGCAGAGGAGGACCTCGGCTTCCGGCTGGCCATTTCCCTCCACGGGGCGACGGACGAGGTCCGCGAGCGGATCATGCCAGTCAACAAGGCCTACCCGCTCGCCACGCTGATCCCCGCGATCCGGACCTTCAGTGCCCGCCACGGCCGGATGGTCACCCTCGAGTTCATCCTGATCGAGGACGTCAACGACAGCCTGGAGCAGGCGGGCAAGCTGCGGGACATCGCCCTCGACCTGCACGCCCACGTCAACTTGATCCCTTACAACACCGTGGCCGGGCTCGACTGGCGCCGGCCGAGCCTGACCCGGCAAGAACGCTTCGCGGACGTGCTCCGGGCGGCCCGGGTCTCGGTCACGCTGCGGCGCGAGAAGGGCCACGACATCGACGCGGCCTGCGGGCAATTGCGGCTCCGGACGGAGCGGGAGGGGCTCCCGGCACCCGCGGGGTCGAGCCCGAGTTAGCCCGAAAACCCGGTTTCGGGACTTGCCCTTTTTTCTTGCGCGCCGCGAGCTCCTGAATTTCTCGCGTCTTTTCGTAGCCGGTCCGCGTCCCATCCCCGCAGGCGCGAAACCCAACCCACCTTCCTCCTCCACCCCTCCCTCGTATGATTGAAGTCAAAGGCCTGGTCAAAACCTACGGACCGAAGCGCGCCGTCGACGGCGTCTCCTTCTCGGTCAAGCGGGGCGACATCCTCGGCTTTCTCGGCCCCAACGGGGCGGGCAAGTCGACCACGATGAAGATGATCACCGGATTCCTCCGGCCGGACGCGGGCTCGGCCACGGTGGACGGGATCGACGTGACCCGGGACCCGGTGGCGGTAAAGGGCAAGCTGGGCTACCTGCCGGAGAGCGCCCCCGCCTACCCGGAGATGACGGTGGAGGAGTTCCTCGGCTTCATCGCCGAGATCCGCGGCTACCGCGAGCCGGCCGCGCGGGCGGCGCAGGTGGACCGGGCAGTGCAGTTGACCCATCTGACCCCGGTGCGGAAGCAGACGATCGAAACCCTCTCGAAGGGCTTCAAGCAGCGCGTCGGGTTCGCCCAGGCGCTGCTCCACGATCCGGCCGCCCTGGTGCTCGACGAGCCGACCGACGGCCTCGACCCGAACCAGAAGAACGAGGTCCGCGCCCTGATCAAGGGGATGGCGGAAGCGAAGGCGGTGATCCTGTCCACGCACATCCTCGAGGAGGTGGAGGCCATCTGTAACCGCGTGATCATCATCTCGCAGGGCAAGGTGGTCGCCGACGAGACCCCGGCGCAGATGCGGGCCCGGAAGCCCGGCGCGCGCCTCGACGAGATCTTCCGCGAACTGACCCGCGGCGACCTCTGAACGCCACCTCAACCCTTTCGCCTCCGCCATGCGTCACATCGTCCCGATCTTCAAACGCGAGTTCCTGGGCTACTTCCGCTCGCCCGTCGCCTACGTGTTCCTGATCGCCTTCCTGTTCATCTCGGTGTCCCTCGCCTTCTCCCGCTACGGCGGCTTCTTCCGCGCGGGCGTGGCCGGGATGGACAGCTACTTCACCTTCTTCCCCTGGCTCTTCCTGTTCCTCGTCCCCGCGGTGGGGATGCGCCTGTGGTCGGAGGAGAAGCGCTCCGGCACGGTGGAACTGCTGTTCACCCTGCCGATCACCACGCTCGAGGCCGTGCTGGGCAAGTTCCTGGCCGGCTGGGCTTTTCTCACGATCGCCGTGCTGGCCAGCTTCCCGATGGCGCTCACGGTGGGCTACCTCGGGGATCCGGACTGGGGCGTGATCCTGACCACCTACCTCGGGGCGGTCCTGATGGCCGGAGGTTACCTCGGGGTCTGCACCCTCGCCTCCGCCCTGACCAAGAATCAGGTCATCAGCTTCGTCATCAGCCTGGCCGCCTGCGCCGCGCTGCTGTTCCTCGGCTTCAGCAGCTTCACCGACACCCTCGAGGGCCTGCTGCCGATGGCGCTCGCCGATGCGCTGTCGAACTTCAGCTTCATCACCCATTTCGACGCCTTCACCAAGGGGATCATCGATCCGAAGGACGTGATCTTCTTCCTCTCGCTGATGGGCTTCACGCTCTTCCTCAACGTGGTCGTCCTCGAACGCTGAACCACCCTCCCCGCCGCCCATGAAACCTGGAAGCAAAACCCTCGCCATCGGCCTGCTGCTCGTCGGCCTGGTCCTGATCAATTTCCTCGCGTCCTCGGTGCCCGTGCGCCTCGACGCGACCGAGGACTCGATCTACTCCCTCTCGGACGGGACCCGCCGGATGCTCGGACGCATCGAGGAGCAGGTCACGGTGGACCTGTACTTCACCAAGGACGCCGCCGGCCTGCCCATCGCCTACAAGAATTACGCCGCGCGCGTGCAGGAGACCCTCCGCCAGTACGTCCGCGCCTCCCGGGGCAAGGTAACGCTCAACGTGATCAACCCGCGGCCCGACACCCCCGAGGAGGAGAAGGCGACCGCCGCGGGCCTGACCCCGCAGGTCGCCCAGCAGGGCGGTGAACAGTTCTTCTTCGGCCTCGTGGTCACCCAGGTCGACCAGCAGAAGAACATCCCCGCCTTCACCCCGCAGCGGGAGCCGTTTCTGGAGTACGACCTCTCCAAGCTGATCTATTCCGTGCAGCAGCTGGACAAGCGGAAGCTCGGCCTGATCACGAGCCTGCCCCTCCAAGGCACCAGCCCGCAGGAGATGCAGATGATGATGATGATGCGCCGGCAGCCGCAGCCCTCGCAGATGGTGATGACCGAGCTCGAACAGTCGTTCCAGATCGTGACGGTCGAGGCCACGGCGACGGAGCTGCCCGCCGGCCTCGACGTGCTGCTCATCGCCCACCCGCAGGGCGTCTCACCGCGCCTCCAGTACGCGATCGACCAGTTCCTCCTCGGCGGCAAGCCGGTGATTTTGGCCGTGGATCCCTCCTCCCAGCACTTCAAGCGGCAGAGCAACCCGCAGCAGATGATGATGGGCGGCGGCGTCCAGAACGTCTCCAGCGACCTCTCCCCGCTTCTCAGCGCCTACGAGGTGGCCTATGATTCCCAGAAGGTCATCGGCGACCTCGAGAACGCGACCCAGGTCCAGACCGGCGGCGGCGGCATCGCCCGCTTCCCGGTGTGGATCAGCCTGGCCGGACGCACTCCGTTCAACTCGAAGTCGCAGGCCACCGCGCAGCTCAACTCGGTGATGTTCATCGAGTCGGGCAGTCTGGCGCACAAGGCGGGGGGCAACCTCACGTTCACCCCCCTAATCGAGACGTCCGCGCAGACCGGCGACATGCCAAGCATGATGCTGCAGTTCGCGCAGCCCGATGACGTCGCCAAGCAGCTCACCCCCAGCGGCCGCAAGACGGTCGCCGCGCTGGTCACGGGCAAGTTCAAGAGCGCCTTCCCCGAAGGTGCCCCCAAGGAGGACAAGCCCGCCGACGCTCCCGGCGCCCCCGCGCCGGCCACCCCGCCCCCCGCCGGCGAGGGCCTGAAGGAGTCCAAGACCACGTCCACCCTGTTCGTCATCGCGGACACGGACTGGCTCTTCGACGACTACAGCGTCCGCAAATTCAACTTCTTCGGCCAGACGGCCGCCCAGCCGCTCAATGACAACCTCGCCCTCGCGGCGAACACGGTGGAACTGCTCGGCGGTTCCCCGGACCTCATCTCCATTCGGGGCAAGGGCTCCTCGATCCGTCCCTTCACGGTGGTGCGCAAGATGGAGGCGGCCGCGCAGCAGCAGTACCAGTCGAAGCTCACCGAGCTCGATGGCCGGCTGCAGCAGGTACAGACCAAGCTCACCGAGCTCCAGGGGAAGAAGGGCGAGGGCAACCGCCTCGTCGCCACGCCCGACATGGCCAAGGCCATCGAGGAGTTCCAGAAGCAGCAGGCCAAGATCCGCGGCGAGCGCCGCGAGATCCGGCGGGCGCTCCGCGAGGACATCGACCGCCTCGAGAACCGCCTGCTCGTGTTGAACCTGCTCGCGACGCCCCTGCTGATCGGCGGATTCGGCGTCTGGTTCTACCGCAACCGGAAGAAGTAAGCCGCGCCCAACCGCACCCACCGCGATGAAACTCAAATCCCTCGTCGTTGCCGTCCTCGTCCTCGCCGCGCTCTCCGGCGGCGCTTACCTCCTGAACCGCCCCGCTCCGCCCCCCGCGGCGGACGCCCGCCTCCAACAATCCCTCGTCGCCGCGAACCTGATCGAGCAGGCCGCGCGGGTCCGCCTCACCGACGCCGGCAAGACCGTCGAGCTGGCGCGCCAGCCGGACGGGACTTGGAAGGTGCCGAGCTACCACGACATGGCCGCTGACTTCAGCAAGCTCTCCGGTTTCGTCGGCAACCTCACCGAGGCCAAGCTGCAGCGCCTCGTGACCTCCAACCCCGAGCGGATCGCCCGCCTCGAGTTCAAGGACACCAAGATCGAGCTGCTCGGCGCGGACGGGAAGGCTACCTTCTCCGTCACCCTCGGGAAAAACCCCGAGACCGGCGGCGGACGGTTCGTCCGCTTCGGCGACGAGAACAAGGCGTACCTCGCCAGCCTGAACGCCTGGATCGACGGGGAAGCCCGCAACTGGGCCAACCCGGAGCTGATCAGCCTCAAGCTGGACGATCTCGCGCGCGTCGAGATCCCGTTTGCCGAGGGTGGCCCGTTGGTTGTCTCCCGGGCGAAGAAGGAGGACGCCTGGACCGCCGACCGCACGCCGGACGGCCAGCGGGTGAAGGCCGACAAGATCGGCTCGCTCCTCAGCACGCTCGCGGCCGTGCGCTTCACCGAGTCGACGGCGACCGATGACGCCAACGCCACGGCCGCCAAGGCGAACCAGCGTACCTTCAAGGTCACGACCTTCGACAACAAGACCGTGACCGTCGCCCTCGGACGCAAGCCCGAGGAAAAGAAGCTGAAGGCCCCGACCGCCGGCGCGGACGGCAAGAGCGGCCCCGCCGCCTTGGGTAGCGTCGCTGACTTGGCGAAGGCGGGGGAAGCGAAGGCCGGGGAGCCCAAGAAGGACGACAAGCCCCTCACGCCGGAGTTCGAGACCATCCCGGCCGGACCGGTGTTCGCCCACATCCTGCACAGCGAGGGCAGCCAGCCGATCAACGCCCTGATGCAGAAGCGCGCCTTCCAGATCGCCGAATACTCCTTCACGAGCCTGCCGCAAAAGGCGGAGGAACTGTTCGAGCCGCTCCCGCCTCCCCCCGCGACCCCGCCGCCGGCGCCGGCCCCCGCGGCCGCCCCCCCGGCGGAGGCTCCGAAGAAGCAATGACTCCCGCGGCCCGGCTCCTCGCCGGGCCGCTTGCTTTTCGCCCCGCGTACCTCTGCTCGCGGGTGCCCCACCCCGACGCCAATACCCCGCGCAGGGCCGGAGGCCGTAGAAGTACCCTCGAACCCAATCTTTACACGCATCAACGCTTCCGTATGCGTTGATACATTAGCTTTATGAGCCCCGACCGACCGATCGCCGAACTTTTCGCCCGCGGCCGTCCCTTGCGCTCGCTGGAGTTTTTCCCGCCGAAGGACGACACCGGGGTGGCCGCCCTGCGCGGTGCCGCGGAGGCGCTGCGCCGGATGGCTCCGGACTTCGTTTCGGTGACGTATGGCGCCGGCGGTACCACCCGGGACCGCACGGCGCAGGTGAGCGCGCTCCTGAAGGGGGACTTTGGCTTCACCGTCATGCCGCACCTGACCTGCGTCGGGCACACGCGGGGCGAATTGGAGGCGCTCGCCGATCAGATCCACGCGCAAGGCTTTCGCAATATCATGACCCTGCGGGGGGATCCGCCCAAGGGGGCGACCTCCTTCCCGGTGCTACCCGACGGCTTCCGCCACGCCGCGGAGCTCGCGGCCCTCCTCAAGCGACGCCACCCGGATTTCTGCCTCGGCGTCGCCGGTTACCCCGAGAAACACCCGGAAGCACCCTCGCTGCAGGCCGACCTCACCCATCTCAAGCGCAAGGTCGACGCCGGCGCCGACTTCATCACCACGCAGCTCTTTTTCGACAACACGGTCTACTACCGCTTCGTGGAGCGCTGCCGGGACGAGGGCATCACCGTGCCCATCGTTCCGGGGATCATGCCGGTGCTGTCGCTCAAGCAAATCCAGCGCTTCACCCAGCTCTGCGGCTCGACCCTGCCGGCGCAGTTGACGGCCCGGCTGGAGGTCGCGGCGGACAACGCGGACGTCGTGGAGATGGTGGGCATCGATTGGGCGCTGCACCAGATCCGCGGGCTACTGGCCAACGGTGCCCCCGGTTACCACCTTTACATCCTGAATCGCGCGCGCGGCGCCCTGGCCCTCTCCGCCGGCCTCGCGGCCTGAGTGGGAGGAACGAATCCCCGGGTCCGGGGAGCCGCCCCACGGCCCTTCACCCGCCGGCCATCACCGGACGGAATCCCGCGTCCGCCAGCACCTTCGCCACCGTCTCGCGATGATCCCCTTGGATCTCGATGCGGCCGTCCTTCACCGTGCCGCCGGTGCCGCACGCGGCCCGGATCCGCTTCGCCAATTGTTCCTTCTCGGGCAACCCGATCCCAACGAAGCCGTCCGCCACGGTGACCGTCTTGCCGGCGCGGCCACCGGTCTCGCGCCGGACGTCGACCCGCCCGCGGTTCCGGGCGGGAGCCGGCTCCGGCTTGGCGGCGGCCGGAGCGGGCAGGGGTCCGGCGGGGAGGCCGCTGCCGCTCAGCTGGGCGAAGGGGTTTTGCGCGAGGCCTTGCCCCCCGTTCGTGGGCACTTTGCCGGAGTTCATCCGTTTTCCCTCCCCGCGCGCCCGCCGCACCGACCGACCGGAATGTCGTCAGCGCCGCCCAGAAAGAGCAGCGCCTTGGCGTAGCTGCGTTGCTCCAGGAAGTGCACCAGTTGCGGGTGCAGTTCGGCCCGGTTCGCCGCCAGCACCGCTTCCACCTCCCCCATCGCGGCGCTGATGCCGGGACCGTTCCCTGCCTTAATCGCTGTCATCAATTGGGTTAAGTGGTTCTTCAGCGGAGCGAGCATGGGCGGGAAACGAGCGTTTGCTTATCCGCCTGCTACGGAAGTTAAGCGGCTTTGCAATCCCCCTGAAAGTCCCACCCCCGCTTGAGCCCCCGCCCCGCTTGTGGTTGGGTCGCCACCCTTTTTTCTCGCCGGGTGCCGGGCCTTCCTGCCCTTCCGCCCGGCGGTCCACCTCCCTCGTATGCAACGCCCTTCCCTTCCGCTCAACGCCAGCGCCGCGCTGATCGAGTCGCTTTACGCCACCTGGCTCTCGGAGCCGGATCAGGTCGACCCGACGTGGCGGGCCTTTTTCCAGGGATTCAGCCTTGGCGCCAACGGGCTTCCCTCCGCCAACGCACTCGCGGCCCTGGCCGCCACCGGGGAGCCGACCCGCGCGAACGCCCCCATCCTCGACAGCCTGAAGCAGTCGCGCGTCCACCAGCTGATCAATGCCTACCGCACGCTGGGGCACCGGGAAGTGCACCTCGATCCGCTGGGGGATCCGCCGCCCGCTTACCCCGAGCTCGCGCTCGCCCGCTTCGACCTCGGGGACGCGGACCTGGAGTCCAGCTTCGACCTCGGGACCTACCTCGGCGGCGGGCAGATGAAGCTCCGGGAAATCCTGCACAACCTGCGCGCCACCTACTGCGGACGGATCGGGGTGGAGTACGCCCACCTGCAGGATGTGGAGGCCCGGCAGTGGCTCGAAACCCGGATGGAGCAGACGCGGAACCAGCCGGACTTCTCGGCCGCGGAGCGCATCCGCATCCTGCGCCGCATCCACAAGGCGGAACTGTTCGAGCGCTTCCTGCACACCAAGTACGTCGGCCAGAAGCGCTTCTCCCTGGAGGGGGGCGAGACGATGGTCGCGGCCGTCGACGCCCTGTTCGAGGCCTGCCCGCGGCTGGGCGTCGAGGAGGTCGTGATGGGCATGGCCCACCGCGGCCGGCTCAACATTCTCACCAGCGTGATGCGGAAGAGCTTCGACGTGCTCTTCGAGCAGTTCTCCGAGAACTACATCCCGGAGACCGTGGGCGGCGACGGCGACGTGAAGTACCACCTCGGCTACGAGGCGGTCCTCGACACCTCCTCCGGCGGCAAACTCGAGGTGCGGCTGGCCGCCAACCCCTCCCACCTCGAGATCGTGAACCCCGTGGTCGAGGGCAAGACCCGCGCCCGCCAGCGGATGCGCGGCGCGACCAAGGAGCGCTGGCGCGTGCTCGCCCTGCTGATCCACGGTGACGCCGCCTTCGCCGGCCAGGGGATCGTGGCCGAAACCCTCAACTTCTCCCAACTGCCCGGCTACCGCACCGGCGGCACCGTGCACCTGGTGATCAACAACCAGATCGGGTTCACCACCGACCCCCGCGACTCCCGCTCCACCCTCTACTGCACCGACGTGGCGAAGATGATCGAGGCGCCGATCTTCCACGTGAACGGCGATGACCCCGAGGCCGTCTGCCACGCCGCCCGCCTGGCCCTCGAGTTCCGCGTCAAGTTCCAGCGGGACGTCGTCATCGACATGGTCTGCTACCGCAAGCACGGGCACAACGAGACCGACGAACCCGCCTTCACCCAGCCGCTCCTCTACCGGCGCATCGCCAGCCACCCGCCGATCTCCACCCTGCTGACGCGCCAACTCGCGGCGGCGGGCGTCGTGACCGAGGCCCAGTCGGAGGCGATCCGCACGGAATACTCGGCGTCGCTGGAGAAACACCTCGAGAAGGCCAAGGCCAGCGAGACGGCGAAGTCCGCCCGCCGCGCCGCCGCCGCCGAGGCCCGCCGCTGCGTCGGCTCGACCGCCGTCTTCCAGCCGGACTTCCATTTCAGCCCGGTGCCCACGGGCGCCGCGGCGGAGCTCATCGCCCGGGCGGCCACCGGGCTGACCACGCTGCCGGAGGGCTTCCGGCCCAACCCGAAGATCCGCCGCTTCCTCGACGCCCGCGCCGCCGCCTTCCGCGACGGCGGCCCCATCGACTGGGGCTTCGCCGAGGCGCTGGCCTTCGGGACGCTCGTGCTCGAGGGCATCCCCGTCCGCCTCAGCGGCCAGGACTGCGAGCGCGGCACCTTCAGCCACCGGCACGCCGTCCTCCACGATGCGGAGACGAACGCGACCCACGTGCCGCTCCACCAGCTCGCCCCCGACCAGGCCCGCTTCTGCGTCTACAACAGCCTCCTCTCCGAGGCCGCCGTGCGCGCCGTCGCCTACGGCTGCTCGCTCGATTTCCCGAACCC
>JAIXQE010000051.1 GCA_027485815.1 Opitutaceae bacterium
AGGCTCGGCCGCCGGCGCGCGCGGGGCAAGCCCGGGAAAACGCAGCCGCCCCCGGAACCGATCGCAGGATCGGCCCGGGGGTGGCGGAGGGAGCGGGACGCCGTGCTGCCCAAGCCCCGGCGCGTCAGTCAGACCGGCGGCTCAAGCCGCGGCCGTCGCGGCGGCGGCCTGACGGCGCCGACGGTAGACCGCGTAGCCCAGACCCAGGGCGCCGGCGATGGCGGCGTAGGTGGAGGGTTCGGGGACGACGGAGTAGTTGTAGGTGCCAAGCGCAATATCCGACCCTGAACTGGAGATCCCAAAAACCGTGCCGCCGTCGATGGAGCTGGACGGCATCTTGCTGGAGAAGCTTGAGGCAAATTCGATCACCAACGGAGCAGTACCCGGATTGGACACCGGATTGAGAAACGCCGGAGAACCCGAAGAGAAAGTCATGGTGCCCTGTTGAAGAGTTGAGATGTTGAGATCGCGCCAGTTGACGCCATCAGTCCAGGCAGAGTTCATCGAGGAGCCAGTGCTCGCGGTAGCCTGGATCGATCCCGTACTGGACTGCGTTGGCAGCTGCGCGTTCGCCGTCAGGTTACTGCCGGAGGGGAAAAACGAACCGAAGAGTATGCCATACTCAGCTAAGAACGTGGTGGAGCCGTTCTGACCACTCGCGGAAGCGTTAGTCGGCGTGATCGTCAGCTTATAGTTCGACGGATTGTATTGCAGGTTGAACAACGTCTGCGCGCCAGCGGAGCTGGCGCCGAGGGCAAGCAAGCCGAGGACGGCGAGGCGGCGGAGGGAACGATTCATGGCAGGTATGGGCAGGTGAGGTTGAGGTGACGTAACAAAAGGCGGATGGCGCGGGGCTCAGCCCAACGCGTAGCTGAACGGCGGCAGGGAATCGGAAGCCCGAGGACGTACGGCGCTCGCCGGGGCCGGGGACGCCTCGGTGCGCGTCACCTTCGCGGCCTTGGCCTTGACCAACCGGTCGACGATCGCCGACGCCTCGGGTCCGAAATACGCGCCGCCGGACGCCACGGTCCGCACGGCCTGAATGAAGTCCTGCAGGCCCCCCACCTTCTCGAAGAAGCCCCGCGCCCCAAAGGCCAGGGCATCGCCGACGGACTCATCGTTGGTGTTGCCGGTCAGGACCAGCACCCGGCACTGCAGCCGGCTGGGCCGCAGCTCGCGGAGGAAGTCGAGGCCGGTGCCGTTGGGGAAGAGCCAATCGAGCACGACCACATCGGGCTGGGTCTCGCGGGCCAGGCGCAGGGCCTCGGGCACATCGGCCGCCTGGCCGACCACCTCGAACTCGTCCATGCGGGCCAGCACGTCACTGAGCATCTCGCGGATGGAGGTCTGATCCTCGACGAGCAGAATCCGGGAGCGGGCCGGGGCGGCAGCAGGGACAACGGGCGTTTCCATGGCCACCAGCTTAGTCGACGACGCCGGGCCTGTTAATGGGTAGTAGCTGACGTCGTTGGGTCCGAGACCTACGTAACCGCCGGCGGGAACCGCTACGCAGTCCGTGCCCCGCCCACGGGGCTCCAGCGTTGCACGGCGGCGCCGCCGCGGGCAGTTTTCCCTCGTGCATTCGCCCCTTCGCCCCGTCCCGCGCGCCCTGCCCTCCTCCCTCGCGCTGCTGCTCGCCCTCGCGGCCGCGCTTTCGCCCGCGGCGCGCACGGGAGCGGCGCCGCCGCCCGCCGCCGGCGAAGTTCGCTCCCTCTTCGACGGCCGCACCCTCGGGCCGTGGCGCCCCTCGGCCTTCGATTCGCAGACGGAGGTGCGCGTCGAATCCGCCTTCCGCGGCGAAGGGCCCGCCATCGTCGTCCCCCGGAGCAGCTACATGGCCGGGATCAGCCTCGACCCCGCCACCCCGCTGCCGCGGATGAACTACGAGGTGACCCTCGAGGCGATGAAGCTCGAGGGCGGAGACTTTTTCTGCGGCCTCACCTTCCCCGTGGCCGCCTCGGCCTGCACCTTCATCGTCGGCGGCTGGGGCGGCGGGGTCACCGGCATCTCCTGCATCGACAACTCGGACGCCTCGGACAACGAGACCACCACCGGGCGCACCTATGAGACCGGGCGCTGGTACCGCATCCGCGTCCGCGTGACCCCGGCCAAGCTGGAGGCGTGGATCGACGACGAGCAGGTGGTCGATTTCGAGACTGCCGGGCGGAAGCTCGACCTGCGCTTCGGCGACATCAAGCACTCGCTCCCCCTCGGGCTCGCAGCCTACGAGACCGGCGCCGCGTACCGGAATCTCCGGCTGCGCACGCTGCCCGCGGGGGCCGCGGATTGACAGCCCGGCCCGGGACTGCGGTCGTGCGCGGATGAACGCCCCGCCGCTTGCCCCGCTCCGCCCCGCCGGCGGAGTCCTCCCCGAGGCGGGCGCCGTGCTCGAGGCCTTCCTCGCGGCCTGCGCCGGCCGCGGACTCGAGCTCTACCCGGAGCAGGAGGAGGCGATCCTCGAGCTGTACGAGGGCGCGAACGTCATCCTCAACACCCCCACCGGCTCCGGCAAATCGCTCGTCGCCGCCGCCTTCCACTACCGGGCGCTCTGCCGCGGCGAACGCACCGTGTACACTTGCCCGATCAAGGCGCTGGTGAACGAGAAGTTCCTCGCCCTCTGCCGCGAGTTCGGGCCCGCGCAGGTCGGGATGATGACCGGCGACGCCAGCGTGAACCCCGGCGCTCCCCTCCTCTGCTGCACGGCGGAAATCCTCGCCAACATCGCCCTCCACCGCGGGGCCACCAGCGACCTCCGCGCCGTGGTGATGGACGAGTTCCACTACTACTCGGATCCCGCCCGCGGCGGCGCCTGGCAGATCCCGCTCCTGACCCTGCCGCACGCCCGCTTCCTCCTGATGTCGGCGACCCTCGGCGAAACCGCCTTCTTCGAGCGGGAGATGACGCGCGTGACCGGCGCGCCCAGCCGGACCGTGCGCAGCGACCGGCGCCCGGTGCCCTTGGAATTCGAATACTCCGAGACGCCCCTCGCTGAGCGCGTGGCCGAGCTGCTCACCACCAAGCGGGCCCCCGTTTACCTGGTCCACTTCACGCAGCGCTCGGCGGCCGAGGCGGCGCAGGCGCTGATGAGCCTCAACGTCTGCTCCCGCGAGGAAAAGTCGGCCCTGCAGGTCGCCCTGGAGTCCGCCCGCTTCAACAGCCCGCACGGCCGCGAGGTGCAGCGCTGGCTGCGCCATGGGATCGGGGTGCACCACGCCGGACTCCTCCCGAAGTACCGGCTCCTCGTCGAGAAGCTGGCCCAGCAGGGCCTGCTGAAGGTGATCTGCGGGACCGACACCCTCGGCGTGGGGATCAACGTCCCCATCCGCACCGTGCTCTTCACCCAACTCTGGAAGTACGACGGCCGCAAGGCGGCGGTGCTCACGGTCCGCGACTTCCGCCAGATCGCGGGCCGCGCCGGGCGGAAGGGCTACGACGACCGGGGCTTCGTGGTCGTGCAGGCGCCACCCCACGTGATCGAGAACCGTCGCGCCGAGGAGAAGGCCGCCGCGAGCCCCGGCCGCCGCCCGCCCCCGAAGCAGCGCGCCCCGGAGGGCACGATCGCCTGGGACGAACGCACCCTCGAGCGCCTGCGCACCGCGCCACCCGAAGCGCTCGTCTCCCGCTTCGAGGTCTCCCACGGCATGCTGCTGCTGATGCTCTCGCGGCCGGGCGACGGCTGCCGCGACCTCCAGCGGCTGCTGCGCGAGTGCCACGAGACGCCCCACCGCCAGCGCCTCCTCCGCCAACGGGCCTGGCAACTCTTCCGCGCGCTGGTCGAGCGCGGCATCGTGGTCCCGCGCCCCCGCGGCGGCAGCGGCCCCAAGCTCCAGGTCAACGTCGAGCTGCAGGACGATTTTTCCCTCCACCAGGCGCTCTCGCTTTACCTGATCGACACCCTGCCCCGCCTCGATCCCGAGGATCCCGACCACGCCCTCAACCTCCTCACGCTCTGCGAGGCCATCGTGGAGGATCCGGAAGCGATCCTCCGGCGGCAGGTGGACCGGCAGAAGTCGGCGAAACTCGAGGAACTCCGCGCCGCCGGCGTCCCCTACGAGGAGCGGATGGAGCGCCTGGAGGAGATCGAACACCCCAAGCCCCTGCGCGAGTTCCTCTACGAGACGTTCAACGCCTTCGCCGCCCGCCACCCGTGGGTCGAGCAGGAGAACGTCCGGCCGAAGTCGATCGCCCGCGAGATGTACGAACGCTACCTGTCGTTCGCCGCCTACGTCCGCGAGTACGAGCTGCACCGGGTCGAGGGCGTCCTGCTGCGCCATCTCGCGCAGGTCTGGAAGGTCCTCGCCCAGACCGTCCCCGACACGGCGAAGACGGACGCGGTGCGGGAGGTGGAGGATTACCTCGGGGAACTGATCCGCGGCGTGGATTCCAGCCTGCTCGAGGAGTGGGAACTGCTCGTGAACCCGGCCGCGGCCGGGCCGCGGGACGACCGCGAACCGGCGGCGCCGGCGCGTGCCGGACGCCCGGACCTCACCCGCGACCGGACCGCCTTCCGCCGGCTGGTCCGCGCGGCCCTGCTCGGGGTGCTCCAGGACGTGGCGCTGCGGGATTGGGAAGGCGCCGCCCAGCGGTTGGGCGCGGATGCCCCCGCCGGAACGGCGGCCGACTTAACCGGGCCCTCGCCCGCGCGGCGGGTGGAACAGGCCTTCGCGCCCTATCTCGAGGCGCGGGGCCGCCTGCGGCTGGATCCCGAGGGCCGTTCCGCCCTGCACACGCATTGGACCGAGGGCGGCGCCCCCGGCAGCGACGACCCCTGGGCGGTCGCGCAAACCCTGGTGGATCCCGAGGGGCTCAACGATTGGGAAGCCGTGTTCACGGTGGCCATCCCTGCCTCCCGGGCCGCCGGCCGCGTGGTTTTGGCCCTGACTCACGTCGGCCCGATCGGCGGTCCCGCGCCGGGTTGAACCCGTCTCCGGCCGACCCCCGGGGCATCGCCGCGGGCCGTCCGCTCACGGATCGACCGGCACGCCCTCGGCGCGCAGGCGCTGGAGCTTGTACGTGAGGGCGCGGCGGCTGATCGCGAGCTCGCGGGCCGTCTCGGTGCGGTTGAAGCGATTCTTCCGGAGGGTCCGCAGGATCGCCTCCCGCTCGATCTCCTCGAGGCGCTGCAGGTCGCGCGGGGCCTCGCCCGCGGGCGCGGCGGCGGCCAAGATCCGGGACGGCAGGTGCTCGGGCAGCACGACCTCCCCGCGGGACAACAGGGCGGCGCGCTCCATTGCGTTGCGCAGTTCGCGGACGTTGCCCGGCCAGGGATAGGCCTGCAGGGCCGCCGCCACGGAGGACGAGAACCGCGGCTGCTGGCGGGAGAACAGGGCGCTGAAGTGGCTCGCCAACGGCAGGATGTCCTCGGGGCGCTCCCGCAGGGGCGGGACGTGGATTTCCATCCCGCTGAGCCGGTAATACAGATCCTCCCGGAAGCGTCCCGCGGCGATCTCGGCGGCCAGATCCCGGCTGGTCGCCACGAGGAGGCGGGCGCGCGAACGGACGTCCCGCGTGCCGCCCACCCGGCGAAAGACCCCCTCATTGAGCAGCCGCAGCAGCCGGCTCTGGAGCGCGGCCGGCCACTCGGCGATCTCGTCCAGGAACAGGCTCCCCGTCTCCGCCTGTTCCAGCCGCCCCGTGCGCACGAGCCCGCCCGGCAATTCCTGGCCGAAGAGCTCGGCCTCCAATTGGGCCTCCGGCACCGCGACGCAGCCCACCTTCACGAGGGGGCCCGCCGCGCGGTTGCTCCACCGGTGGATCAACGACGCCACCACTTCCTTCCCCGCCCCGCTCTCCCCGGAGAGCAGCGCGCGGGAGTCGGACCCGGCGATCGCCGCCGCATCGCGGCACACCGCCCGCATCAGGGGACTGGCCACCACCACATCCGCCGGCAAGGGAGGGACGCCCCCATCCGGCGGCGGGGGCGCGCCCCCCTGCACCGCCAGCCGCACCGAGGCCATCAGCTCGTCGAGGTCGATCGGCTTGGCCAGATAGTTGAGGGCCCCGTCCCGCATCGCCGCCACCGCGCTCCGCACGTCCGCGAACGCCGTGACCAGCAGCACCGGGAGCCGGGGGTGCTGTTCACGCACCCGGCGGAGCGTCTCCAGCCCCGACATCCCGGGCATCCGCACGTCCGTGATCAGCAGCGCACACGGTTCCCGCCCGAGCAGCTCCAACGCCGCCGCGCCGGACTCCGCGCCCCGCGTGCGAAAACCCTGCCGGCGCAAGAAGGTCTCCAGCAGGTCACGCTGGTCGGGATCATCATCGACGATGAGGATCCGCGGGGACTCCGGCTCGGTTCTCATCCGGTGGAGGCGGGCCGGAGCGGCGCCAGCCGCAACACGGCTCCCCGCGGCGCGTGGGCCCCGCACGTGGCTTCCCAGCCATGGGCGAGCGCGATCTGGCGGACGACCGCCAGGCCGAGCCCCACGCCATCCTTCCGCCGGGTGACGTAGGGCTTGAAAATCTCCTCCCGTTCGGTCTCCGGCACGCCGCGGCCGTCATCCCGCACCTCCAGCGCCACCTCGCCTCCGGCGCCGGTCACGGCCGCCACCTCTACCCGCCCGCCCGGCTCCACCGCCTGGATCGCGTTGAGCACCAGATTGAACAACGCCTGCCGCAGCAGGGCCTCATCGGCCGCCACCCGCACCGGCGCCGCCGGCAGGACGAGCGTGACCCGCTTCTCCTCCAAGTCGGGACCCAGGGTGCGGCCGACGTCCGCGGCGAGGGCTGCGAGGTCAACCGGACCGAGCACTGGCTGGCGGGGCTTGGCGTAATCGATGAACTGGTTGAGCTGGACCGTCACCCGGTCGGCCTCCTCCAGGATCGCGGCCGCGTGGGCCCGCCACTGCGGGTCGGCGGCGGGGTCCATCGACACCAACTGGGCGTGGCCGCGGATCAGGTTGAGCGGGTTGCGGGTTTCGTGCGCGAGTCCCGCGGCGGCGAGATTCATCTGGGCGAGGTGCCCATTCATCTCGCCCGCCTTGAGCAGCCGCAGCTGCAGCTCGTCATTCCGGCGCCGGTTGCGCCAAGCGAGGCCGGAGACCACCGCGACCCCCAGCCCCATCGCCCCCACCAGGGCCCGCAGCAGGAAGTCCCCCCGCACCGCCCGGCGCAGCTCCGCGGTGGACAGCGTGATCACGAGGCTGTGGACCCCCTGGGTGCGCAGGAGCGCCTCGTACTCCCCCTGCTCCATCCAGGCGGGCCGGCCGAACGTGAACCGGGGCGAGATCGGGGCCGCGCCCTCCCCATTGGGCCGGGCGACCGGCGTCCGCGCGGCCTTCGGCATCCGCTGCCCGCTCACCACCACCGCCGCCGGCAACGGCCGCTCCTCGCCCGTCCCGCCCGCCTGGCCCAGGTCCATCAGGTTGAGGAGCACCAGTTCCTCGGCCCGCCAATGCACGCTGCGCGCCCGGAGCGCCTCCGGGGAGAGGTCGATCGGCCGGCCGGCGCTCGCGATGGTCTCGCCCGTCGGGCCGAGCAGCGCCAGGCCCTCGAGGTCCCCGGGATGAATCAGCGCCTGCAGCGTGGTCTCGATCCGCTCGCGGGCCACCAGCAGGCCGAAGCGCCGCTGCGACCGGACGATGATGCCGAGCGTCGACGTGATGTCGCGGCCGCGGTTCACCAACGCCTGCGCGGCGGCCGCCTCGAACCGACGGTGTTCCCCCCACTGCCAGCCAAAGAGCCCCGTCACGCCGGCGCACAGCGCGGCGAGCAGGCCGAAACGGCGGTTGAGGAGCCGGGCGGGCATCGGGGTGCCTCAACCTCGCCCGGATCCGCGCCGCTGCCAAGCCCGCGCTGGCCGGCCCGGGGCATCCCCCGCCGGCCGACGCCGCCCTCAGCGAGTCGCGCCCGCGTCGGGTTTGCCCAGCGCCCGATCGAGTCCGTGCTCCTCGAACGCCTGGCCGGACATCTCCAGCTTGGCGCGCTCGCGGTCCGTGGTCGCGGAGAGGTCCTCCGGCGTGCGGATCACGTGCGGCGTAAGGAAGATCAGCAGCTCCGTCTTCACGTCCGTCTTCTGCTTCCGCTTGAAGGCGAGGCCCACCAGCGGGATATCCCCGAGGATCGGCACCTTGCTGTCGCGGTCGCCGAGCTGCGAGGAGATGAGCCCGCCGATCACGATCGTCTTGTCGCTGGGCGTGACGACCACCGTGTCCGCCGAGCGCTTGTCGATGACCGGCGAGCTGACGTTGTTGCCGATCGGGATCGTGGTCGCGCTGAGCGAGGAGATCTCCGGGGAAACGATCATCTCGACCAGCCCCTCCTGCGTGATGAAGGGCGTCACCCGCAGGATGATGCCCACGTCCTGGTACTGGACGGTGTTGATGGTGGTGTTGGTCTGGTCGCTGACCCGCGAGTTGGTGATGAGCGGGATCGATTGCCCCACCATGATGGTCGCCTGCTGGTTGTTGCGCGTGAGCACCGAGGGCCGGGAGAGGATCTCGGTCTTGGTCACCGCGGAGAGGGCGCGGAGCGTGGCCGTCACGTCCTGGCCCAAAATGCGGTAGAACGCGCCGTACTGGGTGCCATCGGCGAGGGCGTCGGCCACCCCGAAGCGGGTGGTGGCGATCCCGCGGGGCTCGCCCTTGACCGCGAGCGTGCCGTTGAAGACGCCCTCCGCGCCGAGGTCGACGCCCTTGTCGTGGGTGACCTGGACGAAGACGACGTTGATCAGCACCTGCGGCTTAGGCTGGTCGAGGCTGGCGATGATGGTGCGGATGTTCTCGTTGGTCTCCTCGTCGGTGACCACGATCAGGCGGCGGGTCTGGAGGTCGCTGGTGATCATCGCCTCCCCGACCATCGTGGAGTTCGTGTACTGGCGGGTGGAGCCGGCCGAGCCGCCGCCTCCTCCGCCGCCGGTGGTGGCGCGGGAGGTGGTGCCCGACATCGTCGAGGGCCGGGGCGTGCTGGAGGTGGCGGGCCGGGCGCCGCCGGTGCTCGGCGCCTGGGCGGCGTGAACGAGTCCGGAAAGCACCAGGGCCAGGGCGGCCGGAAGCAGGGGGAAAAGTTTCATGAGGAGGTGGAGCGGAGGGTTCAGCGGACCCCGCGGGTGCCGAGGGTGATGTTGGCGCCGGTGGCCTGGGTATTCGCGGACGCGCGGGTCGTGAGCGGATCGACCTCCTGGGAACCGGTGGTGCGCACGTTGCTCCCTTGGAACAGGTTCCGCAGCACGCTTTCCACCTGCTTCACGTCGCCGTGCTCCAGCGAGTAGACGAACACCTTCTGCTTGCGCGCGGTGCTGGCATCGAGCTGCCGGATGATGCCCTCGACATCCTCGAGGCTTTCCTTGGAGGCGCTGACGATCACCGAATACGTGCGGGGATCAGCCACCGCGACCACGGGCGTGCCGCGGGAGGAGCCGCCGCTCGAGCGCGAACCGCGGCTGGACGAGCTGCTGGAGCCCCGACCGCCGGGACCGCTGCCGCCCCGGGCCGCCGCCATCGCCGCGAGCGCCGCCCCCGGCCCCCCGCCGAACCCGGGGAAGCCCCCGAAACCTGGGGTCTGCGGGGCCCCGGAGCGGGCGCCGGACTGACCGCCGCCGAAGATGTTGGTGATGAGCGCCGCCATCTCCTGTGGGTCGGAATTCTTCAGCTGGAAGACCCGCATCGAGGCGACGGAGCCGGCGGACCCGTCGAGGGCGGAGAGCAGCTCGACGATGTGCCGGACGTTGCTCTGGGTGTCCGTCACTACCAGCGAGTTGCTGTCGACGTTCGCCGTGATGGTCGCCGAGTTGGGCAGGAGGGTCGCGAGGTCCGAGGCCGCCTGGGTGGCATCGATCCGCTCGAGCGGGATGATCTGCATCACCATCTCCGCGTTGTCGGGGATCTGGCGCGGGTCATTGCCGGTGCGGATCGGGATGGCCCGCTTGCGCGCGTCCTCCTTGGAACTCACGACCAAGGTGCGCCCCTTGAGGGTGGTAGTATAACCGGACTTGTTGATGGCCAGATTGAGCAACTGGACCGCCTCGGTGCGGGAGACCGGCTGGGCGCTCCACATGTCGACGTTCCCGCGGACCGGGGTCTCGAGGACGATCACGAAGCCCGCGGCCTCGCTGAGGTAATTGAGCACCGTCTCGAGCGGGGCCCCGCGGAAATTGAACCGGAGCCCGGCGGAAGTGTCGCGCGCCGGACGCTCGGGCGCGGTGGGGGCGGCCTCCGGGGCCCGCGGCGTCTCCCCGGGCGCGGGCGCAGCCGGGGCTTGGGCGTGCAGGAGGGCTCCGCCCGACAAGGTCAGGCTGAGGAGCAGGGGCAGGATGGGTTGGGTGTTCATTCTTTAAGCTGTTTCTCGCGTTGCTTCATCAGGCGTTTGAGGACTTCGGAGGCGTTCGCCGGCACTTCCACCGGGGCCGCCTCGGGGCGGGAACGGACTTCCGGGACCGGGGCGGCGGAGGCGGTCCACTCACCGCCCTCGACCCGCGTCAGGCGTTGCGCGACCGCGAGGGTGTAGGTGCGTTCGCCGGCGCGGAGCTCCACCCCGGCGGGGGTCACCGCGACCACGCTGAAGTCACCCAGGCGGCCCCCCAACGCCGCCTCGCCGCGCAGGCGCGGATCGGCGCTGTGGAACACGGCCGCAGGGTCGGCGCCGAAGCCCACCACGCCGACGAGGGCGACCTCCTCGGTCCGGACGGGCTTTTCCTCGGGGGCGGACCGGTTCCGCGCGGTACGGTTGGGGTTGAAGATGTTGCGCTCGGTGACGAGCGCGAAGGCCTCGAGGCTACCGGCCGGAGCGGTCGATGCCGCCGCCGGGGCCGGAGTGGCGGCCGGAGCCGCCTCAGAGCCTCGCCGGCGTTCCGCGGCCTGGATGCCCACGGCCAACGCGGCCAGCAACGCGCAAAGGGAAATGCGGTTCATCGCCGACCCTCCAGCGGCGCCAGCCGCAACCCGCTCACCAGCAGGCCGAGGGAGAGCTTGCCCCCGGACTCATCCCGCGTGTTGAGCTCCAGGGAATCGATCCGCAGCGCGAGGGGTGACTTCTCGACCTCGTGCAGGAACCGCACGATCGCGGGCAAGGGACCGGTGACGTCCACCCGGCATTCGAGCAGCGAATACTGGCTGGTGGAGCCCCGCTTCCATTGCGGCTTGATCGAGGCCACCTCCACCCCGCCGGCGCGGCCCCAGCGGTCGAAGGCGGTCAGCAGGTCCTGCTCCGCCTTGGCGGAATCCGCGGGCAGCGCCTGCCCTTGCATCTCCCGCCAGAGCCCGCGCGTCCGCTCGCCGCGGGCGACGGTCGATTCGCCCTCGGCCACGAGCTTGCCCAGCCGGGCAATCTCCGCGCTGCGGGCCTGCCAGGCGCGGGTCAGGGGGCTGAGCACGAGGCTGTCCAGCACCAGCAGGCCCAGCGCGACGCCGGTCAGGATCAGCAGCCAGCGTTGTCGATCCAGGGGGGGCTTCGTCATGGCGTGGGGGCTCCGCTCCAGCGGAAGTTGAAGGTGAACTGGGCCGGGGTCTTGCCCCGGATCTGCTCGATCTTGACCGCCTGCACCTCCCGCGACTGGCGGAGCAGGTCCTGCGTGCGCAGGAGCGAGGCGTTGTCGCGGGCGGTGCCGGAGACGGTCACGTTAGTCTGCCCGTGGATCTCGAAGGACTTGGCGGTGACGGCCCCCGTTTCCGGGAAGCATTCGGTCACCTTGCGCAGGATCGAAAGGTTGCGGAACGAGGTGTCGTACCAGGAGCGGTATTCGCGGATCCGGGATTGGACGGTCTCCAGCTCCTTGACCGTCGGGGCCATCGTCTCCCAGCGGGAGCGGAGGGACCACAGGCGGTATTCCTGCCAGCCGAAGCCGATGGCCGCCAGGCCGAGCAGGCCCGCCACCGCCGCGCCGGCCGTGGCGAGGCGCCGGGAACTGTACCGGGCGGCAAGCTGCGCCCAGCGGCTGGGACGCGGCGGCAGGAACTCGAGGGCCTTTCCGGTCCCGGCGGACCGCGCCAAGGCCAAGCGCTCGACCAACTCCTCGCCGGAAACGCGGCCCGGCGCCGCCGCGACCACCTCGAGGCGGGCCTCGGCCGCCCACGCCTCCACCGCCGTCGCGAGCGCCGCCACCAGGGCCGGCTCGCCGTGCAGCGCGAGGCGCCGGAGCGCCGGCCGGACCGTCTCCGGCACCTGCTGCCAGGTGATCCGCAGCTCCCGCAGCAGGGCCGCGGAATGCAACACCCGCTCGCCCGCCTCCGACTCGATCGTCGCCTCGAGGGCGCGCCACGACACCACCGCCCCCTGCAGCCCGACGAGCAGGACGGCCCCGTCCCCCTCGAGCCACAGGGAGATCTGGCCCTCGGCCGCCGTCCCCAGCGCCCCGGGCAGCGCCGGCAACGCCAGGGTGAAGCCCGCGGGACGGAGCCCCGCGGCGCGCAGCACCCGGTCCACCTTCTCCAACTGCGCCCGCGCCACCGCGAGCAGGGTGACCCGCCGCTCGCCCTCCGCCTCCCAGCCGGAGCGCACGATCTGCAGCTCCTCGGGCGCGCTCGGGAAGCCGCGCTCCGCGGCCAGCTGCAGGAAACCGTCCAGATCATCGCCGGCCAAGCCCGCGGGAATCGCCACCGGAAGGGTCATCACCCACGCGGGCGGCAGCGCGACCACGACCTGCCGCTCCGCCACCCCCGCCGCCTCCAGCTGGTTGCGGATCTCCCGCCCGACGAGGTCGGGTTCGGGATGGAGGAGGTCGAGCGTCAGCGGCGCGCTGAACACGCGGACCTCGGGCGGCGCGGACTTCCCGCGGCGGACCAGCGCGGCGCGCAGGTGCCCCGGCTCGAAGGCCAGGACCAAAAAGGCAGGGGGCGGGCGGTGGCTCATAGGCGATTGCGGGTTTCCCGCAGCAGTTGCCGGGCGCTCGGGCCGAGGGCCCAGCCGCTGGCCGCGAGATCCTGATGGTAGACGATCCGGGGAGTGGAACGGCTCAGGTCAAAGACGGTGCGGGTCCGGGCATAGCCCCGGCCCCCGCGCGCCACGGCGACCACGTCCGCGGTGAACTGGTACGAACGATCGGTGATGTACGGCCCGGCCCGGGTGATCGCGCCGCGGCTGAGCACCTGCGTCAGCCAGGCGAAGGATCCGCGCACCGCGTCCGGATTCGCCAGCCGGTAGGCCACCAGCGCCGGGGCATTCTCCGGCCCGATCCCCGGAATGCAGCCCAACACCACCTCGCAGGCGGTGTTGACGTTGATCCGCCCGGTCACGGTCGACCCGGAACTGATCGTGACCTCATCCCGGATCTGCGCCCACTCCTCGGCGGTGAACCGCCCCTCGACCATCAGTTCCGCCGGGCTGCGCAACTCCTGGCCCCCAAGGGCGCGCACGATCTCCTGGGCGCGGCCGCCCCCCAGCCGGCCAAGGAGCTGCAGGAAGGCCGGCGACTGCCGGGCCTGCGCCGTCGCGACGTTCAGCCGCCGCGATCCATCCGGCCGGGTGTTGGGCTCGCGGCTGTAGACGGTCACGTACTCGAGGAGGCCCGGCTGGATCAGCCCGTCCCCGTTGTCTCGTGGCGCCGACTGCTCCCCGTCGTTTTCATTCTCATCGAGGATGCCGTTCCGGTTCACATCCTCGCCCAACAGAATGTCCAGCGAGGCCCCGTACACCAACCGCAGCTCGTCGACAGTCTCGAATGGCGCTCCCTTGTTCAACCGCGGGGGATCGAGTAGACCATAGGTGCTGTCGCCGCCCCCGCCCTGGCTGCGGCTCCGCCACGCCACGATCGCATCGACCAGCTCGGGCGTGATGCCCGGGAGCAGCTCGAGCATCGAGCGCGGCGCGGAGTTGAGGTTGAGCTTCGCGGCCTCGTCGACGAGGCGGAAGACCGGCTCGTCCCCGGGCCGCTGGTCCGGGTCCCGCCCGAGGAACCAGAAGGCCGCCTCCCCGACCGCGAGGGCCTCGGCGCGGTAATCGTCCGGATGCGGCACGACGCCGTTCAGGCCGAACTGGCCCAGCACGAAGGCCGCGTAACGGGTTCCCGCGAGCGCCGCCTGCCGGGCCTCGGTCTCCATCACCTGGTTGTCCGCCGCCCGCAGCTCCGCCGACATCTGGTCCGCGAAGTACACGGCCAAGGCCACGAGTCCCAGGCAGACCCAGAGGACGATGATCATCACGGAGCCGCGGCGGCGCCCGTTCCGGGGGGAAAGTCCGCGGTTCATGGCAGCGCGCCTTCCTCTTCCTGCGCCAGCGTGGCGGTGGTCTTCACCAGCACCGGCACGACCACCTCATAGGTCCCCGCCGGCGCTCCCCCCGCCTCCGCCGCGAGGGCAAAGCTGAAGCGCAGCGCCCCGGGCAGGGTCTCGGTGGCCGTCGAATCCCAGGTGTCCGTCCAAGCCAGCCCGTCGAAGTAGGCGAGGCTCGCGGATTCCACCCCCCCGAGCACCAGTTCCTCCTCCGGCAGGACCTCCTGAACGGGGAGCAGATTGCGGGTGACCGCGCGGATCAGGTCCCGGCCGGCTCCGCCCGTGGCCGAAGGCACGAGGAAATAGGCGACCCGCTGCTGGTCCGCGAACGGCGTCCACCCGTCGATGCGGCCGGAGTTGGTGCTCAGGTCGGGGGTCACCCGCTCCCCGATCGCATCCGCCATCGAGCCGGAGAACGGGCTCGTTTGCAGGCCCTGCGCCAGGGCGGTCTCGCTTCCGGGCAACATTAACCCGGCCAAATCGCGGCGCAAAATGCTCACCGCCCGCTGCACGCGCCGGTCCTGCTCGATCCGGGCGTGCGTGGTCTGATGGAGCCGTAACGCCCCGAAATAACTGGTCTGGATCACGATCAGCACGACCGAGCCAACGACGATGCCGATGAGGAGCTCGAGGAGCGTGAAGCCCCCCGGGACGCGGCCCGTCCCTGGAAACTTCCGCCGCATCAGCCCTGCCCTCCCACCGCGTTTTCCGCCGTGCCCGTCGCCGGCAGGAGGGTCGCCAGCGCGATTTCCTGCGCCGCCCCGCGAATCGAGAAGGTCACGGTCACCGTCGCCTGCTGCAGGGCGTCCTCGGGCCAGTTCTCCAACCGCACCGACCACGGGTATTCGAACGGTCCCTCCTGGGCGACGCCGCTGGTGGCGCCGGTCGCGAGCTGGCCCTCGGCCAACAGCTCCCCCAGCACGCGCTCCCCCACCCGCATGGCGGCCGCCTTACGCCGGCCCAGCTCGCCGGCGCGGCTGGCCACGGCCATCGCCTCCATCGCCACCGGCACGACCAGCGCGATGAGCATCAGGGAGGCCAGCACCTCCACCAGCGTGAAGGCCCGCCGCGCGGAACGCCGTTCAGGGGCGCGCATCGGGAGTCCGGATTTCATAGCCCAGCCGATTGGCCGTGAGCGCGATTTCGAGCGCGCCCCCATCATCCTGGCGGAGCACCACCCGCGCCGGCGCCGCGGGATCAGGAAAACCATCGGGGTTGAAACGGATGGCCGGCCGGTCCGCGCTCAGGCCGAGCCGCTCGTCGTCCTGCTCGGAAACCACGCCCTCGAGCGCGACGGCCACCTCCACGCGCAGGCTCGGCTCGAGCGTGAATTCGAGGCGGCGCACCTCCCCGAGGCCGCCGAAACCCGCCGCCGGCTCCACCCCGTAGGTCGCGCGCACCGGATCGAACCAGACCACCACCGGCACCGCCTCGGCCGCCGCCTGGCTGCGCGCGTAATGCAGGAGCGAGAGGACGCGCTGCGCCTCGCCGCTCAACGCGCGCCCCTTGAAGAAGGAGGCCATCCGCGGCGCCACCAGCGAAGCCACGGTCAGCAGCAGCACCATCACCACGATCAGCTCCACCAGCGTGAAGCCGCGGCGGCCCGCGGGGAACCGCGGGGAAGAGGCAGGGCGATCGTGGCGGCCGGGGCTCATCCCGCGGGCAAGCGGATCAGTTCGCGGCCACGCGGCCGTTCACGATGTCATCGGCCGTGTTCGCCTGGCCATCGGGCCCGATCGAACGCAGGTCGTAGCCGGAGGAATTCACCCGGCCCGGAAACTCGTACAGGTAGGGGCGACCCCACGGATCGGCCGGGATCTCGCTCTTCAGGTAGGGCCCACGCCAGTTGGGCACGTCCGCCGGGGCGGCCACCAGCTGGTTCAAGCCATCCTGCCCCCGGGGATAACTGCCGGTATCCACCTCGAAGGCATCCAACGCCGTGCCGAAGGTCGAGATCTGGGTCTGCGCCGCCGTCACCCGCGCCTGCTCGGTGCGGCCGGTGAACTTCGGCAGCACCAGGGACGCCAGGATGCCGAGGATCACGAGCACCAGCAGCAGCTCGACGAGGGTGAAGGCGCCGCGACGGGCGCCCCGGAGGGCACGGGGGGGACGGGAGGTCATGGGTAAGGTCATTTGATGTGGTCCTGCAGGGAGAAAATGGGGATCACCATCCCGATGAAGATGGTGCCGATCAGCGCCGCGATGACGAAGAGCATCACCGGCTCCGCCAGGGCCACGACCGCCTTCAGCTGACGATCGAGGTCGCCCTCGGTGGTGTTGGCGATGCGCAGGAGCTCGGCGTCCAGCTTGCCGCTCTCCTCGGCCACGGAAATCATCTCGACGATCGCGCCCGGGAACAGGGCGCGGTTCTGGGCGAGGCTCTTGCCCAGCGCCTTGCCCTCTTTCACCCGGTCGATCGAGTCCGCGACCGCATCGACCAAAATCTGGTTGCCGATCGAGCGCCGCGCGACGTTGAGCGCGCTGATCAGGGGCACGCCCGCTCCCAGCAGGGTGCCGAGCATCCGGCAAAAGCGGGCCATCGCGAACTGGGCCAGCAACGGCCCCAGCGTCGGCACGCGCAGGATCCAGCCCTCCCACGCCCGGCGGCCCCGCGGCGAGCGGAACCAGTGCCGCGCCGAGATGCCCGCCACCGCGAGGCCCGCCGCCAGGAACAATCCGTAGCCGCGCACGGCGTCGCTCACGCCTACGATCAGCTGGGTGATCAAGGGCAACTCCGCGTTGAAGCCTTGAAACACCAGCTGGAAGCGCGGAATGAAGAAGACCAGCAGGAAGATCAGCACACCCAGGGCCAGCACCAACAGGATCGCCGGGTACATCAGCGCCGTCGCCACCTTGCCCTTGAGCTCCTTCTCCCGGGCCTGAAAGTCCGCAATCTGGGCCAGGACGACGTCGAGGAACCCACCCGCCTCCCCCGCCTCGACCATCGCGACATACACCCGCGGGAACGTCTCCGGGGAGCGCGCCATCGCGTCCGACAGCGGCATCCCGTCGATCACGAGGTCGTGCAACTCCTTCCACTTGGCCTTCGCCGCCGGCTCGGCCGCCTCCCGCTGGATGATCACCAGGGCGCGGCTGAACGGCACCCCCGCGGCCATCAGGCTCGAGAGCAGCCGCGTGAAGTTCTCCAGGGTCCGCGCGGAGATCTTGTTTCCTCCGCCCAGCGACAGCCGCCGTCCCCAGCCCGCCCCCGCCTTGGCGCCGCCGGCCGCGGCCCCCGCCGCTTCGCCCAGCCGGACCGGCCGCAGCGCCTTGCCTTCCACCAGCCGCAACGCCTCCTGCCGGTTCGGGGCCTCGATCAGGCCTTCGACCGCCACGCCATCCGGCTGCAGGGCTTTGTAGGCGAATTGGGGCATCGCCGGATCAGGAAGCCGCCGGCGCCTTGGCCGCCCGCGGATCCTCCTCGTGGACGGTGGTCACGCTCAGGATCTCCTCGATCGTGGTCCGGCCCTCGCGCACCAGCCGGCGGCCATCCTCCGCGAGGGTCGTCATCCCCGCCCGCCGCGCCGCATCGCGGATCACGTCGGTGGAGGCGTTCTGGAGGATCAGCTGGCGGATCTCGTTGCTGGTGTCCATCCACTCGAAGATCGCCTGCCGCCCGTGGAAACCCGTCTGCCGGCACTCGCGGCACCCCACCGCCCGGTAGATCGGCGTCTCGTCCGGGATGCCGATGCGCCCACGGTACGCCCGCGCCGCCGGCGAATCATCCACTGCCTTGCACCGGGGGCACAGCAACCGCACCAGCCGCTGCGCCAACACCGCCTCCAGGGAGGACGCCACCAGATAGGGCTCCACACCCATGTCCACCAGCCGCGTCAACGCGCCCGGCGCATCGTTGGTGTGCAGGGTCGAGAAGACCAGATGCCCCGTCAGCGAGGCCTGGACCGCAATCTGGGCCGTTTCCTGGTCGCGGATTTCACCGATCAAAATCACGTCGGGATCATGGCGCAGGATCGACCGCAACCCGCGCGCGAAGGTCAGCCCGGACTTCTCCGAGACCTGGATCTGGTTCACCCCGCGCAACTGGTACTCGATCGGGTCCTCGATGGTGACGATCTTGCGCTCCGCGTCGTTGATCTCCTGCAGGGCCGTGTAGAGGGTCGAAGTCTTGCCGCTGCCGGTGGGGCCCGTGACCAGCACGATGCCGTGGGGCAGCTCCAGCACCCGGCGCAGGCACTGGTACTCGCGTTCGTGCATGCCGAGATCGCGGACGCCGCGCAGGGCGGAATTCTGCCGCAGCAGGCGCATCACCACCGCCTCGCCGTGCAGCATCGGGCTGATCGAGACGCGGATGTCGACCTCGGCGGCCTCGATCCGGACCTTGATGCGCCCGTCCTGCGGCAGGCGCTTCTCCGCGATGTTCAGATGGCTGAGGATCTTCACCCGCGCCACGATCGCCGGCTGGAACTTCTTGATCTGCGCCGGCACCGGCACCTCCTGCAGCACGCCGTCGATCCGGTAACGGATGCGCAACTCCTCCTCGAAGGGCTCCAGGTGGATATCCGAGGCGCGCAGCTCGATCGCGTCCTTCAGCACCTGGTTGACGAACCGGATGATGGAAGCGTCCTCCGCCGCCTCGTCGAGGTTGGTCCCGGCGGCCGCGTTCTCGTCGACCACCTGCAGGCCCCCCTCCTCCTCGAGGGTGCCGATCGTGTCGGCGCCCACGCCCAGCCGTTTCTTCATCTCCCGCTGGATGGCCTCCGCCGGGGCCAGCACCGGCCGCAGGCGGAGCCCCGTGAGGGCCCGCAGGCCATCGAGGCCCTGGGGGTCTAAGAGGCGGCTGGTCGCCACCTCGATCTGATGGTCGATCCGCCGCAGGGGCAGCAGTTCGTCCCGCAACAGGAGCCGCGCCGGAAACAGTGCCAGGACCTGCTTGTCCGGCTCCAATTCGTCGAGCCGGGTGAAGGGGACCCCGTACTCGCGGGCCACCCAACGCAGGACGGCCTCCTCGCCGGTTTCCGCCGCCCCGGGCTGGCGCAGGTAGGAACGGGCGTCCGCCTCGGTCAGTTGGCGGGCGGCCACCATCCGGGCCAGCGGCTCCGGCAGGGCGGCAGAGGGAGAGGAGGCGGCAACCACGGCGAATCAGGGCAGCAGCCCGGCCATCACCGCCATCGCTTCCTGGCGCATCGTGAGCACGGCGCGCAATTCCTCCTGGGCGCGGGCGAGCTTCGCCTCGCTGTCCTTGCGCTGGTCGCGCAGGCGGTCGAGCCGGGACTTGATCTCGGCGTCGGGCAACTTGTCCCGCAACGCGCTCGCCAGCGCGGTCATCTCCGCGGAGCCGCCACCCGGGCGGAAGCCGCCCCGGCCACTGCCGCCCTCGTCCCGGCCGGGGCCTCCGGGGCCCCCGCCGCCAGGCCCGCGGCCCATCATCATCATGCCCGGACCGCCGGGGGCATTGCGCCGGAGCTCGGCCACCTTGGCGATCCGTTCGGAAATCACCTTCCACTCCTCGTCGTCCTTGACCTCCATCCGGTCGCGGAGGCCCGCCAGCATCCGGGCCTGCATCTCCTGCGGATTGAAGTTACCCCGATCCCCCCCGCGTTCGCCGCCTCGCTCCCCGCCACCATCGCCACCCCGGCGCCGGCGATCTTCGCCGCCCCCCGGGGCAGGCTGGGCGGAAACAACGGAGGTCAGCACGGAAGCAACGACCAGCGGCAGCACCGCCAGGCGGACAGACCGGAAGGATACGCGGGGATGGGTATTCATGGGGATCCGGGGCGGGTTGACGCAGCCCAGCGCGCAGGGTTGCACCTCGCCAAGGCCGGAATGCGAAACGACCCGCTCCGCGCAGCCCTTGCCCAAACTCCGGGAGCCCGACGGGCAAATTTTGCTCAGGACGGCGCCGCGGCCTCCAAACGGCAGGCGACGGCAGGACGCACGGAGCCCCGACCGGCCGGAAAGGGGATCGGGGCTCCGGCTAAGTAGCGGGAACGCCGGCGGGTCAGCGAAAGTACGGGCGCCCGGGGGCGTGCGCCGGGAACGTCCCGACGCCATCCTCGCCCGGATGTCCTATCCGCGCCCGTGCCTCCCGCCCGCCTCGACCCCGCCGCACCGCCCGACCGTCGCGACATCGGGATTGGCATTCCCGCGCTTATCTCCAAAGTCTTGCACCATGAACCTTCGCCTCCCGCTGCCGCTCGCGCTCGTTGCCGTCCTGATCGCCCTGCCGGCCGCGGCCCAGACCAGCCTGCCGACGCGTTCGCGCCCGATCCCGGACCAGATTGTCAATCGGGGCGCCGTGCAGATCGACCTCACCACCCACTTCGGCGTCCCCGGCGTGGTCGGCCAGGTGGTGCAGTTCAACTTTGGCGCCCAAAGCCGCGTGAATGTTGAGGTGCAATCGACCGAGGCCCCGCTCAATGCCGCCAACTTCCTCAGCTACGTCGGCCGGAACGCCTACGACGGGACGATCCTCCACCGCATCGATAACCTCGGCACGACGGTGCCTGCCATCGTCCAAGGCGGCGGTTTCACCGCGGCAACGGTTCCGGCGACGCCGGGCGCTGCCTCCACCATCAATTTCACCAGCATCACCCGTTCCGCGGCGGTCCCCCTGGAGGCCAGACTGCCCCTGATTCGCGGGACGCTCGCCGCCGCCCGCCCCACGGGAGAGCCGAATGGCGCCACCAGCGAGTGGTTCTTCAACACGATCGACAACTCCGTCAACCTGCCGGGCGGTTACTCCGTGATCGGCCGGGTGCTCGGGACTGGCATGGCGGTGATCGACGGACTCGCGCAGACCCCGACCTTCGCTTACCCGGGGACCGATTTCACCAAGCTCCCCGTTCGGAACTCAACTCTCGTGCCGGTCACCACGGTCAGGGTGATCCCGATCTACCCTCAGTCGGTCGGTGACCCGACGGCGGTCCTGTCCTTCCGTCTCCGCATCGGCGGTGCCACCGGACAAACCTCCGGTATCGTGTCGACCAACCTCACCGGTTCCACCCTCACCATCACGCCCTTGGCCGTTGGTACCGTTTTCCTCGAGGTCACGGCTGAGGATTCCAACGGCAATCTGTCTCTTCCCTCCACCTTCCAGGTCACCGTCCCCCCCGAATCCATTTTGGCCCCGGTCTTCACCGCCCACCCGGTGAACCAGACGGTCGCCCTCGGTGGCAGCGTGGTCTTCCACGCCCCGGCCACCGGCGGCGCCGCCGACATCTTCCCCCTGACCTACCAGTGGGTGAAGAACGGCGTCCCGCTCAACGCCCCCTCCAGCCCCTTCCTGGTGCTCCGCAACGTGGCCGCTACCGACGCCGGCACCTACGCCTGCCGCGTCTCCAATTCGCTGGGCACCTCCGTCAGCCTGCCCGCCACGCTGACCACGGTATCGACCCCCGCCAACAGCCGCGGCCGACTGGTGAACCTCGCCGTGCGCACCGATGCGGATGAATTCTTTGAGCCGCTCATCGTCGGCTTCGCCATCGGGGATGCCCGCACCGCCGGCACCAAGCCCCTCCTCGTCCGCGGCGTCGGCCCCTCGCTGGCCGCCCTCGCGGTGCCGAATGTCATGGCGGATCCGGTGCTCAGGATGTTCCGCGACAGCCTCCAGGTCGCCCAAAACGACAACTGGCTCGGCGATCCCCTCATCGCCGCCCGCAGCGCCCAGGTGGGGGCCTTCGCCCTCACCGGGAATGATTCGCTCGATGCCGCGGTCGCCCTCACCTCCCCCAACGGAGCCTACACGATCCAGATCACCAACAAGGTCGAGGGCCGGGGCAACGTGCTCGCGGAGGTTTACGACGCCACGCCCGCCGCCGAGATCACCGAAACCACCCCGCGGCTGATCAACGTCTCCGCCCGGGCCAAGGTCGGCGACGGCCGCAGCGCCCTGATCGCGGGCTTCGTGGTCGCGGGCAACACCCCCGCCACGGTGCTGGTCCGCGCCGTCGGCCCCGCCTTGACCGCCTTCGGCGTCGACGATGCCGCCGGGGATCCGAAGCTCGAAATGTTCCGCGGCACCACCTTCCTCGCCGAAAACAACGATTGGAATGGCGATCGCCAGGTGGCGGCCCTCACCGCCAGCGTCGGCGCCTTCCCCTTGCCCCTCAATGGGAGCAAGGACGCCGTCCTTCTCCTCACCCTCCCGCCCGGCACGTACACGGCCCAAGCCAGCGATAACGACCGTCGCGGGGGCTCGGCCCTCCTGGAGGTCTACGAGATCCGCTGAAGCCCGAGGCCTAGCCACGGGCAGCGGCTGACCGGATCACGCCGCGGATCCGGTCAGCGCACCGCGCACCGTCAGGAGGCGGCGAAAACGCCCCCGCCCACCTTTTGCGCCCCGGCAGCCGGCCGCTCCGCCGGGGTCGCCACCACCACGCTGACAACTGGCGGCTGGTCAGCCAGCCCACCGCTCGTCCGCGGGTGAAATCCCTTGGCGTCCTCGTAGCCCTCCGGGGCTTTCCGGATGGCCGCCACCGTCACCAAGGTGGCCACCACGGCCACCGTCCCTAGCCCTAGGAGTAGGATCGTCATCATTTGGGTAAGTTCGGGCAACCGCCACCCATCCGCCTCGGCACCAACACCGCCCGCGGACTAAGTAACCGCCGCCGCGAACAAACGCTTTACTCAGGATTCTGATTATGCGAGATAAAAATGCATAATGCGCCCCAAAACGATCCCCGAACTCCGCCAGGAGATCCAGGCATCGCCCAAACTTCAGGCCGAATCCCAAGGGGCCATCTCTGAATCCCTCGGCCTGAACCAGGCCACGGTGTCCCGCATCCTCCGCGGGCAATTCAAGCGACGTTCCAAGGCGGTCGATAAGGTCCTCAATTATGCAGAAATCTCCTGCATTACAGATCAGCCGCTGACTCCGTTCGAGGTTACCGTGACGCAGCTGGAGAAACTCGCCGCCGCCCACTCCCCCAACGGCCGCCACGCCGCCAAGTTGATCCGCCTCGCCGCCGAATTGCTGGAATCCAGCCTGCCGCCGGCGGAAGAGGATGCGATGCCGGTCGCCCAGCCCGCCAGCTGAGCCTCCCGGCCTAGACCCCACGGCGGGTTCAAGTCCGCCTGACCAGCCGCGCCGCCAACGCCGCGCCCACTCCGCCCGCCAGGGCCCCCAACCCGTTGGTCGCCAGATCGATCGCCGACGACACCCGCTCCGGGAGCCAGATCTGGCCGGTTTCAATCGCGACGCTCAACCCGAGCCCGCTGCCGAGGACGACCAACCAGCGCCACCCGAAACCGCCTCCCCCGGCCGCCAGCCACGCCAGCACGCCGACGGGCAAAAATCCCAGCACGTTCAGCACGGTATCCCGGGCATCCCGGCCCCAGACCTGCGCGAGGTCCAACGTCACGGCCAGCGGCTGCTTGTGCAGCACCTCGTAGATCGCCGGCAGCTCCAGCCAGACTCCCGGAGCCCGACCGCTCGCCATCCGCCCGCGGCCCTCGCTCAGGGCGAAAAAAGCCCCCATCCCCTCCGCCGGCCCCCACCCTTCCGCGGCCCGCCGCTCCCACTGGCGGTGCCGCTCCCCCACCTGCTCGGCAGACCGCGGCCCCCGCCCCATCCCGAGGCTGCGCAACTCACCGCGCCACCCCCGCTTTCCCTCGGGCGCATCCCCCAGCACCCACTGGCCCCGCCACGCTTCGGGATCGACGCGGAACTCCGTGGAGCGCCGGCGCAAGACCCCATCGACATAGATCCGGGTCTCACCCTCACCCAAGACCAGCGTGACCAGGTGCGGCCGGCCATCGGCCACCGTGGTTCCGATCTCCCGAATTCCCCGCGGGGCTCCCGGAGCGGGAATCCAAAGCAGCAAATCCGCCTTCCACTGGCATACCGCGAGCTTCGCCGGGAGCTGGCCGTCGTGCAGGGTCAGCACCTGCTGCAGGCCCGGGACGGCCTGGGGCGAAGCGACGAGTTCCAGCTCGATCCAGAAACTCCGGGCCGCGGAACGCGCGGGTTCCGGCGGCAGCGGCCGCACCCAGGCCAGCGAGGGCGGGCGAAAGACCAACCCGGGGCCGTCCGGCCGCCATTGGACGCGGTTTTCGGGCCACGGGCGCCACGGCCACCAGCCGATCGCCAGATAGACGACCGCCACCAGCAACAATCCCCACCGCGCCCTCCGACGCAGGGGCGATGCGGAAGCGGGGCTGGGCTGCACCCGGCGATCCTCCGGGCCACCCCGCCGAGGTCAAGCCGGCGGGGTCGCGGCGCGCACCCTCAGCTGGCGCAGGGCCTCGTAGCAGGCCACCCCGGCCGCCGTGCTCAGGTTGAGGGAACGGACCTCCGGGTGCGGCTGGGGCAGCGTGAGCCGACGCCCCGCCAGCTCCGCGTGCAACCAGTCCGGCGCCCCCGCGCTTTCGCAGCCGAACACCAGCCCGTCCCCGTCCCGGAATTCAGCGTCCCAAAACACCCGTTCCCCGCGCGTGGTGAACAGCCAGAGCCGCTCCGGGCCGTCAGGGCTGGCCCGGAATGCCGCCCAATCCCGGTGCTCGCGGACCTCGAGGTGCCGCCAATAGTCCATCCCGGCCCGCCGCAGGTTGCGGTCGTTGATCACGAACCCGAGCGGATGGATGAGGTGGAGGCGGGTGCGGGTGACCGCGCACATCCGGCCAATGTTGCCCGTATTGGGCGCGATCTCCGGCTGGAAGAGGACGACGTGCAGCATCCCGCTCCCTCAGCGGCGGCGCTTGAGCGCGGCCTCGACCTCCCGCTGATGCGCCCGGGCCCGCAGGTCTTCCCGGCGGTCGAACTGCTTTTTGCCCGTGCACAGGGCGACCTCGACCTTCACCAGGGCGTCCTTGAAGTACATCCGCAGGGGGACCACCGCCCGTCCGCCGCCCGTCTCCAGCGCGACCCGGATGCGCTCCAGTTGCCGCCGATGGAGCAGGAGTTTGCGGATCCGCTTGGCCTCGTGGTTGTGGATGTTCCCGAACGCGTACTGTTCGATGTGCGCGTTGTGCAGCCAGAGTTCACCCTTCTCCACCCGCGCGAAGGCGTCGCTGATCTGCGCCCGGCCGGCCCGGATCGACTTCACTTCGGTGCCACGCAACTGGATGCCCGCCTCGAATCGTTCGTCGACGGAGTAATCCCGCAACGCCTTCGCATTGCGGATCTCGGTGAAGCGCGGGGCGCCGGAGGCTTTGGACGCGGCCATCGGAAGGGAGGTTCAGCCGCAGGCAGGGTGGAAAAAAAAGGCGGCGCCGACAAGGTCGCGCCGCCAAGGGGTCGGGCTCGGGAGGAACCTCAGGAGGCCAGCTCGAAACTGATCTTGCCCTCGATGACCTCGCGCAGGGCGACATCCTCCGGGGAAAGCTTCTCGAGGGACTCGACCAAGGGGCGGTTGCCGCGCTTGAGCTGCTTCACGCGGCGAGAAACCACGTTGATCAGCACGTTGGGATCCGGGATGGATTTGACGGCTTCCTTGATGTAATCGTCGCGCATAAAAAGGAGAATGCTCCGGGCTCGGGAACCCGGGAAAGCAGCAACCGCCGGCGGGAGCGTCAAGGGCGAATTCACGCCGCCCCCGCGCTCACTCCTCCAGCTCCACGTTCCAGTAGGCGACGTCGAGGAAGTCCCGCCACTGCTCCGTTCGTCGGCCCCCCAGGGCCAGGGCGATCACCGGCCGCCACTTCGGACGCACGGGGCGGCGGATGAGGCGCATCCCCGCCTCATGCGGGAGCCGGTTGGCCTTGCGCGTGTTGCACTTGATGCAGGAGCAGACGATGTTCTCCCACGTCGTCCGCCCGCCCTGATCGCGCGGGATGACGTGGTCGAGGTTCAACTGCTCCCGCGGCAGGATCCGCGAGCAGTACTGGCAGGTGTCCTTGTCCCGCTCGAACACGTTGCTCCGCGTCAGCTTCAGCTCCTTGCACGGCAACTGATCGAACACCGTGAGCAAAATGACCTTGGGCAGCAGAATCACCCGGTGCGGGGTGCGGACCGCCTCCTGTGGGGCGACGGGCGGGTTCGACGCGGAGAAGTCGATCCAATCCAGCATCGAGAACGTGCGGTAATCATCCTCCTGCTGCAGCACCACCTGCGCCTGCCCCCGGGACAGCAGGCCAAAGGCCCGCCGGGCGGCGACGATGTTGATCGCCTGCCAGAGGCGATTCAACACCAGCACGGGCTGCTCGAGCGCGGCATCCATTGCTGACCCCGGCTGTAGCGACGCGCCGCCCGGGGTGTCAAGGCGCGCCATCTCTCCGGGAACGGAAAACGCGCGCTCCGTCTCCGGATTTCCGGGCCGGCCGAGGCTATGCGCCCGGCGCCGTTGCCCGCTCGGCCGGGATCCAGGAGCGGAACACCGTCCGATCCGCGGTCGGGCGTTCGTGCCCGAGGCCGCCGCCGCAACGCGTCAGCCAGACGAGCGCCAGGGGAACCCCGAGGCCGGCTCCGCCGCGCCCCCGGGCGTTGTGGCCTTGGAAGAACGGTTCGCCCAGCCGCCCTACCTCCTCGGCCGACAGCCCCGCGCCGGCGTTCTCCACTTCCAGTTCCAAGCCCGCATCGCGCCCGCGGATCCGCAGCGTGGGCCGCGTCCCCGGTTCCGCGAAGCGGGCGGCATTGGCGAACAGGCACGGCCAAGCCTCCTCGGCGGCGCCGCGGGGCAGAACCCAGCATTCCCCGGGCTGGCCCACTCCCTCCCACGTCCAATCCGCCGCCTCCTCCCCCACGCCGGCCCGGTCGGCCAGCGCGGCCAGCCAGGGCCGCAGCTCCACCCCTTCCCGTCGGCCCGGATCCCCGTCGCCCAAGGCGCGTTCCACCTGCTCGATCTGCTCCACCAAGCGACGCATGGCCTCAATCGAACGATCGCAGGTCCCCAGCCACTTGCGCTCCCGCTCCGCGGTCAGGTCCCGCCCGTGCCGCGACAGCAGGTACGAGGCGCTCTGCAGCGACGCGATGTGGTTCTTCAGCTCGTGCGCCAACTGGCGCTGGAAATCGGACGGGACGGCCAAGCCGGGACCCGCCAATCCCGGTGGGACGGGCGCGAGCGGACGAAAACCTTGGAGGCGGAGGGGCGTGGACACAGGAGGAGTCGAGAACGGGGCGGCCAAGGGAGCGAGCAACTCACGCCGCGGGCGCTACCTAAGGCCGGCGGCGGAAATCCGGGGGCACGGATGGGGGTATCCCGTTCGCGCGACCCGTGGCGTTCAGTCGGGACGTCGGCCCTCGCCGGCGCGCGCTGCCGCCTCGGTCGCCTCCGCACCGGCCCGGTGCAACCCGACCAACCCGATCTCGAAGGCGTAGCGCACGAGGTCCTGCGCATTCCGGGCGTCCGCCCGCTCCATCAGGCTCTGCCGGGTCCGGTAGACCTTCTGGTCTGAAATTTTCATTTCCTTGGCGATGTCCTTGATCGAGTAACCGCCGGCCAACAGCTCCAGCACGCGAAACTCGGTCGGCTCAAGCTTGAGCATCCCGCCCGGGCCGCTGCGCATCAGGGAGGACATCAATCGACTAGCCCCCTGGCTGAAGTAAATCCCGCCCTCGCTCACCCGCTGCAGCCCCGATTTGAGCTCCTCGATGGAGTCGCCCTTGTCGACATAACCGGCCGCGCCGTGAGCCAACGCCAGTTGCAGGGAGTGCACCGTGGTCGTTCCCGAATAGATGATGACCCGCGGCGCCGCCGGCAGGGCGCGCAATTTCTGCAGCGCGTTGATGCCCCCGATCCCCGGAATCATCAGGTCCAGCACGACCAGATCCACCTCGCCGCGGTGCGCGGCTTCCCACGCCGGCCCCTCGCCGGCGCTGACGCCGACCACCTTGAATCCCGGGATCAGGTTAATGAAGGCCTCCAGCAACTGCCGCACCGAAATGTGATCCTCCACGATCCAGATCCGGCGGGGCGCGTCCGCTGCGGACGGAACGGGAAGACCGGACGGGCCACGGGCGGTATCCTCGGCGGGGTTGGGGCTCATTCCAGAAAAACCCCTAGAAAAGGCCCGAATTCCCCCATGGCAATCACAGACTGGCGGAAAAGCCCGTGATTTTATCCGAGAAAATGAAAAACGACACTCCGCCGATGCCGTATGCTCAAAGGCTCAAGACCTTTTTAGGTTAAGGTGGGCGCCATCCCCGGGTCTTCTGTCTTCCGATTTACGGCCTGACATTCCTCCCGACGACTTCGGCTCCCGATGGAATCCTAAGGCAACGAGCTGTTATTGAAAGCACCTCGCACACCGCAGAGTGTCGCCCGGGACGCTAGGTTGCGCGCCTCCGGGGTCAACGGCGAACTCGGGCGCCTCAGTTCGCGAGGATGCTGTCGCCGAGGTGTTGCAGAATCAGCTCCTGCACGGTCGCCAGGAAGAGAAAGCAGCCCATCGCCTTTTGGCCGCCGGGCTCAAACGGCCCCGCCTCCACGTCGCCGCTCTCCAAGGCGTCGTCGCCCCAGGCCCGGAGGTAGGATTCCCGGAGGCGCAGGCGGAGGACGGAGCAGGCGCGGAGGATGACGGCCGCGTTCTCGGCGTCGAAGGCGACGATGCCTTCCCGGAAAAAGACCTCGTCGAACAGCGCCAGCAGGGCGCGGACCTCGGTGGTTTCCGCGGCGGCGAGTTCCCCGATCCAGGCGCCCCGCAGGTCCGCATCCGCGTCCGGGGGCACGGTCACGCCGGGGGCCGCGACAGAGGGCGTCTCGCCCAGCGCCCGGATGACGTCGAGGAGGGGCGCCACGACGGGCACCGCCAATTTGACCTCAATGCGCTTCATCGGGTTCGACGACCGCGGAAAGGTGCCATTCCTGCAACGTGAAAGCATACGCCTCGGCCTTCTCCCGCAGGCCCGACCACACCACCGAGCGACCCTGCTCGTGGACCTCCAACATCTTCCGGCGGGCCGTCGCCTCATCGAAGCCGAGCACCTTCCGGAAGACCAGCACCACGTACGACATCAGGTTCACCGGATCGTTGAGCACCACCACGCGCCACGCTCCCACGGTCGCATACCGCAGGGCCTCCTCCGCCAACACCTCTGGCTTGCCGCCACTCACCGCTCCGGGCCCACGCCCCGCGCCTCCGGTTTCGCCGCTTCCGACCGCAGGGCCGGGCCGATCAGCACCAACCTAATTCTCATATTAATCACTTGAGGAGAATGAGTTGTGCGATGGTGGACCCTACTGGACTCGAACCAGTGACCTTTTCCATGTCAAGGAAACGCTCTAACCAACTGAGCTAAGGGTCCGCACCGGAAGAGAGATCAGTAACAGCCTCGCCCCACGGCAGCGCAAGGAAAAACCTCGGCGCTCACGCCGGAGGAAGGCCGAGGGCCGCCCGGGCCGCGGCGCAGTCCTGGAGGATCTGGCGCCGGAGCGCCGCGAGGTCGGGAAAAGCCTGCTCCGGCCGCAGGAAATGCGCCCACTCCACCCTCACCTCATCCCCCTCGGTCCACGGACAGTCGCCGAACACGTGCACCTCCAGGCGCGGCTCGGTCGCCCGCTCGACCGTCGGCCGCAGGCCGAAATTGGCCACCGCCGGTCGCGCCGGACCGCTCGCCCCAGACACCCGGACCGCGTAGACGCCGTAGCGGGGCGCCGCCGGCGGCGACCAGACCAGATTCAATGTCGGAAACCCCAGCGTGCGGCCCAACCGTTTGCCCGGCACGACCGGACCGCGCGAGGCATAAGGACGCCCGAGCAGGCCGGCAACCGCCGTCAGCTCGCCGGCGGCCAGCAGGCTCCGGATGCGGGTGCTGCTCACCGGCGCTCCGTCCACCTGAACCGGAGGCACCACGGTGACCGCGACCCCCGCCACCCGGCCCGTCTCCCTCAGCACCGCCACGTCACCCCGGCGGCCGCGGCCAAAACGGAAATTATCCCCCACGTAGAGGCCGGCCAAGCCCGGGAGACGCGCCCGCAGCCACCCCACGAATTCGCCGGCCTCCACATCCGCGATGCCGGCCGCAAAGGGCTCCGTCAGGATCAGCTCCACGCCCAATTGCCGCAGCACCTCCGCCTTGGCCGCCGGATCCTGCATCACCCGGGTGGGCGCCGCGGGGCGCAGCACGACGCTCGGATGCGGCCAGAAGGTCAGCACGCCCGCGGTTCCGCCCGCGGCGCGCGCCGCGTCCACCGCCCGGCGGATGACCTCCTGATGGCCGCGATGGACCCCATCGAACATCCCCACCGCCAAATGGAGCGGCGCGGCGTAGGGGGGCACCGCAGCCAGGTGAGCGAGGGCTTCCGGCGGCATCGGGAGGAACCCCGCTCAGAGGGCCACGGGAGGAACCGCCGCGACCACCGGAATCAGCCGCCGTTCAATCTCCGGGAGCGTCAGGGCGTTGATCTGGTCGAGGGTCAGCGCCTGCGCCACCCCGAACTGTCCGGCGCCGGTGCGGCGCAACGCGGCCAGATGGGCGCCGCAACCGAGGCGGTTGCCCAAGTCGTGGGCCAGGGTGCGCACGTAGGTCCCTTTGGTGCACTTCAGGCGAAAATCAAACCGCGGGAGGGCGCAGCCGGTCAGCGTCCATTCCATCAGCCGGATGAACCGGGGCTCGCGCTCCACCTCCTGCCCCTTGCGCGCGCTCTTGTACAGGGGCACCCCATCGATCTTCACCGCGGAATACATCGGTGGGGTCTGATACTGGTCCCCCAGGAATCCGTTCATCGCGGTTTGAATCTCCGGGGCCGTCAGCGTGGGCACGGGCCGGGTTTCCATCACCTGCCCCTCCGCATCCTGGGTATCGGTCGTCTTACCCAGTTCGACGGTGCCCTCGTACTCCTTGTCGACGCCCATCAGGTACTGGGACACCCGGGTGGCCTTGCCCACCAGAATGACCAGCAGGCCGGTGGCCATCGGATCGAGGGTGCCCGCGTGACCAATGCGCTTGAGGCGCAGCTTGCCGCGCAGCCGGGCCACGACGTCGTGGGACGTGTGGTCGGAGGGTTTGTCGACCAGGAGGATACCCTCCATTTCCTTGGCTGGCAGGAGCATGATTCAGGCGGCGGGCGGGGGCGGCGGCGCGAGGCGCTCGGCCATCGCGGCCAGCAGTTGCGCCTCAAAGTCCGCCGGCGGCGACTTCACACTCAACCCCGCCGCGCACGCGTGCCCGCCACCCTGAAAGCGCCCCGCCACCAGGTCCACGCGCAGGCTCGGCTCCTTGGCCCGCAGGCTCGCCTTGACCGTCCCATCCGGGCGCCATTCGACCAGCGCGCCGATCTCCACCCCGTCGATGCTCCGGGCGTAGTCGACCAATCCCTCGGTGTCCTCGGCCGTCGAGCCGGTCTCCTCAAAGATGCCCGCCGGCAGTACGCCGAGGCACAGCCGCCCGCCCGCCTCGAGTCGGAGCGACGCCAGGAAACGCTGGAGCAGCCGAAGCTTGCCCGGGGTCTCCCGCTCGTAGAGTTCGAAGCCCGCCTCGGCCGGGGAGGCGCCCCGGGCCACCAACTCCCCCGCGAGCATGAAGCAGCGCCGCGTCGTCGCCTGGAAGCGGAACTGACCCGTGTCAGTCAGGATCCCGGCATAGAGGGCCCGCGCCGTGACCGCATCCATCGGCAAACCCGCATCCAAAAACAACCCGGCGAGGATCTCGCAGGTTGCCGCGGAGGAACGTTCAATCAGGTCGACCTCCGCGAAGCCGGCATTCGACAGGTGATGGTCGATCACGCCGACCGGGCGCGGATAATGGGCCTTCAGGCGTTCCCCGCCGCGGGCATGGTCCGCGCAATCGACGAAGATCGCGGCCCGCGCCACCGGGTCGCGGAGGACGTCGTCGGTGCGGCGAAACGTCATCCCGGCGGTCAGATACTGGAGCCGCCGGGGCACGGGGTCGGGGTTGACGCAGATCACGTCCAGGCCGCGGGCGGAGAGCACCCGGGCGAGGGCCACCTGGGAGCCGATGCAGTCGCCGTCGGGCCGGGCGTGGCCGCAGACGGCGACCGGGAGTCCGGCCACGCGCTCCAGCAGCCGGGTGAACGCCGGCCGCAGCTCCGGGTAAAAGGGTTCCATGCTCAACCCTTCGGCTCCGGCACCGGGGCCGGGGCGGGGGCGGCCGCGGGGGGCGTCACGGCTTCCAGCACCTGCAGGATCCGGGCGCCGCGGGCCGCCGAATGATCCAGCACGTATTCAAACTTCGGGAGGTACTTGAGCACGATCCGGCGGCCGACCTCGGCGCGGATGGCGCCGGCCTGGCCGCGCAGCCAGCGGAGCTTGGCCTCAGCGGCGTCCGCGTCGCCCACCACCGCCACGAAGACCCGCGCGTCGCGCAGGTCGGGCGAGACGCGGACCTCGGTGATGGTGACGTTGACCGCTTCCGACTGGTAGCGGCGGCGCAGGATGTCGCCCAGCTCGCGCTGGACGAGCTCGTTGACGCGCACCGTACGGTTGCTCATCGCCGGAAGAAGGAACGGGGCGCCGGGGCCGGGCCTACAGGGAGGCCCGGACCTTCTGCACCTCGAAGCACTCGATGACGTCGCCCGGCGCGTAGCCGTTGAAATCGTCGAGCTTGATGCCGCACTCGAGACCCGCGCGGACCTCGTTGGCGTCGTCCTTGAACCGGCGGAGCGTGCCGACGCGGCCCTCGTGGAGGATCTCGCGGCCGCTGCGCAGGCGCGCGGCGGCGTTGCGGTTGATCTTGCCCTCGGTGACCAGGCAGCCGGCCACGAAGCCCTTGGCGAGCGGGAAGACCTGCCGGACCTCCGCGGCGCCCGTCTTGATCTCCTTGATGTCGGGATCGAGCAGGTCGGCCATCATCTCGCGGACCTTGTCGCCCATCTCATAGATGATGTCGAAGGTCTCGATCCGCACCCCGTGGTGCTTGGCGAGCGGAGTGACGCCGTTCTCGAGGCGCGTGTGGAAGCCGATGATGAGGGCGCCGGAGGCGCCGGCCATCAGCACGTCGTTCTTCGTGACCAGGCCGACCTCGATCGAGACGATCTCCAGCTGGACCTTCGCGCTCTTGATGCCGTCGAGGATGACCCGGACCGCCTCGGAGGAGCCGAAGACGTCGGTCTTGACGATGACCTTGAGGACCTTGGCCTGGGTGGCCGCGATGTTGGCGAACAGGCGTTCGACCGTGACCTCCTTGGGGGCGGCGGCGGCGGTGGTGGCCTCCTTTTTCAGCCGGAGCGTCTCCTCCTCGGCGAGCTTCTCGGCCTCGCGGGCATTCTTGACCGCCTTGAACGTGGCGCCGCTGTCGGGCGTGCCGGACCAGCCGATGACGCGGACGGGGGTCCCCGGGGGCGCCTCCTTCACCGTGCGGCCCTGGTCGTCGAACATGGCCCGGACCTTCGCGTAATTCGGACCGCTCACGAGGGCGTCGCCCACCCGCAGGGTGCCGCGTTGGACGATGACCGTGGCAAGGGGGCCGCGGCCGAAGTCGATCTCGGACTCGATGATCAGGCCGCTGGCCTCGGCTTTCGGGTTGGCCTTCAGCTCGAGCACATCGGCCTGCAGCACGACCATCTCGAGCAGTTCGGTGATGCCCTGGTTCTTGATCGCGGCGACGGGGACGGTAATCGTCTCCCCACCCCAATCCTCGGGGGCGATGCCGCGCTGCTGCATCTGGTTCTTCACCTGATCCAGGTTGGCGCCCTTGACGTCCATCTTGTTGACCGCGACCAGCAGGGCGAAGCGCTCCGGATGGGACTGCTTCTCGGCGAGGGCGATCTTGAGGGCCTCCTCGGTCTGCGGCATGAAGCCGTCGTCGGCGGCCACCACCAGAATGGCGATGTCGGTGACGCTCGCGCCGCGGGCGCGCATCTTGGTGAAGGCGGCGTGACCGGGGGTGTCGAGGAAGGTGAGTTTCCGGCCGTTGAACTCGATCTGGTAGGCGCCGATGTGCTGGGTGATGCCGCCGGCCTCGCCCGCGGCGACGTTGGCCTTGCGGATGGCGTCGAGGAGGGAGGTCTTGCCGTGGTCGACGTGACCGAGAATGCAGACCACCGGGGGCCGCGGGACGAGGTGCTTGGACTCATCCTCCTCCGGCTTCTTCTCCTTCTTTTCCTTGGCGGCCTGCTGGGCCGCGGCGTCGCCGCGGTGCTTGATCTCCAGCAGGAAGCCGTACTTTTCGGCCACTTTTTGGGCGACGGCCTCCTCGATGGTGGAGTTCATCGCCGCGAAGCCCACCAATTGGTTGAGCTCCGAGATCAGCTTAAAGGGTTTCAGTCCCAGCGCGGCGGCAAAGTCCCGCACCACGATGGGCGGCTTCAGGTGGAGGATCTTGACGTCGCCCTGGGTGGTGATCTGGAAGGCCGGAGCCGGAGCCGTGGCGCCGGGCAGGGGCGGCGCCTTGGGTGCCATCACGGGCGCAGGGGCCGCAACGCGGGGCGGCAGGGCCGGGGGCAGCGCGGGGGGCTTGGGGGCCGCCACCGGGGCGGAGGCGACCGGCGCGACGGGGGCCGCGGGGGCGGCCGGGGCCGACGCGGCGGGACGCACCGGCGGCACCACGACGGAGGGCGCGGGGCGGACGGGCGGCGGATTCAGCGCGACCGGAGGGCGGACGGGGGCCGGGGACGACGCGGGCGGAGGCGTGAAGGGGGGGCGGGAAGCCGGGGGCGGCACCGACACCGGCGGCGGGGCCGAGACCGGCTTGGGCAGTGCGGGCGGGGGCGGCGGGGCGGAAACGGGCTTCGGCGGCGGCGGAGCGACCGGAGCGGGCGGCGGCGGGGGCGCGGGAGGAGGCGGCGGGGTGGCGGCGGCCTTCTGGGCGGCGGCCTTGGCGGCGGCGGCGGCCTCGCGTTCGCGCTCGATGTCCTGCCGGCTCTTGACGAAGACCCCGGTGGGCAGGTTCACCCGGGGCGGGCCGGCCTCGGGGGCGGGCGCGGCGGCGGGAGCCTCGGCCGGAGCCGCGGGGGCCTCGGCCGGGCGGCGGGCGGCAAACTCCTCGCGCAGCGCCGCGGCGCTGATGTTGTCCACGGTACTCGAGACCGACTTGACGTCCTGGGCGATGATCCGGCGCTCCTTGAGCAGCGCCATCATCTCCTTGTTGTCCAGGCCGAGCTCCTCGGCGAGTTTGTGGATGCGGATGCTCATGCGTTCGGACCTGGACGATGCGGGTTACTGCGCCTGCGCGGCGACGCGCTGGATGACGAGGGCGGCTTCCTCCGGGCTGAAGCCGGCGCCTTCGAGATCGGCCGCCTCCACGCCCTCGAAGAGTTCCAGCGAGACGAAGCCAGCCTTGACGAGCCGCAGGGCGAGGTCCTCGGCGACCCCGAGGCCGGCGACCAGCTTGCGCTTGGCGTCGCCCTCCGGGTCGGCGCCGACGGCGCGGAATTCCTCGATGTCGATCCGCCAGCCGACGAGCCGCGACGTCAACCGGGCGTTCTGCCCCTTGCGGCCGATCGCGATGGCGAGGTCGTCGTTGGCCACCCGGAGCAAAATGCGCCGGGCCTTCTCGTCGAGGACGATCTCGCGCGGGATCGCGGGCTTCAGCGCCTCGATCACCATCTCGCGCGGGTCGGCGAAGAACTTGATGATGTCGATCTTCTCCCCGCCGAGTTCGCGGACGATCGTCTTCACCCGGGCGCCGCGCGCGCCGACGCAGGCGCCCACCGGATCGACCTTGGGATCGGTGCTCGTGACGGCGATCTTGGTGCGGTAGCCGGGCTCGCGGGCGAAGGCCTCGATCTTGACGGTGCCGTCGGCCACCTCGGTGACCTCGAGTTCGAAGAGGCGGCGGACGAAGCGGGGGCTGGCGCGGCTGAGCACGATCTCAGGGCCGCGGGGCGTGCTTTGGATTTCCAGCAGGAGGCAGCGGATCCGCTCGCCCGGCTGGTACTCCTCGCCCGGCACCTGTTCCTTGGCGGGCATCACGGCCTCGGCCTTGCCCAGGTCGATGAAGAGGTCGTTGCGCTCGCGGCGTCGCACCGTGCCCGTGACGATGTTGCCGACCTGGTCCTTGAAATCGTCGAAGATCCGGTCCTTCTCGAACTGCCGCAGCCGCTGCATCACCGCCTGGCGGGCCGTCTGGGCGGCGATGCGCCCGAGGGAGGAGGGATCGATCGCCTTCTCGAGGACCTCGCCGATCACCGCTCCGGGCTTGAGCGCCTGCGCCTTCTCGACGTGGAGCTCCGTGCGGGGATTGCTGACCGAGTCGACCACCTTGAGCAGGCACCAGGCCTGCAGCTGGCCGTTGCGCGGGTTGATGTCGATCCGCAGTTCCTGGCCCGAGTTGACCCCCTTCTGGGCGGCCGTCTTGAGGGCGTTCGCGATCGTCGCGATCATCTCGGCGCGCGGGATGCCCTTTTCCTTTTCCATATACTCGAGGACGGAGAGGATTTCGCTGCTCATGGCGTATGGAGGTGCGGGAAAGTTGGGAAAAAAAAAGCGGGCCGCAGGGCCCACTTTCCGGAGAGAGAGTGGAGGAGAACCGCGGAGGATTCGGCTCGCCTCCGGGATTGTCAAGCCCGCCGCCCGCCGCGGCCGGGACGACGCGGGCAAAATCTGCTTGAGCCCGGGATTTTTCACCGAAACCCTCCGCCGCTTCCTCGCGTCTTCCCCGCACCCTTACCTCGATTATGACCATTGCCCGCACCGCCCCCAGCCTCGGAGCCGCCGCCCGCCGTCCCGGCTTCACGCTGATCGAGCTGCTCACCGTCATCGCCATCATCGGCATCCTCGCCGCGATCGTCATCCCGACGGTCGGCACGGTCCGCGAGAAGGCGCAGCGCGCGGTCGACGCCAACAACCTCCGCGAGATCCTGAAGGCCGCGCAGATCTACGCCGGCGACAACCAGGACCGCCTGCCCGATCCGATCAACATCGCCAACTCCGTCCTCAACGCCCCCCAGCTGGCCTGGAAGTGGCCCGGCATCCTGGCGAAGAACAACATCCTCACCGATCCGACCTTCTTCTTCTCGAAGAACGATCCCGCCTTCAGCGGCACCTTCCCGACGTTCATCATCCAGCCCTCCAACCAGCGCAATACGCTGCACACCTCCTTCACCTCGGGCCGCTCGCCCTCGTGGGAGTTCGTGGGCGGCGTCAAGATGAGCGACCCCGCGACCACCCCGGTCATCTACACTCGCGGTCTCCAGACCAACGGCCTCTGGAGCGAGACCTCCGGCGTCTACAAGGCGACCGGCGGCTACATCGCCTTCCTCGGTGGCAACATCGCGTTTTTCCCGGATACCAACAACCCGTCGCCTTTCGTCTCGAACAACCCGACCTCGACCAGCACCACCCGCCCGAACAACATCCGGCAGGCCGTGCCCTTCAACGTCACCAACGCCAACCTGAGCGCCCGCATCTACGGGATCCCGCCCGCCTCGGGCGCGGCCGGCATGATCGGGACCGCCGGCGGCACCACCGCCCAGCGCGGGCCCTGAGCTCTCGGTCCGAGCCCTCTCCCCCCTTGGCTGATCCGAGGGGTCAAAATAGAGGTTAACCCTTAGACCAGCGCGCGGTGCCAGCAACCGTCCGCTGAGGCGATCATACCCCGCTCCCCTTCTCCTTCACCCCCGCGGCGTCGCGCCACGGGGGTTTTCTTTTTTAATATTAAAGTCCTGATAATCTAAATTTTACGTCAGTTTAGGTCCCCTCCCCCGCGCCGCGGGAGCGAAGCCGCCTGAGCTGGTTGGGGGTGCGCCCGCCGCCACCCGGGCACCTGAACGAAGGACAATCGAAGGAGAACTGAAGGATCCCTGTAGGCACACTGGAGGCAGGCCACGAGGTTCGCCCGCCAGCGCCGTTTTCGGACCGAAACCAGGGCCTACCCCCCAGCGCCTCCCTTCGCCCGGCGACCGCGGTTCGTGGCCTCCGCGCGCGCCGGGGCGCCGTTGGTGCGGCGCGGCCGTCCGGGAGCCACGTCAAGCCGGCGTTACCCGGAATTCTCGGTCTCGGCATCCGCTTGCCGACCAAGACGTTCTCTGCCTCCTTCCCGGGTTTCCGCTTCCCCCACCCACACCCGTCGATGACTTCCACCCGCGCCGCTCCCGCCGCCGCTCCCCGACCGGCCCCCGCTTCCGCCGCCGGCGCCGTCACCTACGTGGTCGGCCACCGCAATCCGGATGCGGACGCGATGTGTTCCGCCATCGCCTACGCGGCGCTGAAGGAGGCGAAGGGGGAGACGGGGTTCGTGGCTGCCCGCTGCGGCAACTCGAACGCCCGCATCGACACGATCCTCACCCGCTTTCGGGTCCCCCTGCCCCATTACCTGAGCGACGTGTCCCCGCGGGTCCGTGACGTGATGACCAGCGACGTGGTCCATGTGCACGAGCAAGCGACTTGCGCGGAGGCCCTGGAACTGATCGACCGCCACCAGGTGCGCGTCCTCCCGGTGGCCAATGGCCGCCGCAAGCCCGTCGGCCTCATCAGCCTGGCGCAGCTGGGCGGCGTCTTCATCCCGCGGGTCAGCGAACCGCGCCTGATGCGGCAGGTGCACAGCTCCCTCGCCGCCATCGCGCGGGCCCTGAAGGGGCAGGCGATCCACTTGGTCGACGCCGAGCGGGTCGAGGACCTCTTCGTGCGCCTCGGGACGATGGACATCCGCTCCTTCTGGAGCATTTCCGTGCGGGAGAACATTCCCGCCCAGCAGTCGATCATCATCGTGGGCGACCGCGACGACGTGCAGCGGCGGGCGATCGATCTCGGCATCCGGGCGCTGGTGGTGACGAGTGGCCTGCCGGTCGCGCCGGACGTCGAGGCGGCCGCGCGGGAGCGCGGCGTCAGCATCATCTCGAGCCCGTACGACTCGGCGACCACCGCGTGGGTCGTGCGCACCGCCTCCAACCTGGAGCGCGCGATTGACCGCAGCTTCCTCACCGTCGACGCGGATACCCGGGTGGCGGATGCCCGCAAGCAGTTCGGCTTGAGCACGCAGGCGGTGCTGGTGACCGACGACGAGGGCCGCCTCGCGGGCATCCTGACCAAGAGCGACATCCTCAAGCCCGTACGCACCCGCCTGGTGCTGGTGGACCACAATGAGCTGACGCAGGCGGTGCCGGGCGCGGAGGAGGTCACGATCGCGGAGATCATCGACCACCATCGCCTCGGCAGCCTCAACACCGCGCAGCCGATCCTGTTCATCAATGAGCCCGTCGGCTCCACCTGCACCATCGTGGCGGACCTGTTCCGGCGGGAGGGGCTGCAACCCTCGCCGGCGATCGCGGGGATCATGATGTCGGGCCTCATCTCGGACACCCTGCACCTGCAGGGCCCGACGACCACCGGCAAGGACGCCCTGATGCTGGCGTGGCTCGGCGAGATCGCGGGCGTCGACTCCAAGCGGCTGGCGGAGGAGATCTTCAACTCCGGTTCGGTCATTTTGGCGCAGACGCCCGACAAGGTCGTGCGGTCGGACTTCAAGGTGTACGAGGAGGAGGGCGTGCGCTTCTCGGTGTCGCAGGTGGAGGAGCTCGGGTTCGGCAACTTCGAGGCCAACGCGACCGGGATCGCCCGTGCGATGAAGGAGCTGCGGGACGAGGAGAAGCTCGCCTTCGCCGCGCTGCTCGTGACCGACATCAACACCCAGAATTCCCTGCTGCTGGTGAAGGGTGAGGGCGCGTTCCTCGAGCGGATCCGCTATGCGCGCCGGGAGTTGGACGATTTGTTCGACCTGCCGGGGGTGGTCAGCCGCAAGAAACAGCTGATCCCCTACCTCACGACCGTGATCAAGGAGATGGCGGCCGACGGCAGCCTGACCGCCGGTAAGAGCACCTCCCCGTTCGGCCGCCGCCGCCGCTGACCCCCGCCGCCCCGCGCGATGAGCACGAATCCCCCGCTCCCGGCGCCGGGCGCCGCCGACTCCCTCGAGGCTTCCCTCCTCCGGGTGCTGATGGAGACCAGCCCGGACCGGATCTATTTCAAGGACCGCGAGAGCCGCTTCGTGCGGAACAGCCACGCCCACGCCCTTTCGCTGGGCGCGGCGTCGCCGGAGGAATGCATCGGCCGGACTGATTTCGATTATTTCACCCGGGAGCACGCGGAGCGGGCCTTCGCCGACGAGCAGGAGATCATCCGCACCGGACGTCCGGTCATCGCGAAGGTGGAGCGCCTCACCCGTCGCGACGGCACGCAGGGCTGGGCCTCAAGCACCAAGATGCCGTGGCGGGACGGCGCCGGCCGGATCATCGGGACCTTCGGCCTGACGCGGGACATCACCGCGGCGAAGGAGGCCGAGGAGCGGTTGAACGAGGAGCGCATTCTGCTGCGCACCATCATCGACCACCTGCCGAGCCGGCTGTACGTGAAGGACACCGCCTCGCGTTACGTGCTGAACAACCGCGCGCACCTGGCGTCCCTCGGGGCGGCCGCGGCGGAGGACGTGCGGGGCCGGACCACGCTGGACTTCTATCCGGGCGAGCGGGGCCGCCAGGCCCTGGCGGACGACCAGCAGGTGCTGGGCGGCGGCCCGCCGATCATCAACCAGGAGAAGTCGGACTTCGGCCCGGCCGGGGACGTGCACTGGTCGCTCGTCACCAAGGTACTGCTGCGGGACGCGCGCGACCACGTGGTGGGTCTGGTGGGAATCAGCCACGACATCACCCGGCGCAAGCGGGCCGAGGAGGAGTTGCGGCGGCGGAGTGCGGAGATGGAGGCGGACCTGG